>QKEK01000271.1 GCA_003251775.1 Clostridia bacterium | reverse complement strand
TTAAGCAAAAGAGCTTTAACATAAAAAAGAGCTTTGAGGAATCAAATATAGATGTAATCAAAATAAACGAGAATGTAAATTTAGAAAGCATATTATCAGACTTGAATAAAGACCCTAATATTGAATACGCTCAACCAAACTACAGAGTAAAGATATTTGATGAAATTATTGAGTTCAGCGATATCCAGGCAATATATGAAACAGATGAAATTACACCAGGAAAAGAAGCATTGCCAGGAGCTGCAATAAACGCTTTACAAGCTTGGGAATTAACACAGGGATCACCTGACGTTATTATTGGGGTAGCAGACACGGGAATAGATATAACACACCCTGAAATTGCTAATAATATTTTTATCAATCCAAATGAAATACCTAATAATGGTATTGATGACGATAATAACGGATATATTGATGATATCACTGGGTGGGATTTTAAGAATGATGATAACACAGTAAATGATTCAGAAGCTGAAAATCACGGTACAGCGATAGCAGGATTAATTGCTGCCCAAAATAATGGTGAAGGTATAAGTGGCATTGCACCATTAACTAAGATATTACCCCTTAAATTTATTGGCGATAATTTGGGGAACACTGATGATATAATAGAAGCTATAAATTACGCAGAAAATATGGGGGTGGAAATTCTTAACTGCAGTTGGGGATGTAGTAAATACAACGCTGCTTTAAAGGAAGTTATGCAGAATTCAAGCATGATTTTTATTTGTGCAGTAGGAAATGAAGGTACAAGTAATGTTGTCTACCCGGCAGCTTTTGATATACCAAACCTGATTTCAGTAGGTGCAATTGACCATGATGGAAACAGAGCAAGCTTTTCTAATTATGGGCAACAAGTAGATGTTTTTGCACCAGGTGTTGGCATAATTAGTACCCTGCCAGATAATAAGTTTGGATATACAAACGGAACTTCTATAGCAACTCCTTATGTTTCAGGAACTGCCGCCCTCGTAAAAAGCTATGACCTAAGTTTATCAGCTACACAGATAGCACAGAGAATAAAAGGTAATGTATTACCAGTTATGCAATTGAAAGGCTTTTCGCTATCAGGGGGTATAGTGGACGCATATTCTTCCGTTATTGGAACAAACGAAAGTGAAGAAATTGAATATAACCCAGAGGTTATTTATGGTATTATAACAGACTCTTCTAGTATTAGTAATATAACTGTGGAACAAAAAGAGCTTATTCTTAATTATTTTAAAATATCTGAGAATGCAGTACTAGAAGCAGAACAAGCAGGATACACATTTTCTGATAGTATTAATATTGCAAAGTTTTCTATTGAATACAATTTTTCTGTACAGGAAATTATCACCTTGTTACGTCATAATTCTAATTCAATTCATTCCTTAGTAACTGAATTAAATAACTTTTGTGATCTGCTAAATAGATATCTTATAACTGAAAGTAATACTACTGCATTAAAAGTGCTTCTAATGAATAATAATAGCTATAGTACAATAAAGCCAGCATACATATCCTCACAGGTAACTAATATATCTATAAACAATTTGCTTAAAAATCAAAATGAACCAGAGTTGCAGGATGTTTTGAATAGTCTATCATTTCAGGCAACAACTAATGAATATGAAGTATTAGTAGAACTATTTGATGAATATGATATTAATAAGACTGCATTACTTACATTCATGCAAAGCAATAGCATTTCAGTTGAACAAATTAAAGAAGCATTTAAAAGTTTTGAAAAAAATGCACTTGTTGCATATAATCAACACAATAATTATGTGATATATCCACTTAGTGAGCAACAAAAGCAGGAAAGTTATGCTACACATTTTAACGCCCCATTTAATTATAGAGTAAATATGAATGAGAGTATTAATACGAATACAGGAGGTTTAGTATTCGAGAGTAATGATTTATGCTTGAAAGGACGTAACGGATTAGATTTAATCTTAGGGTTAAGATATGACTCTTCAAACGCAAAACTTTATCAAGAAGGATGTGGAACTGCAGATGACTATGATTATATGGTTAGAGTAACTACGAGTTATTATTACGAAGAGGAAGGAAAGAATAAAATTTTTCAGGGTAAAGAGACAGAAGATTTTGTAGGTTACAGTACATTAAAAGACGCAAATGAGGTAGCGGATTATTATAATAGATTAGATCCCGATGTATATTTAGAAGGCTATACTAAAAAAGAAGTATCTAAAAAATTTGAAAAAACACACATATGGGTAAATGAATTTTATGGAACGATAGTACCATACAGTCAGGACGGTATTAAACCTTGTGTTCCACCTTTTCCAGAGGACTTTTATGAAATAGATGAAGATGGTTATAAAGGAGAACTATTAACTGGTGATATAAAGACAATATATGACTCTGGAGTGATAAAAAAAAATGACAACAAGTGGTATCGGCTTCTTAAACAAAAGCAGTATATAGCTAATACTTTAAAAAAGTTAGTTGACGATAAAAAATTTGAATATTCAATGGAGTATAGTGCTGTCTGTAATTCATATTTAGCAGATTCATACAATTATAATTATACCAGTGCCAGCACCTACAATGAAAGACATAACAACCTTGGCTCAGGCTGGTCATTAGGCTTCTCTTCGATTGAGGTAGACGGCTCATACAAATATCTGCACCTTTCAAATGGGGATATGTACAAAATAAACATAACCTCAACAGTAGGCGACTCAAATCTAGAAAAATACACCCTTAACGATATAAGACTTGAATTAGATAATAGCTATTCAAATGGTACAATGAGCTCATGCTATGTTCTGAACTATAAAAACGGAAATAAGGAATACTTCGGTAGTGACGGAAGGCTGCTTGGTATTAGAGACAGATTTAATAATACAATTAAATTCGAGCATACGACAGTAAATGGCTATGCAGTAATCAACAAAATTACCGATACAGTAGGCAGAATTATTAACATTTCATATCAAGATACTACTACAGGAAAAAAGGTTGTCGTAACAGCACCCGATAATACTACAGTACAGTATTTCTTAGAGCCGATAGCAGGCTATTCTGGTGAATACCAATTAGTGAAAAAAATTGACCAGCTAGGCAGAGAAACACTATATAGCTATAATATTAATGATGGACTGTTTTCATTAATGAGCAAAACATATAGAGACACCTCAAACAGATTTGCAAATCTAATAGAGATTAAATACCCAACAGGAGCTAGCAGTAAATATACGTATGAAAAGGCAACAGGAAACTATGGAAGCCAAGGCTCTAATGAATACTATAGAATAAAAACCAGAGTAGACGTAGAAGGAGTTAGAGAATTCAATAAGCAAACATACAATTACACAAATAGTTATACTGGATATCCTACATACAATGATATAGACGCCCTGCCTTCATCGTATACATATGGTGTTGAGATTATAAATAGTGACAATACAAAACATAACTATACCTTTAACAACAAGCACCTAAAAATACGTGAGGATTTCAAGGAAAATGGAACAGTACTAGTAACAAGTACAGAATTTAATTATGATACAAATAAGCTTCCAATAAAGACGGTAACAAGGGAGTATAATAAGAGTACAGGACAATACATGGAAAGTGCAAAAAACTACCAGTATGATGCAGGTAACTTTGGTGACCTCATTGGTGTTTGGGATGCAAAAAACGATAGAAATTCCAGCAATGAGGTAATAAATAATGAGCATAAAACAACAATAAGCTACAACAGTGAATACCATTACATAACCTCAAAAACCTATAAAAAGGATGTTGCCACTACCATAAAGGAGGATTATATACCTCAAGCAGGTAATAAGGCTATCGAGTATGCCAAGGTATATGAGAATAATGTACTTAAAATGCAGACAAAATATCTGTATGACAGCTATAGTAATATTACAGAAAAGCTTGACTATGAGGACGATTGGACCAACTATATATCCACAAAATATAGCTATACTGATAATAACCCAGCCAGAAACGGTCAATTCAACGGCTTGTACCTGACCAGACAATGGTCAGAGGGAGTAAAGGACGCTGATGGTGCTTTAACCCAAGCAAGAACAGGAAATAGTGCTGGAGTTGTCGACAACATCTACAAATATGATATCCTTGGCAGGCTAATAGAAGCACATGACGGTATGGGATATATAGCAAGCTATGAATACGATGTATTAGGAAGAGTCAAAAAAGAAACTCATTCAGACGGAACATATATGAATATCTCGTATAATGACGTTATCAACACACTAACCTATACAAACGAGCTAGGAAACAGCTTTACATATTCATATGACGGCTTTGGAAATCTAATAAGTCAAAAGGATATCACAAGCAATGCGACAATCAAACAATTTGAATACGATAGCCAATTTAGATTAACCAAAGAAAGCAGCAACAACAGCTTTAATAATATTTACTACACCTATAAAGGCGACGGAAGGCTATCAAGCAAGCAAATAGCAAATAGCAACAATGAAATACTGTACTTAGAAACCATATCATACGATAGTGCAGTAAGTAGCGGAAGCTATAACAAAATAACAAAAACAATACATGGAGACCAAACAACACCCTACAATGTCGCTGTAGAATACTACAATAAATACGGTGAGTTGGAAAAACAAGGAGCAGTATACAACAATCAAGAATATCTTAACACCAATAAATACAATTACCTTGGAAACAAAGTAGAAGAAAAATCCGCAAGAGCATATGTAGAAGGCTGGATTGAGCCATGGACTTCCAAATATGAATACAATTTTGCAGGAAAACCAGTAAAGGTATACAACATTGATGGTAGCTACATAACCACTCAGTACGACGCTTTACAAAGGATAAAAGCGGTAACAGATGCAAAAGCAAACGCATCATCAACACCATACTCAATAACACAAAAATATGATAATCTAGGGCGAGTAATAGAAGAAAAAATACCATTTGAGAACACTCAAGGTACTACCTATTACACAACTAGTAAAAA
>QKEK01000204.1 GCA_003251775.1 Clostridia bacterium | reverse complement strand
ATTTATGAATATTGATGGTATCATGGCAAGGATTGATTTTGAGCCTATGCCATGCATAATTTGTTCTAGTGGTTTTTCTAGTCTTAAATCATAAACCTTTTCTAAATATTCCCCTGCAACAAGCTGAAATTCAGCAATACCATTATCAGAATAAAACCTGTTTTCAGCTAGCTTTGCTTGTTCATACAGAACATTACAAATCTCAATATCAGCTTGCATATCAGGCTCACCAACCCCCATGTCAATAAAGGGTATTTCGGGGAATTTTCTTTTTATCATATCTTTTGCTTGCTTGATAGCAGCAAATTTATATACATCCTTATTGTTTCCAAAATCTCTTCCACCAAGTCTTTCGGAAAGCATATTCCTTATAAAATCTCTCATCATGATTACCTTCTTTCATATAATATTAACGTATTTTATTGTGCAAACTACAAGATTCTTAAGTTGTCCGCTATATCTGATAGAAACAACAACTTAGGGTTTTTATAAAGCAGTACAATAAGTAATACTGATATATACTTTAGTAGTTCTTAATTGTACTACTATAGTATATATCTGAATCTATTAAAAGTCAAATTTATTAGAATTATAATACGTCGTATTATATACTATTCTGTAACAATATTGTTCTTTTTTACGTATACTACTTATATACAAGCTCTAAAATCCTATAATATTATTGTGCTTAGTTTAGTCATACATAATGTTTTTTGGGGTTATTAGAATTATTTTAGGGAGGTAATAAAGATATGAATAATGCAAATTCTATGCATGAAGACCAAGAGTCTATGCTCAAAGAGCTTATGATGCTTGACTTCAAGCTTCTTGATCTTCAATTGTATTTAGACACGCACCCTGATGACATGAATAGTATTTCAGCTTACAACAATTTACTTGTAAAAGCCGAGGCACTACGTAAGGCTTATCAAGAGAAGTACGGGCCACTTACAGTTAACTATCCTGTATCTGATACTTGGAAATGGATTAACAACCCTTGGCCTTGGAATAAAATGGAGGTATAGATATGTGGTATTATGATAAAAAGCTTCAATATCCTATTAAAATAACAAATAGCAATCCAAAGCTAGCTAAATATATTATAACTCAATATGGCGGGCCAGATGGTGAAATAGGTGCTTCATTAAGATATCTTAGTCAAAGGTTTGCGATGCCTACCCCCGAAGCCAAGGCTATACTTAATGATATAGGTACTGAGGAGCTAGCACACATGGAAATGGTAGGAACTATTGTCAGACAACTAATTCAGGACGTTCCTCCTAGAAAGCTTGAAGAGTTAGGTTTAGGCTCTTACTATACTGAGCATGGTTGTGGTGTTTATCCCGAAAACGCTTCAGGTGTTCCTTTTAGTGCAAGTGCATTTCAATCAAAGGGTGACCCAATAGCTGACCTCTATGAAGACCTTGCTGCTGAACAAAAGGCAAAGGCAACCTACGATTATCTACTTCAGCTATGTGATGACCCCGATGTAATTGACCCACTGAGATTCCTAAGAGAAAGAGAGGTTGTACATTTTAATAGATTTAGTGAAGCATTACAAATTGTAAAGGATAGAATGGGTACTAAAAAACTCTACTAAATACAATGGTTTTACTAGAGTTTAATGGTTTGATAAGATTTATAGACAATAAACATAAAATCACTTGTAAAAACTTCAACGAAAATTAAAGGTGGAGAAGCACCTCTCCACCTTTAATTTATAGCTTTGATTTAGATATACTAAGGTTCAGGCTTGATAAACTCTTTTGCATTTTTATCAAAAACTAAAAAGGATTTATCATTTAAATATTTTAGTATATACAATACCCATTAAGAAGCTCAGATAATGAAATTGACTCTTCTTTTAGTACAATTCTTTGCTGATTTATTTTCCTGAAATGAAGAGCTTTAAATTTAAACACTACAAACTCTCCATAATAATATTTGAATTACGATACACTGATAGTACTATTCCAATTAGTAACATGTTTGTTATAAAACCAAGCCCTCCATATGAGATAAAGGGTAGCGTTACTGAGAAAGTAGCAATTATTCCTAAATTAGATAGAGTATATAAAGCAAATTGGATGGTAATAGCAAGACAAGCTGAAAATGAGATTAAAACACCAAATTTATTTTTTTGTTTCAATACTGAAGTGAAGATACGAGCTAGAAAAACTATAAATAATGCTATTATAATAACACCAAATATGTAACCAAATCTTGCAAAAACAAAGGTTAATATAAAATCAGTATTATATGCTGGAAGAATTAGCTCAGCTTTCATATTTGCTAAGCTTCCTTTAAGCTGTGATAAACCAAATGGTTGCGAATTTCCAACTAGTTCTCTAATCAATAAGGATAAATAGCCTGCTCCCATTGGATCATTCTCTGGATTAAACATAGTAGCAAACCTTTCTCTTCTATGTCCTGCACTTAAAATATAATATACTGATAATATCAAAATCAAAAATATTGGAGTGTAAATTATAGAAAGACCAATTCTTTTATTACATTTAAAATACCCTTTGTTAATAGCAAATGTAAGTATTGCTAAGCAGGATATGCTAAGTAGTAAAAATGCAATAGTCCTCACAGAAAATAAACAAAGTATTGCTACACCTCCATAAAGTATTCCACATAATATAATACCAAAGTATCCTTTTTCCCTTAAGCTATAAACTATTCCTGCAAATATAGGGATAAAAAGTATCGCTGAGTAATAAACATACAAATACGTTCCGTTTATTCTATTTATAAACACAAATCCAATTATTGTAGAAATAAAAAGTGCAGAGTAAAGAAGTTTTGAATATATCTTAATAATAGTGTAATCAAAAAAGTATGCACAAAAAAAAGCAATTAAACCAATAGGTGCATATATTAAAAACCTAAAAAATGCGTGTGAATTATACGAATTAGCTCTTGAAACAAAATACTGAATAAATCCACCAATAATCACTAGAGTAAAGGTTAGAACTATTATTGACCATTCAGTTTTAGGCTGATGTGCTTTGTTCAGCTCCTTTCCGACGATTGTTGGATTACCCATTTGTTCTAAGGCCTTCTTAGTTGCTGTAAGTTCATCAAATCCTTGCTTGATATAGTACTGCGTTTGTTCCTCAATATGATCAGAAAGCTCATTTACAATTTGCTTATGAACCCTTTTAGCCTTTATTTCTTCACATGTTATATTAAGAAATTCTTTCACCAGCAAATTACACTCCGACATAGCCTTCACCCCCTAAAACCTGATTTACAGCAGTTGCATAAAATTGCCATTCAGCCTTCTTTTCATCAAGTAGTTTTCTGCCATTTTTTGTTATCATATAGTACTTACGTGGTCTTTTACTGGGTATTTCTTTAGTATATGACTCAATTCGTCCCTCCTGCTCTAGCGTGTGCAATATTGGATAAAGTGTGCCCGCCTTAAGTGTAAAAACATTTTGTGACCTTTTTTCAAGCTCTTCTATCATCTGATATCCATACATATCGCTTTGTTCAAGTAATTTTAGGATTAACATTGTTGTACTACCAGTCAATAAGCTCTTATCAATTTTCATTATACTCACATCCCTTATTATATAGATTATCTATATAATATTATATATCGATAATCTATATAATGTCAATGAATTTTTTGCATGCCCCAAAGTCCCATATTATTTTCCCTAGCTTCACCTTCAAGCATAAGAAAAACATCTTCATACTTCACATCAGGCGGGAATGTAGAGACATTGGCATACCCCTCCTTAACAAGTATAGCATTAAATAATTTACCTGAAATTTCTTCATCAGACTTATTTTCAGGAACCTCTAACCATACATACCTAAGCAAACGGTTATACCTATCCCTGTCACTAACATCCTTTTCAAGATAAACAACTCTATCCTTCAGGTATTCCCTTGTGAAATCAGAGGCTTCCTTTCCATATGCTTCTACACCCTTAGTCGGATGCTTGGTTTCTGGTGTGTTAACACCAATCATTCTAATTTTCTCTTCTTCCCCATTCTCTAGTCTTACATATATGGTATCTCCATCTACATGCTTAGTAACACTAGCCTTATCAAAGCCAGTTATATCATTTGACTCAGAAAAATAGTAATTGTATACGTTAATTAGTGCAATAACAGCAAGAACAACAACGCTGATAGTAGAATTTCTACCTCTTTTGCTTGAAATTCTTCTTTTTCTAGACATAAAACTTATTTTCCCCCTAAAAATAAATAATAATTATCTTTTAACTATATAGCTAGCTCCATAAACTAGACCAGATAATAAAACAATACTTGCTCCAGAAGGTATATTAAAATAGTACGAAATAGCTATTCCTCCTACACAAAGTAGAAAGCCTAAAATTGCTGATATAATAATGATAATCTTAAAGTTTTTTGTATATAGCTTCACTGTAGCCGCAGGAACAGTAAGCAACGATATAACCAGAATAACCCCTGCTGCCTTTATTAATACCACTATACTTAAAGCAATAATTGCAAATAGTATATATTCTATCCTTGCTGTATTTACCCCCAGAGATTTCAAAAAGGTTTCATCAAATAAATAGCTTTTTAGATAATTGTAATACATTAGAACTGGTAGAAGTATAATAACTGACAAAACTAATATGAAAAACAGGTCTGTTAGTGATATAGTCAGGATATCACCAAACAGATATGAGGTCATGTCTGGTGGATAGCCTGGTGTCAAAGCAATAAATAGTATTCCTAAAGCCATTCCCATTGACCATAGAATTCCTATAAGTGTATCCTCTGAGGTCTTGCCACTATCCCACCTACTATGGGTTCAAATCCCAAGAGATAACCAAGCCCTATACCACCAAAGGAAGCATGTGCAATACCACCACTTAGCATTACAATTCTTTTTTCGATTACTACAGCCCCAATAACCCCACATATTAGGCTAATCAATGAGGAGCTAATAATTGCATTCTGCATAAATTGATAATTTAATAGCATTTCTATCATTTTTATGTTCATACCTTTCTTCATGCACAAATCCAGGTTGAAAGAAAATCATATATATATACCTTCTCTATTTAAATCTTTTGAATTGGTAATTTTCTTTCAACCCTAATCCACCCTATAGTAAATTAATTTAAGCTTTTTATGTCATTACATATTTATGTGAATTCACACTCAACAAGTGCAGTTTTTATGTATGTTTATTCAAAATAACACAAATAGCGTATAATTATATAACAACTAAATATACTAAATTAATAAGTATAAGTCTTGAGCATAATTTAACTATTCTCAACCTCCAGCGTACAGACTTGTTAGATGTACTAAATCCAAACCCTTAGTATTAGCATGAATGTGAACTTTTCTGTTTACACATGCTATCTTCTTTATATCATAATTTATCATACTAAAATCATGACTAACCATTATAATAG
>QKEK01000317.1 GCA_003251775.1 Clostridia bacterium | reverse complement strand
AAAACCTCTGCTTCTTCGCTACACTTAGTGTAGCCAACAAATTCAGTTTTTAACTCCTTTGAGACTCCTGCCAGCATGTCCTTTTCCCAGGCAGATCCCTCCTTTGATTTAAAAGCATCACGTGCCTTATCCTTCTGTGCCTTCATCTCATTTTTAAAGCCTTCTTCATCAATAGAAAGACCGTTTTCCTGAGCAATCTCTCTGGTTAAATCCATAGGAAAACCAAAGGTATCATGAAGCTTAAATACCATCTCTCCAGAAAGCAAGCTCTTTTTCTCACCCTTAACCTGTTCAATAAATTGGTTTAAAATATTTGTTCCTTGGTCTACAGTATCATTAAACTTTTGTTCTTCAATACTAATTACCTTTTTTATATAATCTCTTTTTTCCTCCATATGAGGGTATGCCTGACCACATTCATCGATTACAGTATCTACTATAGGCTCTAAAAACAGTCCTTCAACGCCTAACAGTTTACCATGTCTTGCCGCTCTTCTTAGCAGGCGTCTTAACACATATCCCCTTCCTTCATTTGATGGAAGAACACCATCGGATATCATCATTGAAGTGCTTCTTATATGGTCTGTTATAACCCTGATGGAAACATCTTGTTCATAACTTGCTCCGTATTCTTTGCCTGATATTTTACATACATGAGATAAAACATTTTTAATGGTATCCACCTCAAAGATATTATCTACATCCTGCATAACGCAAGCTAATCTTTCAAGCCCCATTCCAGTATCTATATTCTTTTTTTCAAGTAGCTCATAGCTTCCATCCTGTTGTTTATCAAACTGAGTAAACACCAAATTCCAGACCTCAATAAATCTGTCACAATCACAACCTACGGTACAGTTTGGATTGCCACACCCCTTATCTGCTCCTCTATCAAAATATATCTCAGAGCAAGGACCACATGGACCTGTTCCGTGCTCCCAGAAATTATCCGCTTTGCCCATTCTGAATATTTTGTTTTGAGCTAGTCCAACCTCATTGTTCCATAATTCATACGCCTCGTCGTCCTCTTGATAAACTGAAACAAATAGTCTTTCTGAAGGTATCTCTAAAACCTCAGTAAAAAATTCCCACGCCCATTGAATTGCTTCTTTTTTAAAGTAATCACCAAAAGAGAAGTTACCAAGCATTTCAAAAAAAGTGCCGTGACGAGCTGTTTTCCCTACATTTTCGATATCAGGTGTTCTGATACACTTCTGACATGTTGTAACCCTGTTCCTTGGAGGAATTTCCTTTCCACTGAAATATGGCTTTAATGGTGTCATTCCAGCATTTATTAATAAAATACTAGGATCATTTTGTGGCACAAGCGAAAAGCTTTGCATCCTCAAATGCTCCTTAGATTCAAAAAACTCCAGATACATCTCTCTTAATTGATTTAAACCAAGTTTTTTCATATAAAATCCTCCATATTTGTACAACTATTAATATTGATAATATTATAAAACTCTACCTTGAGCATTATGCTATATACTCTTTCCTTTATTTGTGTTAACAACAAGGTTCTTTATTTGACCTCTATCTATAATAGTGTCTACAACATAGTGTTCTAATTTTCATCTACGCTTTGTTTCACAATATTTACTATATAAAAGGTAAACAGAACTGTCAAGAAGTTTTTTATGGATTTGTTATTAGAATTGCAAATAGTGCTATGAAAATAATAATTGCAGTAATTAGAGTTATTCGGGTTATGCTTTTATAGTTAAGTATATTAACAATTCGAAGCTTCACTACCTTTTCACCAAATGCTATGGATAAAATATGCTGCCTTTTTGCCGACAATTCTACTAATGCACTGGCGTATTCCTTTCTTTGCTTTTCACTTAGTATAGATATTACACCTTCGTCACATGCAAGCTCCATATCCCTATCAGCAATACTCTTAAACCACCATATAAAAGGATTAAACCAATGAAGGATTACAACGAGGCTGGATAATACTTTCCATATATTATCCTTACTCTTAATATGAACTAGCTCATGAACTATTGCATAACCAAGACTTCTATATAAATTATGAAGCTGACTAGCTTCCTTTTTTGATAAACTATCATCTTTTCTTGAATTGGAATTGTTTTTAATTAATTCTACAAGCTTCATTGGTATAATTATCCTAGGCTTAATAAAACCAAAAATCATAGGCGATGTAACCACATCAGAAGCATACAGCTTTAAATGGCTATTATTCTTTAAGGTTGGAAAGTCTTCAAGGAAATCTACTTGCTTTATTAATACTGATTTATTAAGGCGTTTTGAAGTAGCATAATACATAATAAGAGCAAATACTCCTATTACTATTACTCCCGCTACCCATATGATAGCCCCTACTGTAAATATAGTATCGAGATATTCTGTTTTATATTCTAGCGGAAAATACTGTTTTGCTGCTCCAATACAATTTGAAGCTGACAGCTCCATATCATGCTGTATTATAGAAACAGGCACTGATACTACCTTTTTAATTTGTGCTTTGAAAAAATTAAAAACACTAAGCTTACTAGAAAACGAAAATGGTAACATTAAACGTATTAGTACAATGACCCATAAAGCATAAATTGCTTTTCTAGGTATAGATATCTTAAAAAAATACCTAATTACTTTCATAAATAGCTTTACTATTAACAAAATTACGCCTATCGCTGTAGCTGTTATGCTCATATTAAGAACTGTATAAAACAAGATATCAAGCATTTTTGAAATCTCCTTATATCGAAAATACACTAAAAGAGTCTTTAATTCTCTTTGAAGCCTTTAATCAATCCCTTTCATCAATTCTTCTTATCTATAATCCTTTTTAGTTCCTTAAGCTCTTCCTCATTCAAGCTCTCATTTTGTAAAAAAGTAGAGAAGAAAGCTTTTATTGAACCATTGTAGAGCTTATCAATCAGGCTTTTTGTTTCTTCAATCTGTATTTGCTCTCTAGTTACTAGAAAGGTACAAATAAAGCCTGGTTCACTCCGCTTTACCGCCTCTTTTTGCACAAGCTTTTTGAGTATTGTATAGGTTGTATTTTTATTCCAGCCAATCTCCTGATTGGCTAATAGACTTATCTCTTTTGCACTTATAGGTGCATTGCTCCAAATAATCTCCATTAGTCGTAGTTCTGAATCAAATAGTTTTATATTATCCAAAGCTTATTCCTCCAGCTTTTTAATTCTCTACTAAAATACTATCATCATTTAATATATAAATAAAGTCATTTCTAGTACTCTCTTTGTGCTTATTATATGATTTATTCCATAACAAATTTAGATTCTCATCGTATTTTGCTAAAAATGTTTCTGTATCGTACCAAATATGACTCATAATCTCTATCTGTGGTATAGTGCTAACAAATCTTAAGGTACTCACAATAAATCCACCATCATTAGTGAGTCTTATACTACTACAAGCTTCTGAGCCTAACTCTATATCTTTGTTTTCTTTTAGTATATTACCATCCATATCTATTAATCTTAAGCCCTCATCCAGAGTATATGTTGCAATATTTCCGTTATCCAATAAGCATTTAGCCTTACCAGACTTATATTCAAACAACTCGCTCTTTTCCCATATTTTTTCTCCTTCTTCGTTAAATGATAACCATTTGGTAATAATTTCACCTTTATCGTTGTGACTGTAATTCTCGATAACAATTTGCTTATTATCCATTCTTATTGGTTCAAATCCCTCATTACCATTAGCTTGATATACCCATTTAACTTCCAGATTGTTGTCAATACAAGCTATGAATTCTTTATAGCCTAAAAAGCTAAGTTCAACTGCAAAATCCCCATTCTTAGAATTTGCATCTCCTATAATAACAAACCCTAACTCATCAATATACTCAAAGTATTTAAGCCTATCAGAATTACTGCCCCCAAATTTTTTTTGCTCTATTATATTCCCTAAAGGATCAATTTTAGTTATTATGATATCTTCTGGGTTGTACCTGCCGAATTTATCTTTATTACTTTCGCCTGCTTTTAGGATTAAGCCTGTGCCTAAAGCAAAGATTTCATTCTTATAATTTATAAATAGCTTTTGAACCATATCACTGTATCTAAATGGTTTCCTCCATATTTCATTACCATCAGCATCACATTTAACAATAAAAGAATTAGTCTGTTGGTTTCTAATACAAAAAACAAAGCCACCATCAATGGTTGTTAATAAATTACTTAAATTTCCATGTTTGGTTATGTAGTTATATTCCTTTTTCCAAAGTAATTTTCCTGTTCTGTCCAGCTTAGCAACAACTGCAATTTTCCTTGCATTTACATAAGGATTAACATCCATATCCTTTTCACCATATGTATATCCCAGAAGAATAAAAGCCTCTGCTTCTGCAACTACGACCTCTTCAGTTTCCTCAAGCTCATATCCAAGTAATACCTCATCCATACTACTTGTATTATAATCATTAATTTTTACATAACCAGTATCTCGCTCAATACGCTTTAAGGGAAGAGACGGCTTTGGTTTGATTCTGCTGTTTGGCACTACTCTATCCAAAGCTTTATCTATTTCAGTCTCCTTAAATTCCTCAGTTTTATCAGACATCTCTGAATTGTATGTTACGACATTATTGGTCGAACACCCTGTCTGTAATATAATCATTAAAAGTAATATCAATATACTTAATATCTTCTTCAAAATATCACTCCAAAAACTTATGTAACAACACAAAAGGCTTATTTCTCAACCAATACTGCCTCGTCATTCAAAATATAGGTAAAATCAATACTTAAGCTATCCTCATATTTATTATATGATTTATTCCATATCAGATTAAGCTGCTCATCATATTTTGCTAAAAATGTTTCTGTATCGTACCAGATTGAACTTATGTATGCTGGCTGTGGTATAGTCTTAACTTGTCTATAAGCCTTTGCTATAAAGCCACCATCAGATGTCGGTAAAAATTCGCTTGCAGTAAACATTAGCTCTCGCCTCTCATTTATAATATTACCATATGA
>QKEK01000230.1 GCA_003251775.1 Clostridia bacterium | reverse complement strand
CAACACGCTTTTGCTGTTGCTAAGGAGTGATTTCCATCTCCTGCAGCAAATAACAATACCCCTTTTTCTTTCCCTACACCATACTTTGCTTCAAAAAGCTCTTGCGAGGCAAGTGAATTTAATGCTCTTGTAATGTTATCCATTATCTCTTTGTCTGAAATTTTGTATCCAGATATATGTCCTCCATTTAGCATAAGGTCAAAGTCATAAACCTTTTCAAGTCTATTGGTATTTTGAGATAAAGGCTCAATTACTGTCCTTTCAGGGTCGTCAATTAATAGCATAATATGAGGACTTTCAAGGATAGCATTTCTTCTAACCTTCATTCTGGGCGGTAGGCGGTCAATTATTGTTCCCTCTGTAGCTCGTATTAGGGATTGAGAGCCTTTAGAGTAATCATATTTTTCTAGGTCAACAGCCAATACAAGCCCCTTCCTTGAAGGTACATGTGAGGTTTTTCTGTCAATATAAATAGCACATGTCGTATGAAGCTCAAATATTTCATGCTTGTTACTGTACATTTCCATAGCATTGTTTATATTACTTATGCGTTCTTCCTTCTGGTCTTGTGTTTCAGTCTCTAGAAAGACCTCTGGAAAAATAAGATTTATTGTAGATGGACTTTTTTGTGTTATTTCTTTTACCTCTTCCCAGTATTCTGGCTCTGAGGTAAATTGGTCACATGCTATTACTGACCATTTCTTCATATCAATATTTTTTTTGGGTAGTAGTATATCATCAAATTTTATACCTATGGAAGCCTGCTTATTATCCATAATACACCTCAATTAATTTATATTATAGTAAATAAAAGTGCAATACTTAGCTATTTATATTAGGATGCATTAACAATATTAACAATAAATAATGTAATTTCCTGCAATAATATAAGCTGATTTGTTGCTTTTTATCTAAATAAATTTTAAATGAGAATGCCTAATTAGTCAAATCAATTTTTATAACTAATCAACCATAAACGCTTCAAAAAAAGCTTCTAAGCACTAAAGTTGTCACTTATGTATATGCAAAAATTACATTAAGTTTTTATAAATTTCAAAAAATAATATAGAAGTTTCAGCTGAAGCTAGTTTAAAAAAGGATGGAATATTTCTATGGTTAAATTTGAGAGAATAAAAGCCCTACCAGTATTAACAAATAGAAATGCAAGCTGTGGAAATATTCATGGTATGCTATTTAATGAAAAAGAGAGTAGGGTTAAAGGCTTTATTTTAAATGAAAATCATGCAATAAGAAGAGTGTTTAAGTATATTTGGTTACATGATGTAATTAAATTCTCCAATGATGCTGTTTATATTGAAAACAAAAATTGTCTCAAAAAATATAAAAAAAACAAAAAAAAGACTAATAGTAAAAGTAATGATATGAGTAATAGGGTACAGCAAAATCAAGAGATTGATAGTGATTGATAGTGCAAAAGAGATTTACCTACAAGGAAGAAGAATTGTAACAGTAGATGGTACAGATTATGGTAAGCTACATGATTTTATTTTCGACGATAAATCTGGAGAGTTATTAAAATTTGTTACTACTGATGGAATTATTGAAGATATTTTAAGAGGGAGGAATGTTATTCCTGTCATAGGGAAGGTTGAATTTGGAGAAGATACTATAATGATAGCCAATGAGGCTTCGCAGGAAATATCTAGAAAAGGAGGTATAGGTTAATATGGATAGTAGAGGATTTACTTCTGGGATGTTATTAGGTAGTGTTGTTGGTGCAACAATGGGAATGCTTGCAGGTGATTCAAATATGAGAACCAGAAGAAAAATGATGAAATCGGGAAAAAACATGGTCAGGAAAACTGGTAGACTAGTTGCTGATATGGTCGAATTGTTCAGGTAACATGGATTTATGCAAATAGTCGGTACAGTATACCGACTATTTGTCATAGTCATTTCTTTTTGAAACCTCTATAATATAAGTTTATTGGAAACCGCTTACAGTGGTTATTTGTGCAGCATGCATGGGGGAGTAAATATGCAGATTAATTATAAAAGAAGGCTTGCAATCACTGTTGGTATATTGATTATATTAGGTATATTGCTTATTGTATTTGCACTAAGGAATAGACTAGACATTGTACTTTTTCCTGTTGTAATTGCTATAATAATTACATATTTGTTAAGTCCTATAATTGATAAGCTACAAAAGCTTGGTATAAAAAGAAGCTATTCAATTATTTGTGTTATGCTTGCGTTTTTTTTGCTATTCACAATGCTTGCATACTTTGCTTTACCAATTTTAGTAAGCAACATTACAGAAATATCTGAAAGTATTCCTCAGATAATAGAGCAGGGTGAAAGCTTGTTTTCTAGTGTTATTAGTTTATTAGACAGAATGGGTTATCCACCAGTTATTAAGACGGCTATTATTGAAAAGCTAGAAGAGGGTATAAATGTATTAGAAATTAACAGTAGGCAATATATAGAGTCTTTTTTTATTTGGTTGGGAGATTTTATTGGAATAATTGCAGGAGTTGCTTTGGCGTTAGTAATATCATATTATTTCTTAAGGGATAAGTATCAAATAAATGATGCTATAATTCTGAGTTTGCCAAGAAATTCAAGGAATTCAGTTGTGCTAGTAATAGAAGACCTAAATAAGGTGTTAAGAAAGTTTATTCAGGGACAAATCACAATTGCTTTAATTGTTGCTATTCTTGAGACTACCGCGTTGATGCTT
>QKEK01000129.1 GCA_003251775.1 Clostridia bacterium | reverse complement strand
TTATATGTTATTATTTGTTATTATTCTGCATAGTTTCTACTTTGTAACATTATAATGACGAAAATTGGTACATCTATAATTATGCTTTTAATGACAGATATCAATTAAAGGGGGTGATGCGAAATTGAGATTAGTTTTGCTTTGTTAGAACTCTATATCCTACTAAGGTGTTCAATCGAAAAGGGTTGAACAGTATCATTAGGACAATGCTAATGACAAAAATACAATATTAAATATACTATAGGAGGTATAAATTCAGAAAAATTACAAAAAGTATTAAGTGTACTACTTTGCACTATGATTCTAGCGACAAGTTTATTTACTGGACAGCTTAATGTTTATGCAGAAACAGGCGTCAGCTTCAGCAAGGTTTCCTTTGAAACTGGGGAGGCTACTCCAAATTATTATGGAACCTCTGCGACAACCTCAGTTGTCACAAATAATGGAAACACAGATGGTACAAAGGCATTAAAGGTGGATTTTTCTGTAGCAAGCTACCCATCAGTCAATTTTACGCCGGCTAGCGGTACGGCATGGGATTTTGGCAACAACAATTGCTTATCAATGAGCGTTAAGAATCCTGGCACTACTGCTATTGACCTATATATCAAGCTTAACATTAAAAACAAGACTACAAATGTAACTGGAGAATCAGTTTATAAGGTCACAATCTACGCAAACCAACAAACTAACGTTTTAGCAGCTCAGAACAAGCTACCAGAGCTTGGTATGCTGTACAACCCTCCATATACACTCGGAAAGCTTGCTGAATATAACTATGGGCAAGTAAACTTAGATAACAATTATGTAACCCAAATAACATTCTTCCTTATGAATCCTACTCAAGCAAGAACTCTTATTTTTGATAATCTTAACTCTGTAACAAACCCTACCATTGCTTATACCTATATGAATGGCATCCTAGATACATACGGTCAATACACAAAACAATCATGGACAGGCAAAATAACTTCAGACAGCCAGTTAACCAGTGCTGCAAGTAGCGAGCAAACCTTATTAACTACTCAGATAAATGACATAAATGCTAATGCAAAGTTCAGCACATATCGTGGATACAACAAGTCAACGCTAAAACAAACATCTACAGGCCATTTTTATGTTAAAAAAGTCGATAACAAATGGTCCTTCATAGATCCTCAAGGCTATCCATACATCGCCACTGGTGTTGATGTTATAAGACTAGGTGATGCCTCCACTTGGGTTTCCGGTCGAACAAGTATGTTTACCAATATTCCAAGTAAAACAAGCTCATTGGGAGATCATTATTCTACAGTTTCCCAAGGACTTCGCTCACCATTAAATCTCGCTACAGGAGATGCCTTTAACTTCTATACAGCCAATTTGGAACGTAAATACGGCAACGATTATTCTAATACATGGAAGAATGTTGCTTTGCAACGCTTTAAAGCATGGGGCTTTACTTCAATGGGTTGCTGGGCAGATCCAGATATGTTCTTTGGCAAGGGTAGCACAATAAACATGCCTTATTCTGCAAATGGTTGGGTCAAGGCATTTAATCCAGCAACTGATCCTGCTGAAATATTCAACGGAAATCCTTATTGGGGAAATGTATTAGACCCATATGATCCAAAATTTAAAACAAGTGCTGAGGCTATGGCAGAGAGCTTAAAGAATAAGGGCGTTGATAGTGACCCATGGTGCATCGGTGTTTATGTAGATAATGAGATCCCTTGGGGAAATGGCAGTGATCCAGCAGGACATTATCTACTTATTAAAGAAATCTTCAAGATTAATGGTTCAAACACTACAGCTTACGCGAAGAGAGCTCTGGTAGATTACTTAAAATACAAATACTCCAACAATATAGCTTCTTTAAACACCGCATGGGGAACTAATATTGCAAGCTGGAATGTTCTTTCTGCTTCTTATACTGGAACAATTGGTGATAATGCAGATTTATTATACCAAATCGCAGATAAGTACTACAAGACAGTTCACGATGCTTTAGCAGCCAAATTACCAAACAAATTATATTTAGGTTCTAGGTTCGCTGAATGGGGAGTAGGTAGTGAAGTAATTGGAGCATGTGCTCAATACGCAGATGTTGTCAGCTTTAACTGTTATAAGGCAAACATTAACCAGAGCTGGATTAATACAGGCACAAGTGATAAACCGATAATTATCGGAGAATTCCATTTTAATGCCAAGGATCGCGGTCAATTTGCTCCAGGTCTATGTCCGGTAGCTTCACAGACTGCAAGAGGAACATCCTATGACACATATATAAGAAGCGTTATTTCAAATTCAAAGTGTGTAGGTGCTCATTGGTTCCAGTACTATGATCAACCGACTTTAGGCAGGGTTTGGGATGGAGAAAACTCTAATACTGGATTTGTCTCTATAACAGACCAACCATTCACAGAACTAGTTGATGCTGCAAGAAGCATTCACAAGCAAATGTACACATTGAAATTTGGTAATTAGTTTTCTGAAAATCTACTGATTTACTGACAGGATTAATCAAATAGTCGGTGAGTGATCCTTTTACTCACCGACTTTCTGCTTCATCAATTAGTAATTGCAATAACAATTAAAATTTTACTTAATAATAAAGCAAAAGGCTTTTCATCAACTGACTTAAGATCTAGCTTAAATTTAGCTATTCTTTGATTCTTTATAATAAATATTCAACTTTCTAATATTAACTACCCAAAGATATATAACAAACGGGATAAAGACCAAGGTCAGTATGCCAATATTGGACATTAATATAAAATCAAATATACCGTGTAAAATAACAGGTACAAATAATGACTTCTTATAAAAATGTTGTCTGGTTCCAGGGTCATTAGCAAATTTAACAATAGAAAGATAATATCCCATGGTAACTGCAAAAAGCATATGTGCCGGGACTGATAACACCCCTCGCATTAAGCCTATATATGGATTAGCCTGATACCCACTCACAACATACATGATATTCTCAACTGTGGCAAAGCCTAGTGCTGAGAAAGCTGAGTAGATTATCCCATCAAGACGCTCATTAAACGCAGGATGCTTGAAGGCAAATCTCATAACCACTTCACGTTTAAAGAATTCCTCAGTAAGACCAGCTACGATGAAAGCAGAGTATGCAGCATTTAAGACGCCAACAAAAATATTCAAACGCGTTAAAATACTTTCTACAACTATTGTAGGTAGTGTTGAAATTGCCCCAAATACAAAAACCTTTAGCAAAAGCTTAAACGGCTCTCTGTCATATCGGTCGGTCAAATATAGAGCCAACGAAAGAGCTACACCCGGTATGACTGCTATAATTAATAGCCTTATATAATCAATGTTTCCAAACATAATACTCTCCTTAAATTCTATGGCAACGCAAAATAGCGTATAAATATACAAGACCAGAATATACTCTAAATAGCATATACACTTCTATCACACTTGTAGAGTATATATTTTAAATATAATTTTGTCAATATTGATTTACATACATACCCTTTTTAGACTTTAATCTGGCAATAACTAATATGACTAATGGCAAAAGCAAATAAATAATCCAACCGTATTTTCTAAAATACTGACTCTCCATCAACACCGCTGAGGAAAGATTCTCTGGAATTACTGCTATTGCACAAGCTATCAGGGCTAATGGAAAGATTATTGGTCTCCTATGCTCCAAACCGAAAGCCTTTTTTAGCATAAATGATATTATAAATAACCCAAGAGATATATACATGAAAGCTACGCTTGCCCAAAAAAGAACAAAAAATGCTTCCATTCTGTTTAAGAAGGTACTTACCCTAATTAATCTGGTTATTTGGTAAAACGGCAGATAGTACTCAGTGGAAATCGGGTATTGATATATTAATGAGTACGATAATGTCCCAAAGGTTAAAATAAATAGAGAAATTAATATCCCCATAAAGCCTGTACTCTTAAAATCTCCTTTGTTTTTTAGCAAAGATGCCAATACAAATAATACAATTAATTCACTAAAATAAGAGATGGATTTTGTTCCTTCAAAGAATATAGCCTTTACTCCATTACCAAACAAAGGCATCAACTTTGACGTATCGTACATTGGAATTGCCAGAATAATAATAGATATAAAAACTACAATAATAATAGGTACGAGTAGAGCATGTACCCTTACTATAGCTTCTATACCCAAATATGCACCAACGAAAGCACCTATAGAGAATATAAATATTAATATCTGGGTAGGTGTATTAGGAAACGAGATTATTTTCATATCCTCAGCAAACTCTCTGATAATCATGCCCACTATATACAGTCCTGGTAGAGCAAAAACAAGCCCAGCTATTATCCTACCCATATCTCCGAAGGAAAGGTAGGAAATATCAAGAATATCCTTCCCCTCAAAACCCTTATATATTAAACTAAAAATCCAGAAATAGATCAAAGCAAGAACAGAAACATATAATATTTCCAACCAGCCTGCCGTTCCAGACCCGTTTGCCATTTCCTCTGGTAGGTTTAAGAAAAGCTTTGCACAAATAAAGTTAATTAGTAGGCAAGTCGTTTCAAACCGACCAATCTTAATTTTTGCTGGCATTAAAAAATCCTCCTATAATAATTACTGCATATTACTATGTAGTAATCTTATTATATTATTATTTTTATACAATATTATGCTAGGTAAGTGCAGTATTTACGTATATTTGTTCAAAACAACGCAAAACAGCGTATAAATATACAACAAGGCAATATACTGAAAGTAGCCCTAATAATTAGTTTCATTGATATGTTTTCTATAATTATTTACTTAATCTAAATATTTTATACAAGACTAGGCAGAATACAGAATTAAGGGTGCTGCAAATTTTGATTTAGATTTGTGCAAAATGCATGGTATAGCTAATAAGAACCATGTTGTTTACACAAAAAAAAGGCGTTTGTTTACGCCCTTAATCTCTTTTAAATGGTTGTGCGTACCCATCTTCGACATCCCAATACAAACGTTACCGACGCAGTTAGCTCTAATCAGGTATCCCCACGGCACATGCTGTAAACTGCTTACCGCTGCTTCCTTCCAGACCTGACGGGGTTCACAGACCAACATTGCGTGAGACCCGATTTTCATCGCCACTTGCCTCGGGCAGACTCTACACTTGAATGCCTCATGATGAGCTATCGACCCTGCTATAGCGGATTGCAGGTACAAGGCACCGCTACCTCCCCATCTAGCACAACCAAACTTTATCATGTTAATTATCATACTATTGCTCAAAAGCCTTGTTGTTATAACAACTAAAAGAGCAACATTTACATTATACTTAATAAATCTACTTTTAGCAATAGCTAAATTTAAAAAA
>QKEK01000238.1 GCA_003251775.1 Clostridia bacterium | reverse complement strand
GTCAGACATACGAACCACACTAAGCCTTTTAGGGCAATTAACAACTAGAATCTGTACGACTTATTTTATATGCCTCAAGTCTTCACTTAAGTGCTTAAAAGTAACAGTAAAAAATATATATAAATTATAGTCTGAATAGTTACTAAAAGCTATGATAAGAAACTACAATATGAGTATTTGTGAATAAAGAGTTACTCCATTTTCTCATAATTATTAATTACAAGCTGCCCCTCAAAAAGATATGCATTATTTAATTGCATTACTTCTCTGAAAAAGGATAAAGGTACATATCCTCTGTCCTTTACTACCATTGGTGCTACTCCTAATGAAATAGGTGCCATTTTTGCAAAGGTATAATAGTCTTTATCCAATTGAAGAGAAATAGTATTTGACAGTGTAACTCTATGGCTTTCACCATACCAAGTTACTGTATAACCTAATTCTTCAGCAACTGCACGCAAAGGAACCATAACATCATTATTAGGTGTTATGAATATAGGAGGTGCATCAATCACCTTATCATTTACAACAATAGGTATAACATCACTATAGTCTAACACGATTACCTTCTCAGGATAGGTTTGACCTGGTATACTTTTAGTTACAATGCTATAAACAACAGCTACCCTTCTGTCAGTTATTTTCCCTGAAAACTTCATTCCATTTCTTAACACAACGTCTGCCTTATCCATACCCAATAACTGTATCTCATTATCCAAACTTATGTAATTTTCATTAAACTTACCAATATATAACCCTTTATCATCTACAGGTGCGATAACGACAGCAGGATACTGTGGTGGATAAATCATTATTGCAAATTCAAATTTTTCATAAAAGCCTATAAGATTCTGTCCTTCCTTCAATTGTACCCCTTCAAGCACATATGTACTATCTGTTATAACAAATTCAGTTCTATCTCCCTCTGAATTTTCCAGAAGCAAATACTTCACTTCAGGCTTCTCAGGAGAATTGGTAATATCCACTACTGTTCCTTCAAATTTTTCAAACTGCTCTGTCTTTACTTCAGTTTTTTCGGAAATAGTAATAGGTTTTATTTCTGTATTTGCATATGCAGGCACTGCCGTGGTCACAAGAAACACAGAAACAAATGATAGAATAAGAGTAGAAAATTTTTTCATTAGTATATCCCCTTTCATTGATAGCACTTATATAATGTGCTTCTCATTTATTTATTCTTATTAGACGAATCATCTTACAAAAAGTTTCATTATTCGACAAAGTTTTTATCAATAAATTTCATCTAATGATTAATATAAGGATTTTACAACTTTATTATCATTAAAATTAGAAAAAAGGAGATGTCGGAACTAAAGCTCCGCTACACCCCCTTAATTATTCATGGACAAATTATATGTTTATTGCAATAATAAATAGTATATATAATACTACTTATATTTTAGCTACTAACCTCTCTGCAATAGCATCTAAAAATTCTTCTGTATTCACAGTTCTTTTATTCTCTACAGTTGATAGTAACGCTAAATCCTTAGTCATTATACCTTCTTCAATAGTTTGGATTGAAGCTTCCTCCAGTTTATCAGCAAAGCTTACTAAGTCTTTTAGACCATCTAATTCCCCTCTCTTTTTAAGAGCACCAGTCCATGCAAAGATGGTAGCCATTGAATTTGTAGAGGTTTCTTTTCCCTTTAAGTGATTATAATAATGTCTCTGAACTGTTCCATGAGCTGCTTCGTACTCAAATTTTCCATCAGGAGATACTAATACAGATGTCATCATTGCTAGGCTACCAAAGGCTGTTGCCACCATATCAGACATTACATCCCCATCATAGTTCTTACATGCCCATAAGAATCCCCCGTCAGATCTTATAACACGTGCTACAGCATCATCTATCAGTGTATAAAAATACTCAATACCCAGCTCTTCAAATTTCGCTTGATACTCGTTTTCAAATATTTCCTGAAAAATATCCTTAAAGGTGTGGTCGTATATCTTAGAAATAGTATCCTTAGTTGAGAACCAGCAATCTACCCTTTGATCAATTGCATAATTAAAGCAAGCTCTTGCAAAACTCTTAATAGATGCTTCTGTGTTGTGCATTCCCATCAACACACCATTTCCATCAAAATCATGTATTAGCTGTCTTATTTCCTTACCATCTGCTGTTGTCACTAAAAGCTCCGCCTTTGCCTTTCCCTCAATTGTCATTTCTGAATTCTTGTATACATCACCATACGCATGCCTTGCAATAATAATCGGTTTTGTCCATGTCTTAACAAAAGGCTCAATTCCCTTAACAATTATTGGTGCTCTTAAAACAGTTCCATCTAGTATTGCCCTTATAGTTCCATTTGGACTTTTCCACATCTTCTTTAAGCTATATTCTTTAACCCTCTCAGCATTAGGTGTAATAGTAGCACATTTAACAGCAACTCCATATTTCTTGGTTGCTTCTGCTGAATCTATTGTAATCTGGTCATCTGTCTCGTTTCTTTTCTCAAGGCCTAAATCATAATACTCTGTTTTAAGATCAACAAATGGACAAATAAGCTTATCCTTTATCATCTGCCAGATTATTCTGGTCATCTCGTCTCCATCCATCTCAACTAACGGCGTTGTCATTTTTATCTTTTCCATATTAGGTACCATTCCTTTCCTCTGAATTAATTTATATTGAGTAATCATTTAAACATTTAATTATTAAATTATTTTTGATAATACTCAAACTGCTAATAAATTACTAAAAACTTATTTTAATGTCTTTTTTATCCAAGGGAGTTTTCCTCCAGCCTTTAGTATCTCAGCATCAAGCTTTGAAAGCGTATGAGTAAGCTTGATTTCTTTATCCTTAGTTTTATTTAGCATTGTAACCTCACCAGTCAAATCTCCAATTACTAGCTCTAGCTTATCGCTTTCATTAATATTATCATAATCCTCTGAATTAACAAAGGTAAGAGGTATAATCCCAAAGTTAACGAGATTAGCAAGATGAATTCTTGCAAAGGATTTAGTTATAACTGCCTTAACTCCTAGATACTTTGGTGCTAGAGCAGCATGCTCACGACTTGAGCCCTGTCCATAATTATCTCCACCAATTATAAAGCCCCCATTATTATTCTTCGCCTTATTATAGAATTCTGGGTCTACAGCCTCAAAAACGTACTTAGATATTTCTGGTATATTGCTTCTTAAAGGCAGAATCTTTGCTCCCGCAGGCATAATATGGTCAGTGGTAATATTATCCTCTACCTTTAATAATACATTACCCTCTAACACATTACCAATTGGTTCAAATGAAGGCAATGGCTTAATATTGGGTCCACGCAGTATTTCAATTTTATTTGCTTCATTTTCTACAAGTGGTTTTAAAGTCATATTATCATTAACAAAAAACTTTTCTGGCATTTCTATTTTTGGGTATTCCCCCAGCTCCCTTGGGTCTGTCAATACACCTGTAATAGCTGTAGCAACTGCAACCTCTGGGCTTGCAAGGTACACATCTGCATCAGCAGTACCACTTCTGCCCTTAAAGTTTCTATTAAAGGTTCTGACTGATGTTGCTGCTGAGCTAGGTGCACATCCCATACCTATACAAGCACCACAAGCATTTTCCATTATTCTTGCACCTGCCTGTACAATATATCTCATTTCGCCACTTTCCATTAAATGCTCTACTACCTGTCTTGAGCCTGGGCTTATAGTTAAATGTAGATTGTTTGCTATAGTCTTGCCTTTCAGTGCCTGTGCTACTACCTTTAAATCCCTCAATGAGGAATTAGTACAAGAGCCCATTGCTACCTGATCAACATTAATCATACCAACCTCTTTTACCTTCTTAACGTTTCCTGGGCTATGAGGAAGTGCTATCATTGGCTCCAGCTCTGAAAGATTTATTTCAATAACCTCGTCATATTGAGCGTTAGCATCTGGAATTAATTCTTTCCAATCTGCTCCCCTTTCCTGTGCCTCTAAGAACTGCTTCGTAATCTCATCACTTGGGAATATACTCGTTGTGCAGCCTGTTTCAGTACCCATATTTGTTATTGTTGCTCTATCTGGAACACTTAAGGTTTTAACACCATCACCAAAGTACTCCAGTACCTTACCTACTCCACCCTTTACATCTATTCTTCTTAAAACCTCTAATATGACGTCTTTTGCAGACACCCAATCGTTTAGCTTTCCAGTTAATTTAACCCCTACAATCTTAGGATACTTTATTCTAAAGGGTGCACCAGCCATTGCACAAGCTACATCTAAGCCGCCTGCTCCCATAGCAAAGGAGCCAATACCACCCGCTGTAGGTGTATGACTATCCGAACCAATTAAGGTATTACCTGGCTTTGCAAATCTCTCTAAAAATAATTGGTGACAAATACCATTGCCTGGCTTTGAGAAATATAATCCGTATCTTTGTGCTACTGACTGTAAATATCTGTGGTCATCGGCATTTTTAAAGTCTGACTGTAAGGTGTTATGATCGACAAAGCTTACACTGAATTCAGTCTTAACCCTATCTATACCAATTGCTTCAAACTGCAAATACGCCATTGTACCAGTAGCATCCTGAGTAAGAGTGTTATCTATTCTTAATGCTACCTCCTGCCCCATTTCAGGCTTACCTTCAACAATATGTTGACTTAAAATCTTTTCTGTAATTGTTCCAGCCATAGTAGAACCTCCTAAATTTTTTTTATATAACAAAAGTTATTTTGCCCTATGTACTATATCCTTGCTTATACCCATGTACTGAGCAATTTGCCTTATTGACAAATCACTTTCTTCCTTCATTTTTTGTATCAAGAGATTTCTTTTTAACTTATCATGTGGATTACTTTTATAGTATCGTACTAAATCGCTATGATTACTTTCAAATGCATTAATAGCATTGTTCTGTTCTTTATTTTTATAATCTATAAAGGCCTCATCACCATCAACACTCATATATGCAACAAATGAATTTTGGATGCTTGCTTCATTGTTCAAAAATAATAAAGCCATTCTTTCAACTCTGCAAATTCTATATACACTCTCCTGCGACTGAAAGCAATCTATATACTCCTGATAACTCGTCCATTTACATGAGCCTATATCCTTTACTAATCCTGCTCTTATAGGGTTTCTATGTATAAATCTAACCGCCTCTAACAGGTATTCCTCTGTCTCAATTGGCTCACTTCTGAATCTATCCTGAAACACCCTTCCAGATCTTTCATATTTTTTGTTAAAATAACAGGCATATGTCGAATTAATACTTTTCATGATTCTAGAAAGTTCATCATTACACTCATTTAGTATTAAATGAAAATGATTACTCATAAGACAATATCCATAGACTTCTATGTTATTACCTTGTGTTATACCTTCTAGTCTTTCACAGAAAAAGACTCTATCATCTGTATCCAAAAATATATTCTTTTTTCCTATACCCCTTACCATAACATGATAAATATGAGATTTACTCTTTTCTCGTTGTATTCTCGGCATTATCCGCTTCCTTTTTCACTAAAATGCGACACGTGGGACGCTCCTTACTTTCAACTATTATATTATCAGATTTTTTTGATTAAGTCAATGATATAATATTTTTTGAGTTTCCTCATTTTTTCATAAACCATAATTTAAACATTATTTTTGTTAGGAAACATATAGTTAAGCAATTAATACTTCAATAAATGCTAGAGCAGTTCACTTCATTAAAGAAATACTTATTGCTAAGTATAAGCTTTTTGCTTTGTACATATCTATGCATAATTATACTAACTAGGTGCAGTTTTGCATAAGTATATTCAAAACAACGAAATCAAAGATTGCAGGAAAAGATAGAACCTTGTTTTTTGCATAATAAAAACTATTTAAATCTCAATTAGGAGTCTTTTTTAATAACATTATAAGTCTCTTACTCATATCTGCTTCAATATATTCGTTAAATTCAAAGTCTCCAAACAATTCAATTATTTTGAAACCCGCTAACAAAGAGCAATACTCAAGCCTTTTTTTAGATATAAGGCTTAAGGTCATTGAGTTTAGTGAATGTTCGAATGAAGCTTCTGTTTTTCTAATATTGAATATATTAAAAATCACCTTATCATCTAAATACTCTAAGAAAAAATATACAGCTTTGTCAGAGTATAATTTTGCAGGTATCAGCTTAGGTTTATTAATAATTAAAGCATCAGATACCCCTGATGCTATAACCAGTATGCCATTATCAGACAGCCTATTATTCATTGATTTTAAAGCCTCTATTATATCTTTATCTTCAAGCATGTGATTTATAGCACTAGTAACACAAATTATCATATCAAACTTGATATCCCATGAAGAATTAAGCTTTTTATAATCCTCTACCTTCACAACTATGTTCTTACTCATCAAATTTTCTTTGCATAGGCTTATCATATCGCTTGAAATGTCTGAACCATAGCACTTCACACCAAGTTCATCAAGCATCTCTAAGTGCCAGCCCAGTCCACAAGCACAATCCAGAGAGCTTTTTATATTATACTTTTCTATAATTCTTTTAAAAAAATCTTTTTGTTTATATATGTCTTCTCTTGAATTAAGTACTTCATACTCATATGCAAGTTGCTTATAGTCATTCATGCTTTCAACCTCATTTCTACCTGATTGCCAACCTTACGATTTAACAGAAACTCGCCCTAAAACAAGCTTGCTTCTAACTTCTTCCCTGAAATTGTATATTAAGCCTATTTAGCTTCAAAATCTTTATACAGCAGACTTGGCTGTATACCCTTGTTATTTTGATATTTCCCACTATTATATTTTTCATATTCACCTTCAATTGAGTGGTAATATATCTGACAAATCTCTACATTAGGATAAATTCTAATTGGCTGCACGCAAAAAATCTCTAAGGTCCAGAACCCACTAAATCCTACATCACCAAACCCAGCAGTTACATGAATAAATAAGCCCAGTCTTCCTATAGAGGATCTCCCCTCTAACATTGGAACGTACTTTTCTGTACTTGTATACTCTACAGTCCTTCCTAAATATAGTATATCGGGCTGTAAGACTAATCCTTCCTCCGGAATTATAATTTTTCTGGTCTCATTAGGTTTTTTCATATCAAGCAAATTATTTTCGTAAACCAATAATTCGTTATGTAGCCTTAGATTATAGCTATTTGGATTAATAAGTTTTTTGTTAAAAGGCTCAATTATTATTTCTTCACCTATTTTTTTCTCTATTTCTTTACCAGACAATATCACAAACACCCCTCCAAACATACTCTATATCTTACTTATACCCCATTCATTACAAAGCAGTATCTATTCACTTTAATAATTACTTATTTGTTATTCTATAAATCTAAGGAGCATCAAATAGTCTTCTTCATTTTCATTAACAATCTTAAACCCTTTCATAAAAAATCTCCTCACACATATAACATTGTATAATTTCCCATGATTTTGGTCAAGTTAATTTGGATATTTAATCAAAATTATCAAAGCAAGCGGTAACTATTCAGACTATAATTTATATATTTTTTACTGTTACTTTTAAGCACTTAAGTGAAGACTTATTGGTTTATGTAGCAAGGCTTCACATAAGTGCTTAAAAGCTTTTTTATAAAATTTGAGGTCTGAATAGTTATGCAAGCTCTGCATCTAACACCTACCTAAAAGCACCTCAAAAAGCCTTCCTTTATACTCATTAAATTCCTGAGTCATTAGCATATCTCTGTTTCTCGGTCGTCTAAATGATATATTAATAACGTCCTTTATAGTTGCTGGTCTCTCCGATAGTACATAAATTCTATCAGACATATAAATAGCTTCATCTATATCATGAGTAATAAATAGCACTGACTTTTTATGTGTATTCCAGATTTTTAACAGCCAATCCTGCATTTTCGTCTTGGTAATAGCATCTAGTGCCGCGAAAGGCTCATCTAAAAGCATAATGTCACTATTAATTATAAAGCTTCTAAGTAATGCCGCTCTCTGTCTCATACCTCCCGAAAGCTCATACGGCATATAATCTTCAAAGCCATTAAGTCCAAAGTCATTAATTAGCCTAAAGACTGAATTTAGAGGCTCAGAAACACTCTTCGCCTCAAAGTAATTCTTATTAGCTTTAATATGCTTTCGTATTATACGTAATTCTCTTATACTTACTTCCCCAGTAATTTCTAACGGAAGAATAATATTCTCAATTACAGTACGCCAAGGCATAAACATATCCCTTTGCTGTAAATACGCAACCTTTTGAGGATGCTTAGTTATATCAGTATTATTAATTAAAACCTCTCCACTATAATCTTTATCTATACCCGACAAAATTCTAAAAATAGTACTTTTTCCGCATCCACTAGGACCAATAATTGAAACAAATTCGTTTTCCCTCAAATAAAACTGAATATTTTTAAGAACCTCAAGGCTCTTAATACCATTTTTAAATGTTCTATTTAGATTATTAACGTTAACCTTACTCAATTCATTCCCCAATCATAAATATAATTATTTATTTAAAAAGTCATTTGTAAATGCTTCATCAATATTAAGCTCTTTATCAATAAACTTATTATCCAATAGCCATTTGTAGTATCTCTGCCACACTTCTTGTCTTTGCTCTCCCCAATATTTTGCATCAGCTACATATTTGTCAGCCAAGTATTTTTGACTTTCTACAGCTAAATCCTTTTTGGCTTGTAGCTCAGGTGCACCTTGAATTAATAGCTCAGCTGCCCTTTCTGGGCTTTCTACAGCATATTTATAGCCTTTAGAAACTGCTGACATAAACGCCTGAACCATTTTGGAGTTATTTTTAATATTATCCTCGTTTGTTATGATAACTGGCGTATAATAATCAAAAACCTCAGCACTTTTACCTAAGTCAATGTAATTCAAATCCTTACCCTTTAATTTTGCTTCAATGCCTGCCCAGCCTTCAAATATCCAAGCATAATCTATTTCTCCCTTATCACTTAAAGCAAAGAAGTCTACATCACCAGTGGTTATTATCTCAGTCTTACTAAAGTCTCCACCATCTTGCTCCATTAAGTACTTAATCATAGCAGATTCAATATCTGAACCCCATCCACCGTACTTTTTGCCTTCAAAATCCTTTGCACTAGTAATACTTCTATCTGTATAGGATGCAAATCCAGATGTGTTATGTTGAATAACTGCCGCTAAAGAAACTATTGGCATTCCAGCAGCTCTTGCAAAGGTTACTCCCTCTTGATAGCTTATGCCAAACTGAGCGGAATTGGTAGCTACTAGCTGGTCAGCTGTACTTTCACCTGGCTGAATTATTTCAACACTCAATCCTTCATTATCAAAATATCCCAACTGCTGTGCTACATATACACCTGTATGATTTGTGTTTGGGGTCCAGTCTAAAACAAAGGTTACCTTCTCAAGCTTAATTATATCATTGTTTTTCATACCATTTTCTGTTGTTTTAACACAACCTCCTAATAGCATGAATAATACTGCTATTAGTGTTATAATACTATATAATCTTATAGCTTTTAAGCAAACAATATTTCCTATTATCTTATTTTTATTATTAATCATTTTTTCTTCCTTTCTACTTTCCATTTCAAAATGTCTAGCTTCTATTAATATTCCATCTAATTACTTTACTCTCTACAAACTCAATTACCCTAAAAATCATTAAGCTTAAAACAACAATAACTATAATATCTGCAAACATGCCAGGCATATTATAGTATTTCATGCTTCTTGTTAGAAATATACCAAGACCATTTTTAGCACCTACCCATTCAGATACTACTGCACCCATGATGCTATAAGCTGAGGCTATTTTAAGCCCAGAAAAAAAGCTCGGTAAAGCCGCAGGAATTTTAACCTTCATAAATATTTGCAAATCGCTAGCCTGCATATATCTCATCATATCAACTAATTCTAAGTCATATGATTCTAATCCCTTTACAGTGTTTAATAAGACCGGAAAAAAACCTACCAGTACTACAACTAAAATTTTTGATAATATTCCGAACCCAAACCACATAATAAACAACGGTGCAATTGCCATTAAAGGTACATTTTGCGAAACCACAGCTAATGGGTAAAGAACTCTTTTTGCTAATTTGTATTTACTGCAAATTAAAGATAAAACTATTGCAAATATAATCGCAATACACAGTCCTAAAAGGGTTTCGTATACTGTAATTAGTGTATGCTCTAATAGTAGACTGCCTGAATTCTTAAATTCACTTATAATTTGGGTCGGTCTTGGTGCAATATAGTCTTTAATTTCTAAAACAACAACTATGAATTCCCACAACAAAATAAGAAAAACAAACACCAATAAAGGTATCATTCTATATACAGCATGGTGTATCTTTGATAAAACATTTACCCTCTGTTTATTCTCTTTATTATGTTTACTCTCACGCTTGAAGTTAGTTGTTTCTATATTTTCTAATTTTCTCATCCATTGTCACACCTTCCGGCTTATAGTCTATTTTTACAACGGACAGCACCCTAGTAGCACCTTCATTTGTACAAACCTGCTGTGCCTTCTTTACTATATCTAGTAATAAATCCAGTTCACCCTCCATAGTAGTTTCCATAGGACCAACTTCATATTTAACCCCACTGTTTGCAATTAACTCTATAACCTTATCAACAACTGGGTATATTCTTTCATCCGAAACACGGGGTATTATCTGCAAGCTTACATTTACGTTTGCCATATATGCTTTCCTCCTTTCTATATACCACGTATATCTCACCAAAAAAAGTCGCCTAAGCAGGCGACTTTTTTTAATAATATATCATTTCCTACCCTAGTATTTACTATCTTTATTTGAATACGTCTAGGTTTACTACTTCTAACTCCCCAGGCTGTTTATTAAGCTTAATACACTTTAACACTGCATTTGCTGTATCAATTGAGGTCAAACATGGTATAGAGCATTCCACTGCCTTTCTTCTCATCTTAAAGCCATCACGCTCTGGCTGTCTTCCCTTTGTGGGTGTATTAATAATCATATTAACCTTGCCTTCGTCAATTAAATCAATTATATTAGGAGATTCCTCACCAATCTTTTTAACAGCATTAGTTGCTATACCGTTTTTGTTTAATAGGTTTGCTGTTTTTCCTGTAGCATATAGTTTATATCCCAGCTTTTCAAACTCTTCAGCTAATGGAAGTAACTCTGGTTTGTCCGAATCTCTAACAGTCATCAAAATACCTCCACCTAGCTTAGGCAATTTTATACCTGATGCAATAATACCTTTATACAAAGCCTCATGGAATGTCTTTGCAATACCTAAAACCTCGCCTGTAGATTTCATTTCAGGTCCCAAGCTAGTATCTACATCATGGAGCTTTTCAAAGGAGAACACTGGTACCTTAATAGCCACATAATCCGCTTCCTTGTGTAAGCCTGTTCCATATGGGAAATCAGATAATTTTCTACCCATCATAATTCTGGTTGCTAATATTACCATTGGAATTCCCGTTACCTTACTGATGTATGGTACAGTACGACTCGAACGTGGATTCACCTCAATAACATATATTTCATTATCATATAAAACGTATTGGATATTAACCATACCAACAACCTTTAGCTTCATAGCAAGCTTTTCTGTATAATCAACAATCTTATCTTTTATTTCTTTGCTAATGCTCTGCGTTGGATACACAGAAATACTATCTCCTGAGTGAACACCAGCTCTTTCTAAATGTTCCATTATTCCAGGTATTAATATGTTTTCTCCGTCACAGATAGCGTCTACCTCAAGCTCCTTGCCCATCATATACTTATCAACAAGTATAGGATGCTCCTGCTCTTCCATATGAATAATTGCCATATAATCAATTATATCCTTTTCACTATATGCAATCTCCATCCCCTTTCCTCCAAGCACGTATGAAGGACGAACAAGTACTGGATACCCAAGCTTATTAGCGGCCTCTACCGCTTCTTCAGAGGTAAATACGGTTGTTCCTTGTGGTCTTGGAATACCCAATTCCTCAAGTATGGCATCAAATTTTTCTCTATCCTCTGCTGCATCAACATATTCGGCTGTTGTGCCAAAAATCTTTACACCCATATCATTAAGTGGCTTAGTAAGCTTTATAGCAGTCTGTCCACCAAATTGAACAATAGCTCCCTCTGGCTTTTCTGTTTCAACTATATTCTCTACATCCTCTGGGGTTAACGGCTCAAAATAGAGTCTATCTGAGGTATCGAAATCGGTACTAACTGTCTCTGGATTATTATTTACAATAATCGTTTCATAGCCTTCCTCCTTAAGCCCCCATACTGAATGAACAGAGCAATAATCAAACTCTATACCCTGTCCTATTCTGATTGGACCTGAGCCAAGCACCATTACCTTTTTCTTGTCAGATTTTTTCACCTCACTAAACTTATCATAAGTAGAGTAGTAGTATGGTGTCACTGCCTCAAACTCAGCTGCACAGGTGTCAACCATCTTATAAGCAGATTTTAAATCAAACTCTTTTCTTTTATTTTTGATTTCCTTCTCTGAGCATCCAACATATTTGGCAATAATACGGTCAGGAAATCCCATTTTCTTAACCTTTCCTAGCATATCAGCATCAAGCTCTTCTAAGGTATAGGCTTTCATTTCCTCTTCCATATCAACAATAAGCTTTATTTTAGATAAGAAGAACAAATCAATTTTGGTAATATCATTTATTTTCTCTATTGTAACACCACGCCTGATTGCTTCAGCAACAACAAGTAACCTCTCATCGTCAACATCGTTAAGCTTATCAATAACCTTTTGGTCATTCCACTCCTTGTACATTGGATGCTCTAGTGTATACATTCCTAGCTCAAGAGATCTGATTGCCTTTAGTAATGCACTTTCAAATGAATTACTAATAGCCATTACCTCACCCGTAGCCTTCATTTGTGTACCTAGTGTTCTTTTAGCTCTAACAAATTTATCAAAAGGCCATTTTGGGATCTTACAAACAACATAATCTAGAGTTGGCTCAAAGCATGCATAAGTTTTTCCAGTTACAGCATTTTTTATTTCGTCTAATCCATATCCAATTGCAATCTTGGTAGCAACCTTAGCAATAGGATAACCAGTTGCTTTTGAGGCAAGAGCAGAGGAACGACTAACTCTTGGATTCACCTCAATAACCGCATATTCAAAGCTAGTTGGGTGTAACGCAAACTGAACATTACAGCCCCCTTCTATTTTCAAAGTAGAAATAATATTTAAGGACGCACTTCTTAGCATCTGGTATTCCTTATCTGCTAAAGTTTGAGAAGGTGCTACAACGATACTGTCACCTGTATGAACACCCACTGGGTCAATATTTTCCATATTACACACAGTGATAACGTTGCCCTTACTATCTCTCATTACCTCATACTCAATTTCTTTCCATCCAGCTATACATTTTTCTATCAGCACCTGATGAACCCTACTAAGTCTCAAACCATGAGAGCCTATCTCTCTTAACTGTCCTATATTATAAGCTATACCCCCACCAGTTCCACCTAGAGTATAAGCGGGTCTTACAATTACAGGATACCCTATTTCCTCAGCAAAATCCAATGCATCCTGTAGCGTAGTTACAACCTTACTTGCTATACATGGCTCATTAATTGATTCCATTGTATCCTTAAACTCCTGCCTGTCCTCTGCCATTTTAATAGCCTCAGTAGCAGTACCAAGTAATTTTACGTTCTGCTGTTCTAAGAAACCTTCCTCAGCAAGCTCCATTGCAAGATTCAAGCCTGTCTGTCCACCAAGCGTTGGCAGTATACTATCTGGCTTTTCTTGAATAATTATATTTTTAACAACATCGGCACATAGCGGCTCGATATACACCTTATCAGCAATATTTGTATCAGTCATTATGGTTGCTGGATTACTATTAACCAGTATAACCTCAATTCCTTCCTCTTTTAAAGCTTGACATGCCTGTGTTCCAGCATAATCAAACTCAGCAGCCTGTCCAATTATTATTGGTCCAGAACCAATTACAAGTACTCGTTTTACGTCTTCTCTTCTAGGCATTTTAACCCTCCTATACTACTATTAATTCTTTATGTTAATTGTAACATTGCCATCTACCATTTCAATAAACTCGTCAAATAGGTAAGCAGTATCCATTGGTCCAGGCGAAGCCTCTGGATGAAATTGAACAGTAAACAATGGTGCATCTAGGTATCTAATTCCCTCAACGGTGTTATCGTTCATGTTTTTGTGACTAACCACCATTCTGTTCTTGTCAAGACTTGACTCCACTATTGTATAACCATGATTCTGTGAGGTTATATAGGTTAAGTCCTTTTCAATATCCTTAACTGGGTGATTACATCCCCTATGTCCATATTTTAGCTTTTCAGTATTAGCACCACTTGCAAGAGCTGTTAATTGATGCCCCAAGCATATTCCAAAAATCGGCTTTTTACCAATAAGCTCTTTTATAGTTTCAATAGGCTTCACACAATCCTTCGGGTCTCCAGGTCCATTTGAAAGCATAATACCATCAGGTTTACATTCTAAAATCTCATCAGCAGAGGAGTTGGCTGGAAAAACATATACCTCACATCCACGCTTAACTAATGACCTGACTATATTTTGCTTAAGACCTAAATCTAAAAGTGCTATTCTTCGCTTACTTCCTTTTTTGCTTGTATAAACATCTATCTTATCTGTAGTTACTTCATTGACAGGGTTTTTAATCTCATAAGCTTGTATCTCTTTTTCGTACTTTGCATAGGTAAATTCAGGATCTGTACTTATAATCCCCTTCATTGTTCCTTTATCCCTGAGAATTCTTGTAAGAGCTCTTGTATCAATACCCTCAATCCCTATGATATTGTTCTTGGTCAAATACCCATTCAGCCCCTCCATTGAACGCCAATTACTAGGCATTTTACACAACTCTCTTACGATAAAGCCCTTAACCTGCGGTCTTTTTGATTCAGTATCCTCCTCATTAACGCCGTAATTTCCTATCAATGGATACGTCATAGTAACAATTTGACCACAATATGAAGGGTCAGTTAATACCTCTTGATAGCCCGTCATTCCAGTATTGAATACAATTTCACCTATAACATTGCCATTAACTCCAAAGCCAATGCCTTCAAATATTGTACCATCTTCAAGTGCTAATATTGCTTTCACTATAAATCACCCCAACTAATTTTTTTCTTTATTTAACGCTAGATTTATATCATTTCTCATTCTCTCTGCTTCTGCTCTGCATGCTTCCTTGTATTGTATATCTGAGTAGTCCTTACACCATTTTTCTGACTTATATGCACACATAAGACTTCTGGAAGCGTTTATTATCGCACCTAACCCATCAGTATTAAATGAGTTTGAAGCATCCTTAGCTGTCCCTCCCTGAGCTCCATAGCCTGGTACAAGAAATATTGTTTTTTTCATTACCTTTCTCAGCCTCTTTGCTTGCTCAGGATAAGTTGCTCCTACCACTGCTCCTACACTACTATAGCCACTTGTTCCTATATCTGAGGCTCCCCATTCATCAACAAGTTCTGCCATAGCTTCATAAACTGTTCGCCCATCCTCAAGTATTAAATCCTGTAATTGTCCTGAAGAAGGGTTTGATGTTTTAACTAGAATAAATATCCCCTTGCCAAATTTTTTTCCAGTCTCAATAAATGGTTTAATCCCATCTATACCCAAATACCCATTTACTGTAAGTGCATCTGCATCGAACATAATTTCATTTATGGTATCTGTTATCTTAGTTTCTCCTAGAAACGCATTTGCATACGCTTCTGATGTACTACCTATATCATTTCTTTTAGCATCTGCTATTACTATCAGACCTTTTTCTTTTGCATACTTTACTGTCTCCTTAAAGGCTCTTATTCCTTCAATTCCATACATTTCATAATATGCAAGCTGAGGCTTAACTGCTGGAATAATATCAGCAATTGAATCTATCAGTCCTTTATTAAACTCTATAATAGATTCAGCAGTAGCTATTTGAACGTCCTTGTATTTTGTAAATTTACCTTCTTTAATAAATTTAGGAATAAATTCCAGCTTCGGATCTAATCCCATAACAGTGGGATTATTCATTTCCTTAATCTTATAAATAAGCTTATCTGCAAAATTCAAATCCTTCTCTCCCTTCATTATTTCTATATATTTATAAAAACTATTTTACATAAAAATTCCATCTCTTACAATGAGCTTGCCATTTACAATCGTGTACTCAATGGTGCCATATAACTCAAAACCACCAAATGGAGAATTCTTGCTTTTTGACTTAAACTTTTCAATATCTACAGTATATTTTTTGTTAATATCAACAATGGTTATATCAGCAACCCTACCCTCTTGAATAACTCCTTTATTCAGACCTAAAATCTTAGAAGGCTTTAAGCTCATTTTATTAACTAACTGTTCAATTGTAATTACACCGGTTTTAACCAGGTAAGTATATGATAATGCAAAAGCTGTTTCGAAGCCTACAATACCATTTGCCGCTAACTCAAACTCAACATTTTTTTCGTCAATATGATGTGGTGCATGGTCAGTCGCTATAATATCTATTGTACCGTCCTTTATGCCTTCAAGAATAGCATCAACATCTTTTTGTATTCTTAACGGCGGATTCATTTTAGCAAATGTATTAAAGCCCTCACAAGCACTTTCAGTTAAAGTGAAGTAATGGGGACAAGTCTCACATGTTACTTTAACTCCCCTCTTTTTGGCATGTCTAATTAAATCTACAGACCTTTCAGTACTAATATGGGCTATGTGCACACCAGCATTTAGATATTCTGCTAACAGCAACTCTCTTGACACCATTACCTCTTCTGCGATTGCCGGAATACCCCTTAATCCCATAGTGGTAGCTTGGTAACCCTCATTCATTGTTCCACCATCAAGTAAATCCATATCCTCACAATGAGAGATTACAGTAATGTCAAACATCGAAGCGTACTGCATAGCCTTTTTCATTAATGATGCATTTTGAACAGGCTTACCATCATCTGATATAGCTACTGCACCAGCAAATTTTAATTCACCAATTTCCGCTAACTCTTTACCCTCAAGCCCCTTTGTTATTGCACCAATTGGGTAAACGTTAACATATCCCTCATTTCTTGCCTTATCAATAATAAACTTAACTATTGCCTGATTATCCACTACTGGCTTTGTATTAGGCATGCAAGCAATAGAAGTGAAGCCACCTGCTGCAGCACTGCGAGTCCCACTTTCTATATCCTCCTTGTACTCATATCCTGGCTCACGTAGATGACAATGTGCGTCTACAAGCCCAGGAAGAACATACTTTCCTTCAGCATCAATTACAAGCTCTACCTGCTCATCAATTGTACTATTAATCTTAATTATTTTGTTATTATCGATTAATATATCCTGTGTAGTCTCCATTTTCTGTTCTGCATTAACGATTATTCCATTTTTAATTAATATCCGCAATTTCTTTACCTCCTGTTAAAAGATACAACAATGCCATTCTGACAGCTACTCCGTTAGTAACCTGTTCATCAATAACAGACTTGTCACCTTCTGCTACCGCACTTGATATCTCAAGCCCCTTATTTACTGGACCAGGATGCATAATAAGTACATCTGGCTTAGCAAGCTTTACTCTCTTTTCATCTAAACCAAAGAATTTGGAATACTCTCGTGGAGACGGAAACAAGCCACTCTTTTGACGCTCTAGCTGAATTCGAAGTGACATAACCACATCAGCATCTATAATAGCCTCCTGTATTGAATCAAAAACCTTAGCTCCTGTTTTTTCAATCTCCTTTGGCATCAGTGTTCTTGGTCCTGCTATGCAAACCTCAGCTCCCAGCTTTGTCATTCCCCAAATATTACTTCTTGCAACTCTGCTATGATATATATCCCCAACTATAGCGATTCTCATGCCTTCCAGACTGCCACGCTTTTCATAGATAGTAAACATATCAAGAAGGGCTTGTGTTGGATGCTCATTCATTCCATCCCCTGCATTAATAACTGATGCACTGATATTTTTTGAAAGCAAATGAGGGGCACCTGACATTGAGTGCCTAATTACTATAATATCAGTTCCCATTACATCTATGGTTCTTCCTGTATCAATTAGTGTCTCCCCTTTAGCTACACTACTGCCTGATGCGGATATATTAGCAGCATTTGCCCCCATATATTTAGCTGCTAATTCAAAAGAAAGCCTTGTTCTTGTACTATTTTCATAGAAAAGCGTCACTACTGTTTTCCCTTGCAAATACGGAACCCTTTTCTTGTCACTTAGTACGATTTTTTTCATTTCTTTAGTGGTGTTCAGAATATGAATAATATCCTCTGCACTCATATCTCTTATTCCCAAAATATGCTTTGACTTAAGCTCCATTAAATTCACCCCAAACGATATACTCTCAATAAAAATAAAAGTAGTAAGGAAAACCCTTACTACCTATTATCAAAAACAAAAACACTAATCTCATTATTGAAAGAATTAAAAAAGGAAACATTAACTGGACTATGCCCAAGAGCTTTTTGCTTTAGCTTTTTTTTAACAATTTTATGCCTCAGATACACCAGCACGTCCTCCTTAATAATTATTTTCAATTAAAAATAATATCATAAACTCAACTGCTTGTCTATATAAAAGATAAATTTTTGTTATTTTTTTTTTACAGGTGGTTACTGTCCAGCAGGGACAGGCACAATAGTTACGTCCAATAAGGCGTCAAGTAAGTTTTCTCCGCGTTTTTTAGCGGTGGCAAGTAGGCTACGTATCTTACAATAATCCAAAACACCTTGCCAACTACGAAAACATCCCGAA
>QKEK01000233.1 GCA_003251775.1 Clostridia bacterium | reverse complement strand
AGCTACTTGAGGGAAAAAAGGAGATTTGTATAAGCACAGTTGCTTATAACGTTGGATTCAAGGATTATCATTATTTTGCTAGATGTTTCAAACGAAAATTTGGAATAACTCCATCAGCATATCGAACAATGCATAAGTAGATATCCATAAATATAGTTTTTGTAGTATAATGAATAAGGTACTATTATATAGTGAACTAAATTTACAAAATTTAGTAATAAGTATTACCTTATTTATTTTATTAAAGCAAAAAGCTTAGATTTTGGGGAGTGATTTAGCTGTATAAGGTTATTGTTGTTGCGGAGGAAGCAATATCAAGAGTTGGCCTAAACTATTTTGTTTTTTGGGAAAAACATGGTTATACTGTAGTGGGAGATGCTTCTAATTATGAAGAAATGATTTCACTAATTAAATTAAAGCAACCTGACATTATCTTTGTTCAGGTAAATAGGACTAGCTTAGAGGCGATAGAGCTAATTGGTGCAATTAAAGAGGTTGGTTTACAACGTGAATTAGTTGCGATTGGTGATTGTGATGACAAGCTATATGTAAACAATGTTCTTCAAGCTGGTGCATTGGACTATATAGAACGGAAATCCCTTCATCAGGACAAGCTAATTGAAAAGCTAAGCAATTATAGAGTGGTGCTATCACAAAAAAACAAGGATATAATAAAAGATAATAACGAAATAAATAGGGATATAATGTTAGCCGCACAATCACAGGTATTAAAAGAGCTTCTTTTTGGAAGGAGAAGTGAGGTGCAGTTAAATCAAAATGTATTAAAGCTATTTGGTGTTAACTTCCCACATGATAGCTTTGTTGTTTTGATGTCAAGAATTCATAACAGCAATGATGCCATTAGTGAAAAAAGCACCTTGCGTTTTTTTCAGGAAATTGTAGAGGAAGATGGAGTAGTATATATTTGTAATAGTAGCCTGAATGAATTAAGCTTTATTTATAATTTTAAGGTAACAAGCCAGAAGGAGCAAAATTATTTTACAAATAAAATGGCGAGCAAAATACTAGCTATAATGAAGGAATACTATCAGGTGAATGCTAATATTTATATAAGCAGTCTTCAAAAGGATATAAAGAGTATACCTATAGCTTATATACAGTGCTGTCATGCGTTTAAGATGAAAAACAGTGTATCCTCCAGTCAGTTTATTTATTTTGATAACATAGAAACTGAGCTTAGTAATAAGGCTTATAGGTCATTAGATCAATATGTAGAACAATTGGATATGGCTTTAAAGTCAGCTGATGAAACTAAAATAAAACATGTAATATCAAGCTTCGTTCAGGATATTAGCTATATAGAATTAAGTCAGTTAAAATATACCCTTTCTGCTATAACGTATATCATCAATGATTATGTTGAGAGAATAGGCATTGAGTCAGGTGAAATCTGGGGGAAGGATGTAAAGCCATATGTAATTATTGAGCAGGTAGAGAGTAAAGGAGATTTTATTGAGTTTATCCAACGTATTGGTGAACAGCTACTCACTACAGTAAAGAAAAATGAGGAAAGCAATATTTATATAAAGAAAATGAAGGATTATGTAAAAATACATTATTCTGAAGAAGTAAATATGAAGAAGGTGGCTAGTGACATAGGTATTACTATTTCTTATATGAGTGCTTTATTCAAAAAGTATACAGGTCAGACATATAAGGATTATCTTATAAGCTATCGCCTGCTAAAAGCTAAGGAATTGCTTTCTAAGACAACCCTGCAGGTGGCAGAGATATCGCAAAAGGTGGGGTATGAAAATGAGCATTATTTTAGCAAGATATTTAAAATAAAAACTGGTATTACACCTTCACAATATAGAAATAGAAATTTTAAATAAATATGTTAGATTAATTTTTTATGGTAATAATAAGAATCTTAGCGTTATTACAAAAAATGTTTGCTAAACATAAAAAGATAATTATATGATAAGAATAGAAACATAATATAAAAAAAGTGCACTTGAAAATGGGTGTGCTTTTTTTGTTATTTTTAACTAAGTATATAATGAAAGTTATTAGTATTAATGCTTATTAAGTCCGTAAATAATATTTGCTACAATAAAGATAGGATATACATAATATTTGTAATCAAAGCTAGTAGATTAATGAAAATTGGCGTGGAGAAATGGAAAGGGTGTAACAATGAGCAGAATAGTATTAGATTTAAGTAAAGAAAAATGGCAATGCGAGCATATTCGACCAGGACAAGGTGTTATAGAAGAATTTCATAAAATACCATGTGAACGTCAGGGCTCAGCATTTAATTGGAATTATGTAGAGGTTCCTGGGGATGTATATACTGATCTGCAAAGGGTTGGGGAGATAGATGATCCATATTTTGGTCAGAACATGCATAAAATGAAATGGGTTCAAGAACAGGAATACTGGTATATGTGTAAGTTTAATGTACCAGTAGAAATGAAGGGTAAGCAAGTAAATGTAGTCTTTGAGGGTGTTGATTATAGCTGTCATGTGTGGTTTAATGGTCACGAGCTTGGGGGACATGAGGGGATGTTCTCACAGTTTTCTTTTGAAATAAGTCCATTTGTCAACTTTGAAGAATGGCTAGGAGGTTCAAATATTTTACTAGTTCGTTTAGACCCTCCACCACGTAATTTTGAAAGAGTTTCTGGTATGAAGTTTAACTATAATGGTGATTATCATACAGGTCTTGTGCCTTTTGGAATATGGAGGCCTGTAAAGCTAGTAGCGACAGAAGTAGCAAAAATAGATAATGCCAGAATAGAGTCATATGTTAATGATGATGCTGCTAGAGTGTCAGTTAATATTATAGTTGATAATTTGGTGGCAAAATCAGAAAGTATGACAGTTGAATTAACAATTGAAGGTAAAAACTGTGACACTAAAAAAATAACTAAATCTATTGATACATTAATTCGTTCAGGAGAAAATAGCATACTATTTAATATTGATATAGAAGAAGCTAATTTGTGGTGGCCATGGGATATGGGAGAACAAAACCTACACACTGCTACTATAAACCTAATAAAGGAAAATAAAGTAATCGATGAAATTGTTGAGACCTTTGGAATACGTCAGATTGAAATGGCTATGAATCCAGGGTATACCCAGGAAGGAGCAGAGAATCCATGGACCTTTGTAATAAACGGTAAGAAAACATATTTACGTGCTGCTTGTTGGGGTGGACAGCCATCACTTTTGTATGGAAGAAATAGTGATGAGAAATATGAGAAGCTGTTAAACATGGTTAAGGAGGCTAATATCAATCATCTTAGAATATTTGGGTGGCACCCTCCTGAGCTTCCAGTTTTCTATAACCTATGTGATGAATTAGGTATAACTGTTTGGACTAACTTCACATTTTCCACCAATGTAATAAGGAAGGAATTGCCTTTTGCCAATGCGATGATTAATGAGTGTATGGCTATAGTAAAGGAAAGAAGAAATCATCCTTCTGCTATCTTCTGGATGGGCGGGGAAGAGGTATCCTTTACAGATGCACATGCAGAGAGTGGTAATAAAAAGCTAATGGCAATGATTGGAGAAGAAATAAAAAGATATACTAATACCCCTTACGGACTTGCTTCACCTTTGAGTAATGAAACGGGGATTAAAATGGGTTACAAGCCAAAGGAATCACAGCATGCCAACGAGCATTACTATGGTGCAGGACATGTATTTATGGAGGAATACTACCCGTCTCTGGACTGCTGTATTATACCCGAGCTTACTGCTGCGTCAGCACCTAGTGTAGAAAGCTTGAAGAAATTCATCCCACATGATGAGCTTTGGCCGATAGGCATGAGCTGGGCTTACCATTGGGCAGACATTGACTACTTAAAGATACTTAATGTAGAAGTTTTTGATGATGCTAAAATGGGATCCTTAGAAGAGTTTGTAGAGGCTACGCAACTGGCACATGGTATAATATTACAGTATGCACTTGAATATTATAGAAGAAGAAAGCCTTATAATAGTGGAGTAGCTTTATGTCATTTTATAACGCATTGGCCAGATATAAAGTGGGGTCTTGTAGATTATTATGGCGAAAAGAAGCTATGCTTTGATTATGTTAAAAGAACCTATTCTCCATTACTTGTGAGTTTAGCTTATGACAAAAGAAGATGGGAAGAGGGAGAGGAATTTAAAGCCTCTATATGGATTGTCAATGATTATTACATTTCATTTGAGAATTTTAGTATAAAATACAAAGTAACTGATGAAAATGGAAATGTTATAGTTAAAGAAACAAAAATGATAGATGTTGTTCAGAATACTAGCTCTGAAAAATTTGTTGATATTTCTTGTAAGACACCAAAAGGAAAGAGCTTTAAAATTGAGATAGAATTGTTGAACAGCAAAGACCAGCTTGTTATAGATAACGAATATACATTAATAGTAGGTAGTCAGGAAAAGGCGAAGGCAATTTGTAAGAAAATGCGTTTGGATGCTGATGACAGAGCGGCTAAAATGCCTGGGTTCTATAGATACTTTCCTGAAAAATGGAAACTAGATTGAGGATTGGGGTGTCGTAAAAATAATAGATTTTAAGAGACCATTTTACTTGTTTCAATAAAATCATAAATTTAAATTATAGCGATAGGAGATGGGTTGAAATGAATATGTTAGATGGGATAGTAGTACTTGATTTTAGTCAGTATCTTTCAGGGCCATGGGCAGCTATGCGTCTTGGAGACCTTGGTGCTAGGGTTATAAAGATTGAAAGCCCCAAGGGTGGTGATGGTTGCAGAAGATTGACCTTGAAGAATATTGTTATAGATGGAGATAGTAGTGTCTTCCATTCAATGAACCGTAACAAAGAAAGCTATGCTGCAAATCTTAAGGATGAAGAGGATATAAGGAGAGTTAAAAAGCTTATAGAAAAAGCAGATGTAATGATAAGTAATTTCAGACCTGGGATTATGGAAAAACTGGGATTAGATTATGAAAAGGTTAAGGCTATTAATCCTAAGATAGTCTATGCGAGAATAACTGGTTATGGTAATGAAGGGTGCTGGAGGCACAAGCCTGGTCAGGATTTGCTACTTCAATCTCTGACAGGGATACCCTTTTTAAATGGCAACGGTGACCAAGACCCAGTACCTGTGGGTCTTGCGGTTGTTGATATGTTTACGAGTGCTAACACTGTTCAGGCAGTACTGGCAGCCCTGATTCGCCGTTCTAAAACTGGAGAAGGAGCAGACATAGAAATCAGTATGATAGAAGCTGCACTTGATTACCAGTTTGAGGTTGTCACAACCTATTTAAATGACGGTGGCGAGCTTCCTAATAGAAGTAAGGTAAACAATGCACATTCCTATCTAGGAGCTCCTTATGGCATATATAAAACGCAAGATAGCTATATTGCCTTATCAATGGGCTCAATTATACAGCTTGGTGAGCTACTTGAGTGCGAAGCACTAAAGGAATATCAAGACCCTAAGACATGGTATACCTGTAGAGATGAAATTAAGGGAATTTTAGTAAATCATATGCTTAAAAAAACTACCAGAGCGTGGCTTGATGTGCTTGAACCAGCAGACTACTGGTGTTCAGTAGTTTATAATATGGATGAGCTAATGAAGCATGAAGGAATGAAATATGTGGATATGGTTCAAACCGTAACAAGAAAAAATGGTGCTTCAATAAAAACTACCAGATGTCCCATGAGGATTGATGGGCAGAAGCTGTTTAGTTCAGTAGGTTCACCTGTACTCGGAGAGGATACGGACGCAATTAATAAGGAGTTTGATATAATATAGGGAGGAGTATGAAAATGATATTAAAGGGAATGACATGGTCTCATGATAGGGGATTAAAGCCACTTGAGGCCGCTTCAATAATTTTCAATACAAAAAGACCAGATGTAACTATAAGCTGGGATGCCAGATCGTTAGCAGATTTTGAGCTGTTTCCTTTGGAAATTCTAGCTAACACATATGATTTTATTATGATTGATCACCCTCATATCGGTACAGCGTATAAGCAAAATCTACTTCTGCCACTTGATGAATTGTTACCTGAGAATTTTCTTTTGGAGCAGGAAAAAAATAGTGTAGGTCAAAGCCACAAGAGCTATTATTGGGCTGGACATCAATGGGCGTTGGCCGCAGATGCAGCAGCTCAGGTTAGCTCGTGGCGTCCTGATATTTTTACTGATATAGAGGCTAAGCAACCAGTAACCTGGAATGATGTTTTCAAATTAGCAGATAAACTGCCTGAAAACATGAAAATAGCTATACCTTTTGTACCAGTTCATGCATATTCAAGCTTTTTTACTCTATGCTCTCAGGTGTCAGATGGTAGCTTTTTTAAGGATGGTCAAGAGCTCGATACAGAGACTGGGACAAAGGTTCTTCAGTTATTAGGCAGATTGTTAGAAATAGCACATCCTGAGTCCTTTAATATGGATCCTATAAATATGCTTGATAAGATGTCTGCTGATGATACAATTGTTTATTGCCCACTGACATACGGATATTCAACTTATTCTAGAGAAGGCTATAGTCCAAAAAGAATAAAATTTGGTGATATGCCTTCTGATACTGGAAAGCCAAATGGTAGCATGATAGGTGGCGTAGGGCTAGCTATATCATCAAAATGTAAGTATCCTGAGGTTGCTGCTGAATTTGTTATGATGGTGCTTGATTCTACATTTCAGAGAACAAGCTATTCTGAAAATCTTGGTCAGCCTGGACATCGTATTGCGTGGCTAGATGAGAATGTGAATAAGGAGTATCTTGATTTTTATAAGGATACTATAAAGACTCTTGATTATGGTTCAATGAGGCCAAGATTTAATGGATATATTGAATTTCAAGCTAATGCGGGTAAAGAAATTCGTTCTTTTATTATAGATAAAAGAAAAGACTATGATGCTTTTATAGAATCGTTAAATAAGATGTACACAAAATTTTATAATGAAAGGTGAGTTTGTAGAATGGATGGAGAAATTATTTATGAGGTAAAAAAATTTGTTGGATATATTACCATTAGTAGAAGCAATAAAATGAACTCAATTACAAAGGCAATGGCAGAAAAGTTGCAAGAGGTCTCAAGGCAAATTAATGATGATGACAGTGTTCGCGTAGTAGTATTGACTGGGGAGGGTGAGAAAAGCTTTTCTACAGGAAGTGACATAAATCTTATTCATCAATACGGTAATCCGTGGGAATTGAGAAACAGGCAGGATTACTGTGCGGCTATCAGACAAATCAGAAAGCCTGTTATATCTAAGATAAAGGGATATGCCCTTGGTGGGGGATTTGAGCTTGTTTTAGGAACAGATATAAGGGTTGCCTCAGATACAGCAAAATTTGCAGCATCTGAGGTTAAGCATGGATGGATTTCTGGAAGTGGTCTTATACAAATACTGAGCAGAAATATCGGGTACAGTAAGGCAGCAAAGCTTATACTAACTGGCGATATGATTTCTGCAGGTGAAGGTAAGGAGTTAGGGTTCATAAACGATGTGCTTTCCATAGATGAGATAGATAAATATGTCGATGAATTGACAGATAAAATGACCGAGTTATCACCTGTTGCTTTGCAATTAGCAAAGCAGGATTTGATAGCATCTCAAAATATGTCATTAGAAATGGGATTAAAATATGAAAATGATCTCTTTGCCTTTAGCTTCACCACGGAGGATAGTAAAGAGGGGTTAGCTGCGTTCAGAGAGAAAAGAAAGCCAGACTTTAAAAAGCAAGTGTAAAAGTAATCAAAAGTACACTTGGATTATAAGAAGTCAATCAACAAGCTCAATAAGTTAACAGTCTTGTCAAATAATAAATAATAAAGTATAATGAGTTTGCATATTAGCACTAAATTAGAGTGGAAGGACAGATAAATGCAAATTTTACTAGTTGCAGATGTTGAATCTGAATATATATGGGATTTTTTTGATAAGAAGCGTTTTAGTAATGTTGACATTATTATATCGTGTGGGGATTTAAACCATAGGTATCTATCCTTCTTGGTAACTATGGTTAATGCTCCTCTTTTCTATATTCATGGTAATCATGATGATTCATACTTAAAGAACCCACCTGAGGGTTGCGATAGCGTAGAGGATACTATAATTAATTATAAGGGGATCAGAATTCTTGGATTAGGGGGTAGTCCTTGTTATAACGGAAAGCCTTTTCAGTATACAGAAAAACAGATGCAAAAACGAATCTCAAAGCTGAGAACAAAGATGTTTTTTAACAAGGGATTTGATATATTAGTAACTCATTCTCCCGCGTTCGGGGTAGGTGACGGTGATGATTTATGCCATCAAGGCTTTAAAGCTTTTGTTGACTTGATGGATAAATATAAGCCAAAGTATTTTGTTCACGGTCATCAGCATTTACAGTATGGACGTCAGATGCCAAGAATAAGAACGTACAATGAAACCACTGTCATTAACGCATATGGATACTACTTACTAGAATTCTAAATAATACTTATACAGGCTATGCTCATAAATAAAGCAGATACCTTATTGGAAGAGTTAATATACTAATGAAAGCGTTTTATAACTTTGATAAACCTCAAACAAGACCCTTTTTGACAGCAAACACAGCAATTTGTGTTCTATCCTTTAGCTGTAGCTTTTGTAGTATACCTGTTATAATGTTTTTTACACGACCTGGTGCTAAAAATAAATCAGCAGCAATTTCCTTGTTGTTTTTGCCATCTGCTATTAGCTTTATTATTTCAAGCTCCTTTTCAGTTAAGTCAACATCTGGTAGTTCAACATCTGGTGTGTTCATTTTCATTTGCTCAGTAACCATTTTATAAATATTCTTATCTATAATACTTAAACCTGACATAACGCTTTTTATAGAAAGAATCAATTCATTAGGATTAACGTCCTTTAAGACATATCCATCAGCTCCATTTTTTAATGCACTTCTGATGGTTTCATCATCAACAGAGCTAGTAAGCATAATGACCTTTATCCAGTTATATTTTTCCTTAATATGCTTTGTACTCTCAACACCATTTTCAATTGGCATAATAATATCCATCAATACTAAATCAGGTAGATGTTTATCGCATAAAGCCATAGCTTCACTACCATTTGATGCACATGCTACAACATCAATATCATCGTCGTGATCCAGAACATTTTTTATTGCTTCTCTAAAGAGTTTTGCATCATCTACTAATAATACCTTAATCATATTTACCTCCTGATATCAAAAATAATCATATTTATTACGAAGCCCACTAATCATCAAAAACAAATTAATATCAAAAATAAATCAGTTAATTATCTAATATAGAAAGACTTACGCAAAGAATTGATTAAACACTTCTACTTAATAATAATATAACACAAATGCCTTGCAACCACAATATGTAGATTTTATATATTGTAATTATGCGTTTTGTATATTTTTAGTATAAATTATATAAATAACATAATTATTTGACTATTATGACGTAACTATTCAATAAGAGCTAAACTAATTCATATGGTTTAATCCTTAAGACTATATTTTGGCAACTTAATCTAAATAAGTTGTCAAAATAAGGAACTCATAAATTAAAAACACTGACAATGCAATTAGATCAAAAAAGCCATAATTGATTTTTTGCAGTATACATGATAATATACTAGTTGACCAAATTACCTGATTTTCTTTCAACCTAGATTTGAGCATGAGGAAAGGAATGGACAAGGTTGAAAGAAAATGACATATTAAAGTGATTTAAATAGAGAAGGTATAAATATATGATTTTCTTTCAACCTAGATTTGAGCATGAGGAAAGGAATGGACATAGTAATGAATAAAGTGTTAGTTAATTTAATAAAGTGGATACTTGCTCCTATAGGGCTTATTTATATTATGTTTAGGATGTCTTGGCTTCTTGGGTGTGTTTCTGTACTTGCGGCTATGGGCTTGATTGCTTTTATTACGAGGACATTAATATATCAATATATAGGAAATATGAAACACGCTAAAGGTGATGGTGAAGGAGCTATTAAATGGTACAAAATGGCTTGTAAACAGAAGGGTGTAGCTGTAAATGTAAAGGTTCTTTATGGGTATCTCCTATTAAAAGCAGGCAGACTTGATGAGGCAGACAAGGAACTTAATAAGCTTTTAAATAGTAAACTGTCTGATGAACAAAGGAATTTGGTTAAATCAAATATGGCTCTGGTATTGTGGAAAAGAGAAAAGATTCAAGAAGCTGTTGATTTGCTGGAGGAAATAATTTCTGAGTATAAGACTACGAGTATTTATTCAAGTCTTGGGTATTTACTAATAAAAAATGGTGATTTAGACAGGGCTTTGAGGCTTAATATTGAAGCATATGAATTCAATAGTACTAATTCTATAATACTTGACAATCTGGCACAGACCTATTTTTTAGCTGGAGATATAGAGAATGCACGCCGAATATATGAAGAATTATTTAAGCAAAACCCCTCTTTCCCTGAAGCTTATTACAACTATGCCATCTTTCTAAATGCAGAAGGTGATTATCAAAGGGCATATGAATACGCAGTAAAAGCAAAGGAGTATGAATTATCATATTTAAGTACAATTACAGAAGATCAGATTAATAGATTAACAACTGAATTACGGGGGGCAATAGGAGATGAATAAAGGTAATCACAATATATACACAGAGGAATTTGGAGTTGATAAAGGATTAGTAGAGCTAGCTCGAGAGGTTGAGTATGAGCTAAAAGAGGTTTTTGCGGATATAGATGAAACTCGTGAATACAATCAACTTAAGGTAATAAAGGCAATGCAGGAATATGGGTTGAGTGAAACTCATTTTTATGGAAGTACAGGGTATGGATATGGTGACAGAGGGAGAGATGTACTTGATAAGGTCTTTGCTAAAGCCTTAGGAGCTGATGATGCTATAGTTAGACATAGCCTGGTATCAGGTACGCATGCTCTTTCTACTACTCTGTATGGTGTATTAAGACCTGGGGATAAGCTATTGTCAATTACGGGTAAGCCATATGATACTCTTGAAGAGGTAATTGGTATTCGTGGAGAAGGAATGGGCTCATTAAAAGAGCTTGGTATTAATTATGAACAAATTGAATTAAATGAAGAAGGCTACTTCGATATAGGAAAAATTGAAGAGGCAATGACTGAAGATACTAGAATGGTGTTTATTCAACGCTCAAGAGGGTATGCATGGAGGGATTCCTTTAAGATTGATGACATTAAAGATATAATTAATTTTGTAAAAGAAATAAAAAATGATATAATAGTAATGGTTGATAATTGCTATGGGGAATTTACTGAGAAGATTGAGCCAACTGAGGTAGGTGCAGATGTCATTGCGGGCTCGTTAATAAAAAATCCCGGAGGCGGGATTGCCTTGACAGGAGGATATATTGCAGGAAAAAAAGAGCTTATAGAGCGAATATCTTATAGGGTAACAACACCTGGGTTAGGAAAAGAAGTAGGCTGTAGTCTAAATAATAACAGAAGTATGTTTCAGGGACTTTTTTTCGCCCCTCATGTTGTATCTGAAAGCCTAAAAGGAATGGTGCTCTGTGCAGGCATTAGTGAAAGATTAGGTTATGAAACCTGTCCCTCAGCTTATGGGCATAGAAGCGATATTATACAGGCAATTAAATTTGGTAGTGCAGATAAGGTTATTGCTTTTTGTCAGGGGGTACAGAAAGGCTCACCTGTAGATGCGTTTGTAAGACCAGAGCCTTGGGACATGCCTGGCTATGAAAGTCCAGTGATTATGGCAGCAGGTGCTTTCGTTCAGGGGTCTTCAATTGAATTAAGTGCTGATGCTCCAATTAGAGAGCCATATGTTGCCTATATACAGGGCGGGTTAGTGTATGACCATGTTAAGCTTGGGCTGTTAACAGCATTACAGGAGTTTAAAAACAAAGGATTTTTATAGTAAATAATTAAAACGTATTAGTTTTGAATGGTAAATCAACAGGGTAACATAAAGTGTATTACAAAAAGGACGAAATAAATTATTAAGTAGCGAATAAATTGTTGTTGCCAGGAGGAATGTACAGTGCCGGGAACAAAAAGAGGAACAACACATAAGGTACAGGCAAAGAGTCACTATAGTACGAACAGGAGTATAGATGACACGAATAGAGGGAAAAACAAAAGAGGAAGTACGGCAAGTCATATCAAAAAAATAAAGCTAGGTATTTTTGTTATGCTTGCTTTAGGGTTAATGTATATACCCATGATATATAATTTATTATTTTCAAAGCATATAAACACATCAGTTATTACCAACGACATAATTGAGGATACCATAAATGTAGAGGCATGCATTGTTAGAAATGAGGAGGTAATAAAATCCCCTGCAAAGGGTCAATGTATTCTGACTGCCGAGCAGGGTGCTAAAATTGCATCTCAGTTTAGGCTTGCCACTATTCTTAAGGAAGAGGCAAAAGAATTGCAAAAAGAATTAGAGGCATTAGAAGTAGATATAATAAAAAGGCAACTTAAAGAGAATAACAATAAAGTTCTATTTTCATCAGATATAGAAAAAATGGACTCGCAGATAAAGGAAAAGATTACTGGAATCGTAAATATATCTACTGATAATAATATTAGTGATGCTGGAAAAATAAAAAAGGATTTAGACTACCTGATTCTTAAAAGGGCAGATATTATAGGCGGCTTTGGAACTAAGGAGGTATATTTAAACACTGAAAAGGAACAAAGAGAAAAGCTTGTAAAAGGAATAGAGAAAAACAAGTTTGAAATTACCTCTAACGCAGCGGGATTGTTCTCAATGTATTTAGACGGATATGAAGAGGTACTTCATTATGATTCAATATATAATTTAACACCTGATATACTTGATACTGTAGAAAAGGATACATACAAAAGTATAGAACAAACCTCATTTGAAGTAGAAGAAGGTCAACCAATTGCTAAAATTGTTAAGGATCTTAATAATTATCTGGTTTTTTACTTAGCTCCAGGCGAGATAGGAGACTTTATTGTTGACAAGGAGTACGAAATAGTATTTGTGTCAATCGATAAAAGAGTAAAGGCGAGGGTGGTTAACATTTCTCCAGAAATTCAAGGTCACAGGGTTGTTACAATGAAGTATGACAGAGGGATAGTAGATACACTGAATATCAGGAAAACAAGTCTAGACATCGTGATAAATAGTTATTCAGGGCTAAAAATACCAGTAAAAAGTCTTAGAAATATAAACACAGACACGATGACTGCTGAAATCGCAAGGGTCAAAGCAAATGAAGTAAATTTTGTAAGGGTTCAAATAATAGGTATGAATGATAATACCGCTATAATAGGAGGTATTGATGGGCATTATAAGGGCGGGGTTTCTCTGTTCGACATTTATGTAAGCGACCCTAAAAGGGTAGAAGAAGGGCAGTTGATAGAATAATGGAAGGATTTTCTTTAGCAAAAAACATACAAGAGGTCAGACAAAGGATTAGAATAAGTGCCATGAAAAATGGGCGTAATTTAGAAGATGTAAAGCTTATAGCAGTTTCTAAAACAGTTGACGCTGAAATGATTAAGCTTGCATTAAAAGAAAATATTTTAGATTTTGGTGAGAATAAGGTTCAGGAAATGACAAAAAAAGCCGATATACTAACTGAGTCTGTGAATTGGCACTTTATAGGAAGACTACAAACCAATAAAGTAAAGTACCTAATAGGAAATGTAGGCCTCATACATTCGTTAGACAGATACGAGCTGGCTCAGGAAATACAGAGAAAATCAGAGCAGGTAGATAGCGTTACAAATGTACTTGTACAAGTAAATGTAGCGGAGGAGAAAACCAAAGCAGGTGTATTATGTGAACAGGTGTCTGAGTTTGTTAGGGAAATAAGTCTTTTTAAGAATATTAAAATCAATGGGCTTATGACGATAGCACCATATACTGATAATGCAGAAGAATTGAGACCGTATTTTAGGAAATTATATAAAATACATATTGACATTAAGCAGAAAAGTATTGATAATATTAGTATGAAGTATTTGTCAATGGGTATGAGCAACGATTTTCATGTAGCTATTGAGGAAGGTGCTAACATGGTAAGAGTTGGGACTGCTATTTTTGGAGAGCGTGACTATAGTCAGAGATGATTACTATAGAGGCAAGATGCCGTTTTAGTTATTACTAAGAATACAAAAGATAAATGGAGGTAGATACAATGGCTGGGTTGTTGAATAAAATGCTTGATTTTATTGGAGTTAATGAGCCAGAGGAAGATGAAGAAGGTTATGAGGAGGCATATCTTGACGAGTTGCCAAAGCCTGAATTTGATTCAGTACATCACAATAAAAAGACTAATGGAAAGGTTTTAAATCTTAATCACAATTCAGAGGTCAGAGTAGTTGTGACTCAACCACAAAACGTAAATGATGCGAGAGAGATGTGTGATCATCTAAGGTCAAATAAGCCTATTATAATCAATCTAGAAGATTTAGAAAAAGAAACTGCTCAGAGGATTGTAGATTTTATGAGTGGCTGTGTTTACGCACTGGATGGAGATTTTCAAAAGGTATCTAGCTATATTTTCCTAGCAACACCACAAGGTATCGATATTACAGGCGATATAAAGGACAATATGAAATCTAAGGGAATGTTTCCTTGGGTGAAATAATGGAGGACTTTCTTTAAATGGAGTTAATATTGATTAAGGCAATTGAGTTATTATGTAACATAATAACTGCTTTGATTTTTGTGCGTATATTACTGTCGTACCTACCTATAGAAAAGAGTGGTCAGTTTTCTACCATATTGTTTAATTTGACCGAGCCAATTCTTGGCCCTATACGAGCTTTGGTTGAAAAGTCATCTATGGGAAGTGGTATGATGCTTGATTTTTCTCCTATTATTGCTTGGTTTTTGATTTCTGTGGTAAAAGAACTATTGATTATGGTTGTAGTCAGGGTGTTCTGATTGTATATGGTTGCATTGTTTGTGTGTTTCTCTGATTTTAGGATGAGATGAGGTGATGGTGTGAATTTTACACCTAATGAAATTCAGAATATAGTTTTTAAAAAATCTACAAGAGGGTTTAATCAGGATCAAGTATGGGATTTCTTGGAGAAGGTAATTGAGGATTACAATCACTATATTAAGATGAATCTTGAGCTTAAAGAGAGACTTGCATTACTGGAAGAGAGCATAAACAGGTATAAATCAGTTGAGGAAACCCTACAGAATACTCTTTTAGTCGCACAGCAAACGGCTGATGATATAAAGGCAGTAGCACAAAGAGAGTCAGAGCACATTATAAATACGGCACAGACTAAGGCTACGTCAATTATTGAGCATGCAAATGATGAGGTTCTTAAGATTAAGCTAAAGCAGACACAGCTTAAAAAGAGCTATTTAGTATATAAAACACAGCTAGAGACACTTGTTCGTGGACAATTAGAATTATTGGCTAGTGGAACAGAAGAAACTGATATAAAAGAAGAGACGAATGTGGAATAATAGTATATAAATATACGTAACTATTCAAACTATAATTTATATATATTTTTTACTGTTATTTTTAAGCACTTATGTGAAGACTTATTGGTTTATGTAGCAAGTCTTCACATAAGTGCTTAAAAGCTTTTTTAGAAGAGTTGAGGTCTGAGTAGTTACAAATATACAATAATGTGATATACTCGAATTGAATTAGTACTTGACAAATATGATTAAGCACTTTATAAATAAACTAGTAAGATTTTCTTTTATTGGTTTAAGAGTGCTTTTTACTATTTTAAAAACAAAAAAGCTCAATAAGTGAGGAATTATATAAATGAACAATAAGGCAATAAGGGTACTTGAATATAACAAAATAATTGAGAGACTTGTCGCATTTGCTACTAGCGAGCCTGGAAAGCAGTATACTGCTAGCCTAATGCCTGTAAATGACTATGAAAAAGTAGAGCATAGTCTTAAGGAGACTCAACACGCCGTTGAATTAGTTCTGAAGAAGGGCAATCCACCAATGGTAGGCATAAAGGATTTGAATGCTACTTTTAAGAGACTAGAAATTGGAGGGCTATTAAATACTTCTGAATTATTGCAAGTGTGCGATTTGTTGCGTGGTAGCAGAAGACTCAAATTGTATATAAGCTCTGACAAGATAGAGATTGATGATACAAATTTGGTTATGGGAATAATATCTGGGTTAATACCAAACAAAAAAATAGAAGAAAGAATAGAAGGTATTGTTATTAGTGAAGACGAAATCGCTGATGATGCAAGCACCACGTTATATAGCATAAGAAGGCAGATAAAAGAAAATCAGGCATCTATAAAGGATAAGCTTAATCAGCTAATACGATCTGATAGATATAAAAAGATAATTCAGGACTCTGTTGTAACTATGAGGGATGACAGATATGTTATACCAGTAAAGCAAGAATTTAAATCACTTGTACCTGGTATGGTTCATGATATGTCAGCTAGCGGAGCTACAGTTTTTATCGAGCCAATGCCTATTGTTGAAGCAAATAATGTTATTAGACAGCTGAAAGTAAAGGAGCAGATAGAAATAGAGAGAATACTAGCTGAGCTATCTCAGATAGTATCAGAGATAACTCCAGACTTAAAGCATAATCAAGAGTTAATGGTTCAGCTAGATTTTATTTTTGCCAAAGCAAAGCTTAGCCTGGAATATAACTGTGTATCTCCTGTGCTAAATAAAAATAAGTATATTAATATTAAGCAGGGAAGACATCCGTTGTTAGACAAGGATACCGTAGTCCCAATTGATGTTAATCTTGGTGGAGAATTCAGTACATTGGTTATAACCGGACCCAATACAGGAGGAAAAACAGTTACTCTAAAGACGCTAGGGTTATTTTCATTAATGACACAAGCGGGGTTGCACATACCAGCTAAAGAGGGGACTGAGATGTGTATTTTTAATAATGTATTCGCCGATATTGGTGATGAGCAAAGCATAGAGCAAAGCTTAAGTACATTCTCATCTCATATGAAAAATATTGTTAGCATTCTTTCTGAGGCGAATTCAGAAAGTCTTGTATTGTTTGATGAGCTTGGTGCGGGTACAGACCCTGTTGAAGGTGCTGCACTAGCTACAGCTATTTTGGAAAAGCTTAAAGAGTCAGATAACAGAATAGTAGCTACCACGCATTATAGTGAGCTGAAAATGTATGCCATTGCTACACAAGGAGTAGAGAACGCTTGCTGTGAATTTGATGTAAAGACCTTGAAGCCAACATATAATTTATTAATAGGGGTTGCTGGAAAAAGTAATGCCTTTGCTATATCAGAAAAATTAGGTTTACCAAGAAATATTATAGAAAAGGCAAAGTCTTGTTTGACAAATGATAACATAAAGGTTGAGGACATTTTGTCTGATATTGAACGAAATCGTTATTTTACTGAAAAGGAAAAGCAAAAGGCTAAATCGTTCAGACAGGAAGCTGAAAGAACCAAAATGAGGCTAAAAGAGGAGCAGGATAAATTACAGGCAGAAAAGAGCAAATTGCTAAAGGAAGCTAAAGGAGAAGCAAGAAAAATACTATTGGAAGCCAAGCAGGAAGCAGAGAACATGCTTGAGCGAATAAAAGAGCTAGAAACCCTACGTGATCAACAGGAAAGAGAAAGGGAATCTCAAAGGATAAAGGAGAGCTTAAAAAGTAAAATAAATAATATTGAGGATTCCTTAGCAGAGTCAATTCTTCCAAGAAAGGGTTATACTAAGCCACCCAAAAATCTTAAGCCTGGTGATACTGTTTATGTATTGTCACTGGAACAAAAGGGAACGGTGTTAAAGCAACCAGATAAGGATGGGCAGGTTGATATACAGATTGGTATAATGAAAATTAATGTACATGTATCAAATCTTAAACTAGTAAACGAGCAAAAAGCTATCAGTGAAAGGGCTATTCAAACAAGGGTTACTGGAATTAAGACTTCAACGGTTAGATTGGAGCTTGATATTAGGGGGTTAAACGTTGAAGAGGCTGTTGATAAGGCTGATAAGTATATTGATGAGTGTGTTATTGCTGGGTTAAGTGAGGTTACACTGATACATGGAAAGGGTACAGGAGTCCTTAGAAAAGGCATCCATGATTTTCTTAAAGTACATTCTCATGTTAAGGGGTACCGCTTAGGGAAATACGGTGAGGGTGAAACAGGTGTCACAGTGGTTAGTTTAAATTAGCGAAATAATACTTTTAGTTATGTCAATTGAAGCTAGATGCAAGCTTTTTGCATTGCTACATATGGTGAGGAGTGAATAATATGAAGATAAATAGGATTGTAGTGAGAGTTGTTGCTTTGTTTATTGCTTTAGCATTTTTGTTAACAACGTTTTCGATGTGTGGGGCTTCATTCTTTAAATAATATGCTTTGCTATAATAAAAAATAATACTAAAGAGTTTTTTAAAATTTTTTTCATTGACCCCAAAAAATAATATGTGTAATTCGTATTATATAAGTGAAGGTAAAATAAGCTTGCGATATAGAGGCTGTTATGGATAGCAGACAACGTATGAGTCTTATTTTATTCACAAAAATATTAATTTGGGGTGGTAAGGTTGAAAGAAAATGACCTATTTAAATGATTTAAATAGCGAAGGTATAAGTATATGATTTTCTTTCAACCTAGATATTTGCCCGAAGAAAGGATGGACATACATATGAAAAAAATTAATCTATCTTTAATGCTTTGTTTGGTAATTATTATATCCTTTGCAGTTATGAGTGTATCATATGCAGAAACAATCGTAGACACTACAACTAGTGCAACAGAAAATGAGGCAACTCCAGCAGAAGAGGAGGCAACTCCAGCAGAGGAACAAGCACCAGCAGAAGAGGAAG
>QKEK01000051.1 GCA_003251775.1 Clostridia bacterium | reverse complement strand
ACAATGCTCTGCTTTAGAAACTATTGTTGATAGAGGAGCTTCTATGTGATGTAATCTATCGCCTCCACCTGTATGTCCAAGCTGTGAAATTATTGGTGTTACAAGTGCATGATGATTTCCTGTTGTTATAGTTCTTAATGGTTCGTTAATTTTGCATCCATTATGACCAGTAGTATTGACCATAATAAAAGGGTTAGGATTATTTATTACATATTTCTGTATTCCCTTCGTTATCCTTTTCAATGTGTTTTCTGCTAATGGCTTATTACGATCAAATATTGACGGACAGGGAATACTCCAGTCTATTATCTCAGCTGCTGTTCTCCATGGTTTCAGTAAACCACATCTTACCTCTATTCTTTCAGGATCTCCATGTGTTGGTTCTGGCCATACTATTTTTTTACCATCACACCTAGCAACTAGAAAAAAACGTTTTCTAATTGTTGGAGCTCCATAGTCACAAGCTCTTAATTCTCTGTGCTCTACCTTATAACCTAGTTTCTCAAGTGCTCTTATAAATAAATCAAATGTTTTTCCTTTTTGTTTGAGGTCAGGAGTTCCATCCTCTAACAATGGTCCCCATGTTTTGAACTCTTCAACGTTTTCTAACATGATTACTCTGGGTCTAACAGCCTTAGCCCACTTAACAGCCACCCAAGCCAAGGCTCTAATATTTTTATCTTTAGGCTTACCACCCTTCGCTTTGGAAAAATGCTTACAGTCAGGACTAAACCAAGCTAAAGCTACTGTTCTACCCTTGCATGCTTTTACTGGGTCAACCTCCCACACTGATTCACAATAATGTTCCGTAGTTGGATGATTTGCTTTATGCATTGCTATAGCCGCAAGGTCATGATTAATAGCAATATCTACTGACCTTCCTATTGCCATTTCTATTCCCGTGGATGCACCGCCACCTCCTGCAAAATTATCAACTATTATCTCTCTCATGTTACTACCTCACTATCTTATAATCCTCAAACTTCTCACAACTCCTAAAAATAAACTTGTTATTAACCCATCTAGCCATCTTCTTTGTTATTACAGGAGCTACTTTCTTGTCATAAATCATCAAATAAGGGTCATATCCCATATCCTTAAGCTTATAAATCCTATACAAATCTTCCTCATGGCTGCTGTTAAAATTCACAAGCACATAAACCCTCATTTTTCTAAAATCAAATTGCGTATCCTTTTTAAATTTCAAGAGCTTAGGAATAATAGCCTTTTCATCAGAAACATTATCCCAAGCAAAATGCAACATCTTAATCTTTAGTTGTCTAATGAGATATGTATTGTCCTCATTAAGAAGCCTTGCATCTAAGCCCTGAGTAATGTCTATCCAAGCCTTACTATCAATTAATTGCTGTAATAGTTTTTTGTAATCCTTACATGCTAATAGGTTTGGATCTAACAGCTTGATTTCTTTTTCTCCACTCCAGAATTGCCCTAAGTCTGAAACCTGAATGCTTTGTTTTCCTTCTTTTTGAGAAACAATACAAAATGCACAGTTACGAGGACAGCCTCTGGTAAGAAAGCCAAAGGCTTTATTCTTCAAATTATATATACTATAGTCTGGATATATTTTTTCTATTTCAGAAGGAAGTTTATTTTTAAGGTCATAACCTGTGCCACCTTTTATAACCTCTTTAGATTGAACACAAGTACTAAAATCTTGAGTAAAAGTAAAGACCTTTGACATATAAACTCTGTCATATGTACAAAGTGGGATTACCCACTCAACAGCATCACCCTGAAGCTTATGCCATGCAGCTAATTTCATAAGAGCTAGGTTAGGATAATTAAACCCATCAACATCAAGTATCCCTATTTTGCTCATCTTTGTCCTCTTCTTTCTTTCCAAACCTACACATTGACCTTAAATATGGTGTACCTGCCATCAAATACGGACACGGTGGTTTAACGGAAGCTGCTGCCTTGTCTACTCTACCTGCAGGAGGTATAACTCCCCCATTGCACCAATTGTTTTTGTATAATATATTTTTACATGCCATTATTTTAACCTCATTTCATATTACTTTTTAAAAAAGTCTGGAAAACTGCTATTCTTCACAATTTACCATGTTGACTTTTTTTAATTTTGGTTTTCCTCCTAAAAAGGGAGCATATGCTCCCCCATTTTCTGCAGACTTCTCTAGCCTTACTAGTACTCGTGGTTCATCTGAATACCATTTTTGCACTTCCAAATCAACAACTTGCTTATCATCGTCATAGGCAATATTGTTAAGACTATCAAGAATTATCTTTGCTATATTATCGCTATCTGGCTTCTTATCAGGTCTTAATATTCCATCTCTTGCTTGACTCTTTTTCTTATAATTAAAACTTTCAGGAATAGGATAGTAACAAATTATTATTGCTGATACATATCCAGTTAACTTCTCAAATGGTTTCTCATTGTCTACTATCAAACTATCAACTTCTCGCCTATCTACCTCTTTGGAGAAATAGAGTTTCACAAGGTTCTCATAGCTAGCGGTTTCCTCTGGTGTCCTCATAAACACTTTACCGTTTCTTGAGCTAGCTCTAGGTCTACCCTTACCCATTGGCTTTCCTGGTATACTAAAACTAATCATTCACTCTATCCTCCTGAATATCTTCAATAGACAATTGAATTGGTGCATCATCCTTTAAAAATGAAGTACTAGGAGAATCAAAACACCTTAATGCAACCATACCATCCTCAATTGAAAAAATAATGTACCTATATTCACAGTCAAACTTAACCATCTCAGGAGGGACTAAAATCGCAGTGCATAAGCTATCTACCTGTGTATATGTCATGTCCTTTTTATAAAAAATATCGTATGTACCTGTCACTAAACCTGTTTTTGTAGCATTCATTAAATTGTTTATGGAGAATAAGGAATCAATAAACTTAACAGTTTCCTCATACTTCTTATAGTTTAAATCCTCCGTAACCATTGTCTTACTGTCCTTGTAATTTGTTCTTAATCCTCTACCATTAGCAGGGATACTCTTAAAATTCTTATAAAGAACCCTCTCTATTTTTTCTCTTTGCTCTTCCTCTTCGATGTTATCCAAATCAAACCTATAGACAAATCTTTCAGACCTTAAGTACAATAAATCATTTGCTTGTAACAATATAACTGGTAAACTCTTTTTGATTAACTTTTCTAATGCTTGTGCCTTAATCATAATAAAACCTCACTCTCATATTTTTAGTTTCTTCTGAGCCTCTTCTTTACTTAGCAATCCTGTAATATGGTCATAGTATGCATGACAATAATTACTGAATACTTCAAACTGTTTTTCAGTCAATTTCTGAACCTCTTTATCATATCTTTGCTGCCAAACTTCATCATATCCGCATTTTTTACCGTTCTTAATGCAATTCCATGCAAGTTGCCTAACATCATTTACCTCTTCCATTACTCCCACCACTTACTAATTTCTTTAAACACCTGAGTAGTTTTGTCATACTGCATCTTTTTAGAGACATCTCTTACACCCTCACGCTGTTTAGCAAGAATAAATAGTATTTCGCTTTTATCTTGACTAACCTGAGTAGCATAATTATTATAGTTAGGGTCATGTAGAAACACCACAACATCTGCATCCTGTTCAATATTTCCGCTATCTCGCAAATCCGATAATATAGGTTCTGCACTTTTCCTTGTACCAGGAGCTCTATTTAATTGAGAAAGTAAAACAACTGGAATTTTTAATTGTTTAGCAAGAATTTTTAATGCTCTAGTAATGTGACCGACAAGGTCATTTCTGTTTTGAGTTTTCTTAGCTGAACTAATAAGTTGCAAGTGATCTATCAGTATCAAGTCAAGACCCATTTTTGCATTCAGCTCATGGGCTTTCATGCATATACCCTCCACATTAAAGATATTATCAAACATATTGATATCAAGTGCGGCTAACTCTTCTGATGGTTGCTTAATTGCTTCTGTTATACCTTTTGATTCTTTAGGATTCTTAAGCTTGTCTCCTGTTATCCCTGATACGCTAGATAGCATTCGTTCTGTTATCCCTTCATTAGACATCTCGAGACTAAAAACAGCTAGTTTTTTGTTTCTATATGCATTTGTACGCATTATTTGTAGCATATAAGCTGTTTTACCAGTAGATGGACGTGCAGCTATAATAATTAATTGTGACCCCCATAATCCTCCCGTATGATTGTCTAACCATGGTAATCCATATTTCAACATACTGCTTTGATATTTATTACTACCACGCTCGTTAATGTCATTTACTACCTTTGGCATAACATTACTGATATGCGTTAACTCAGTTGCTTCCTTCTTGACAGGGATGTCGACAGCCGCCATTACATTAGCTCTAAAATCTGTTATGCTTTCAAAATCTCCTGTATAAGCCATGTCAGCAATTACAGAGGCAGCTTTTATATACTTTCGCCTAACAGATTTAGACTTCACAACCTCACAATAGTGTCTTATGTGTACAGTTGTAATTACATATGCTCCTAAGTCAGACAAATAGGCTATGCCACCAACTTTATCTAGGCTCTTACGCTTTTCTAACCTTTCAGAAACTGTAATAATATCAACTGGCTTATTTATACTCATCACATCAAGCACTGCGTCAAAAATCTCCTTGTTTGCCTCAGAATAAAAATCCTCAGTTACGAGTATATCTGCTGCTATATACGCTGCTTCTTTCTCCAACATCATAGCACCTATTACTTGATTTTCAGCCTCTATACTGTTTGGTGATACTCTAGTTAGCTCTTCTAACCTCACTGTATAACCCTCCTGTCTATTCCTCTCTGTATCTGCTATGTCCTACTTCCCCACCGCCTTGGGAATGTTTCCACTCAAGGTAATTAATCCACTTGTAACCGCTATTGACAAAGGCAGGCATCCCCTTATCTCTTTGCATGAATTCATCTAAACTCCACTTATATGCACAAATAGCGTAGTCAGCATCTTTTAGAGCTATGCTGTAATTATTAATAGCTTGAATAATTTCCTGCTCTGAAAACTCATTAAGCCTTTTTTGAACTAGCTTTTTAGCCGTATCCGTAAGTTTTTTATGCTGAATAATGGCACATTCTTGCCAAGCTATATATATATTATTTATATATATTTCTTTTGTTTCGCTTTGCTTAGTGCTTTGTGTTGTGCTTTGTGGTTGTTGGTAAAGGCTGTATTTAATCACCTTTAAGGCACT
>QKEK01000258.1 GCA_003251775.1 Clostridia bacterium | reverse complement strand
CCTGGCATAAATTCACCTAAGTGGTATGCTAGTGCACCATCACTCATCATCCCTATTTCATCATAACCATTAAGCTCACCATACCAAGCACTTTCAAACGCTTTATTTCCAAGCTGAAATTGATATGCTTTTTTACTAGCAGATATTGTTACATATATATTATTACGATAATGAATAAGACTCTCATTACTAAAATCAAAAAGTATATTAGATAAATTAGAATTAGTTGATATAAATGAAGATGCCATAATCAAACCATAGCTGAGCTGATTATTACTTAGGTTTTCAACGTCATAATTCCTTACTAAAACATCTGAATCATATAAACAAAAATCTGTCTGTATTACCCTCAAGCCCTTCTCGTAATTCTCCATAGTTGTCTCTACTATATTTGTGTTTTCTAGATATTTTTGAGCATGTATAAACTGACCTTCATTAAGCCACATCGTTGTATATCTTTGTTCAGGACAGTATACCCCTACCATAAATTTATCTATTAGCTGTGGGGCATCAATATTAGGCCAGAAGAGTCTGGTCAATTCTCCAGTATTAGTTAAGCACCCTAACATACTTGAATTTCCTACTATTGCATTATTATAATATGACTTTGGCATCTTATCTCCTTTAGTCAAGCTAAGTTTTTCTATTATTTAACTATTATTTTTCTACTATTTCTATACATTATCATACAATATAGAATATTTCAAATAAATATTTGTATAGTATAAATAATTATAAATAATATATAGTATAAATAATATTATATATACAATCCATACAATTCATACTAAAAGTTAATTAATCTTATTTAACTAAGTTCAGGTTAAATCAAATTTAGGTAAAGCTTTTTGAGTAGTTACATTTTAAAACAAAACGTACTCAATTGGTGCAGTCTTTTTGTGTATTTATTCAAAGCAACGCAATAATCTCAGGTCAAAATAGTCGAGAAAATATGATATTATTATTCTATAATTAAATTACTTCCGGAAGAACAATTCAAAGAAAGGTGTATAAAATGGCTTATTTTCTTTATATTACGTCCATAGCAACATATATTGAAGCAAGGATTAAAACAGATATATCCTATTATGAATTAGAAAAGATTACAGGTTATTCATATAGGCATATTAGAGAAATATTTAAAGAGTGTACTAGCACTCCATTATCAAAGTATATACTGGAGCGAAGACTATCTAATGCTGCCTTTGACATTATTCATACACATAAAAGGCTTATAGATATTGCATTTGAATATAAGTTTAATAACTATGATACCTTTTGCAGGGCATTTAGAAGACATACCAACGTTACGCCCTCAGAATTTAGATCTAATCAATATAAGGTTGGGCGTAGATGTATAGCTATGGGGTTATATGCTCCCGTAATATACGAAAATGAAGATTCATCATTTTTACACCATAAGATTCAGGAGGATTTTAATATGAATAGTAATATTGAAAAAAACGATACGAGTTGTATCCTATATGGTGTGCCAAAGGTAGCTTATTCCTTTGAAGAATGCACTCCATTTCCAGTTGCACTTAAAGCTTGCTTAAATTATATGGGGCAAAGTATTGATTATACTTACATAATGGCAGTTTCAGGTGCAGCCTTTAGATTAAGATGGAATTTAGATTTCTGGGATGGCGGAAACGTAGATATTATGAATATATACAATGATGCCTTTGAGGTGTTCAGGCGTTCATTTGACGGTGTTGGTAGAACCTACTCTATTCTAAAGAGATGCAATTCTACAAAACAAGACTTCATAAACTTTATTAAATCTGAAATTGACGAGGGAAGACCAGTAATTGCTTTAGGAATAATTGGGCCTCCAGAAGCGTGTGTCATCACTGGCTACAGAGAAAATGGAAACACTTTGTTAGGGTGGAATTGCTTTCAAAATAACGCTGAGTTCGCAAAAGGAGTTTCAATAGACATTAGTGGTTATTTTATATGCGATAATTGGTGGGAAAACAAGGATACAATCGCATTAATGTCTATTGGAGAAAAAGAGTACACTCCTATATCACAAAAGGATATAATTAAAAATGCAATTAATATACTTACAACCGATTGCATAACTGTGAGAGCTCTTGATAGTAAAAACAAAAACACTTTTGCTGGTGGACAAAATGCCTATGACAAGTGGGCGACTTCAATAACTAATGAAAAAGATTTTCCATCAGGTGCAATAACTCCATTACTTTTTGAACGTCTCATGTGCCAGAATGATGCACAAACCATGGTTGGAGAAGGACGCTCCTACGCTGCATGTTTTATGGAATGGGTAGGTAGAGAAAATCAACATATCTCTTCTTACTGTACAGAGGCTGCAAAGCATTTTCGTTCCTCAGCCCAATGTGTATTTGACATGAATGAGCTTAAGGGAGGATTCGAACAAAATGAAAAGGTTTTAAAAAAATTCTCAGAACCTCAAGTGAGAAAGGGTATATCAGCATTAATCTTAAAAGCTAAAAAGCATGAGCAAAATGCATGTAATCTGTTGCAAATAATATATCAAGAAATATAATTAAACAAGTCCCTTATAATATGAACGAAATAGATATCAAATAAGCTTAAGAAGCTTTTATCTCTTACAATTAGATTAACCCCTGTTCTTTATCACAGGGGTTAATCTATATATCATATAGGAGGTATATATGTCTATGCTGATTTGTACTTAATTCTTTAGGTGACCTAAAAAGTGGTTCTTTATCCTGAGCTTATTCAAGTTCTCTCCAATTATACAAATAACGGGTTCACTTTGTACAGTACTTTCTTCTATATCAATCGTTCCATTAACATAATTTATTTCATAAAGACAATCATCTGCTTCAACAAAGCCTTTTGCTCTTAATACATTGCCATACTCATTACTTGCTAACTGAGTGAGCATGGATTTTAGTGTAATATATGAATATTTTCCTGCAAGCCTTAATCCAAATGCATTAAGCTTTATGGAATTATGCTCTAGCCGTAGCTCTTCATTAGGAGTATATTTAGTATCATTGCTATTGTTATCCTCTATAAAGCTTATCAATTCATTGTCATTTTTCTTTAAGTCTTCATAAGCTTTTATACATAAGCTAGAATTAATTAATTGAATATCACTCATAAGTCTAATTATAGAGTCTGCCTCAATATCATTAGTCTTTGTCAAAATTACTTTCTGAGCATACTTAATTTGATTTTCAAAAAAAACATTATATTTTTGCTTTTGATTTAAGTAATGGAAACCATCAATAACTGAAATTATCGAATTAATCACCATCTTTTCCTTTATTTCAGGATGTCTGAGAACCTCAAAAATCTCACTTAGTATAAATATACCAGAGGGCTCAATAATAATTCTATCAGGCACTACTTTTTGACCTATTTCTACAAGCGTATTAATAAGAGTACCTTTAAGTGAGCAACAAAGACATCCCCTTGTAATTTCATACAACTGCAGACTATTATGCATTAATATCTTACCATCAATCCCAATTTGACCAAACTCATTTTCTATGATAACAATAGACTCATCACGTTTTATTAGTATATCAGCTAAATTTTTTATAATTGTAGTTTTCCCTGCTCCCAAAAAACCTGAGATAATGTCTACTTTTATCATAAAATCCCTTCTTTCTATTCAAAAATTATGAGTTGTGTTCTATTATTAGATTATATTATTAGATTATATTATTACAGGTCATATTTCTTTGGATCAAGCTTACCTGAAATATCTCTTTGAAGCATTTCTTCAATAAATTCCGATTCATCATCTGGAGTGCTCTCAAGCTGACTTTCCATAGTGTCTAGCCATGAAACCTCCTTCTCATCAACTATAACCCTATTATTAGTAACAGCATCTTTAAGAACTTCTACCGCAGCTAAGGATGCTGCCTTTGAACGTTTAAACGGCGTATCATACTTAATTATTTCCTTTGAAATATTAATCACTACATCTGGTCTCAGTACAAAAGCCTGAGGGTCATATTTACTATCAGACTCACAAAGCCAATCCCTTAAAAGAAGAGCATTTTGCATTCCTCCTTTTGATGCCTCATTCATAAGTCTACAATCATACGCCAATTGCTCCATAGATATAGTTGGTGCCATTCCACCTAAAAGCTTTATATTTTGTACAGATTCATTACTCCATAGATCAGCTACACAAGCTGCTATATTTCCTACCGGACTCAAGTGTGCACATGCACTAGATTTACCCTCCATTGATATAGGTGTTCCAGTAATAGCTTTTACATAAACTCCTTCATAGCCACAATCCTTATGTGGTCCTACTGCACCTTCTTCAATAGCAACTAAGCTTCTGACAGCAGAAATTACTCTAACAACTGCAGCGAAAAGCTTAGGTACAAAACCTCTATCCGCAAGTACCATAGCTGTATTAGCAAAACCACAAGCTGTATCACCTGCACATATAGTCCCAGTCTTATCAGCTATTCTCTTTATTTCCTTCCATAAAACTGACATATCTCTTGTACCTAATATACCTAAAGAAAATAATGATTTATCAATTTCACAATACATAATGGCATCATCATGCATATCCTTACCACCAATTGACTCAATTGACAGTAAGTCAGCACCTGCCTCCGCACATCCCTCAAATGTTCTCATAATAGCTTCCCAGTGACTACCATGCCACATATGTGGTGAATGCTTGTCCTCTCTTATGTCTACTGGAGTAATTCTTAAAAGACTTTTTAAATTATGCTTTGACTCATACTCGTACATTATATCTCTAACAGTTTTTGTGATTTCAATGCCCCATTCTGGATTATATGTTGTGGCTGGTAATAGTTCAATTTCAGCTATAAACCCTGGTACAAATAGCTCCTTTGCTCTTTTACATGCATCTTCAATTATTTCCTTATACTGTTTTATTACTTCTGGCATGGATTCCTTATTAATTATAATTGATGGTAACGTAAAATTTAGCTCTGGATAAATCTGCCCACCACCTATCATCATACCATTTTTAGCCCTTACTGGTGATTTAGAGCTTCCATAAATGAATTCTGAAATATTACTATATGCTACTTCTTTAAATACTTTTGTTGCCATAATACCACTCCTTTATTAACTCTTCTTAACACTATTTTATTAAAAATAATTATTAATATATTGTAATAAACATTATTATTTTGTATTATATTATTATTCTTATTGGTTTTATAGGATTTAGTGTAATG
>QKEK01000203.1 GCA_003251775.1 Clostridia bacterium | reverse complement strand
ATTCTTTAATAATATAATATATTTAAATAAATGTCAATACAAAATCCCCAATTAAGGGGATTTTTTTATTATTTATTTAGATTTAAAATAAATCCTGTATCAGAACCACCTTTAACAGTTGGTTCAACTCCATTCCATTTTTCAATATATTTCAAAGTAAGCATCTCTTTTGTTAAAGATTTTTGTAGCAAATTATTTGCTTCAGCTTCAGCTCTGGCTCTAACTAGTAATGAATCTGCCTCACCTTGTGCAAGCGCCTTCATCTTCTGAGCCTCAGCTTCAGATTCTCTTAATTCATTCTCTTTAGCAATGGCGTTTTGAGTAGCTTCCACCTTTCTGCTTATAGCATCTACAATTTTCTGTGGATAATTTGGGCTACCAATTAAATATACTTGAGATATCTCTAATCCTCTTGTGCTGAAATAATTCTTTGTACTAGACTCTACTTCCTTCATTACATCAGCCATTTGATTCGCCATTTGATTCTGTGTAATAAATTTCTCCATATCTGTGTAGGGTTTAATTGCTTGATTAAGTTGGTCTCTTACATAATTTCTTACAGCACCATCAGTTAATTCCCCTAGAGATTTTCTATACTCAGAATAGACTTTTCCTGCATCTGCTTCTATCACAGAGAATTCTATTCCCACATCTATAGTTACCTTTAATCCCTCAATAGCAAATGTGAAAGACTCGTCATTAGGTGAACCCTCATTCTTATCTGCTGTCCAAACATAGTTCTGTTTAAATGTTGGATATGTGGTGGTTGTTATTGCAAAAACCCAATCATGCCTACCAACAGGTAAAACTTCTACTTCTCCTGCCCTTGTTCCTCTTTGATGTGTTCTTACACCTACAAACCCAGGGTCTACTTGCTCATAACAACTCATTAAGAACACACTCAACACTAATAAAACTAAAAATCTACTTTTTCTCATTCCTTCCTCCTATTTATCTAAAAGGGATACACCCTTTTTACCAATAAAAAATAATACTACAGGAACACAACAATTAATAAATGTTCCTAATAAATATAATATTGTTGATGGTTGACTTCTTAACCATGCTCCCAACCCACCCCATGTACCTACACAAATAGCTACAGATAGTAAAACTAATCCAAAAATCTTAACAAATTTCATATTACCTCCAATCAATAACCTAATACTATCACACCTTTAAATAAATGTCAATACTAAATTAAATAAAATTTCCAACCTTTTGTACTTTGTCTACCACCTGTTAAAACATGCCTTATATTTCCTACAGAAACACCATAATCTTCAGAGAATTTCCTTATATTGTCTACTCGAATCTCTTCTCCATCTTTCACAGCCATAAAAGGTTTGTCTTTTATAGACTTTTTCAAACTTATTAACTCTTTTATCTCGTTTTTAACATATTTTTTAAGGTCTAACTCCTCATAAAACTCAGGTAATCTAAAAACATGATAGTCTGTATACATAAAAACTATCTTATTATATGCACAATCCCGAACGTTATACGGTGAAAACCCTTTATTTTCCTCAACAATATGCATAAGACTCTTATATAAAACTATTTTCTTGGTTTTTTTATTAAAAAGTCCCCATTTATATACAATTTTACTGCTATTTTCTAAATAAATTTTGTATTTTCCTTCAATAAATTGTAATATATTCTGCTCATTTTCAGGAATTACACCATAAAATAACCCTTTTGAACACCTTTCTCCCCTGATTGCTTTACTGACAACATCAAAACTTATACCATTATCATTAGCAAATTTAGTCATACTTTCAAAGGTTTTATATGTTTTTTCTTCAGGATTATATTGAAAAAAAGTCTTTCCTGTCAATGCTCCTAGAGAAGTGTTATCATGGGTTGATAAGAACATACAAGTATCTTTTCCATATTCTTTCCTATTTCCTAACTTAGAAGCACTTAGGAAATCTTTATCTAAATGGTAATAGCTTCCCCCATATTCCTCCCATAAATTATAATTGGGAAGATTGGGGAGGTCATCGCAGAAGTTTTGATAGTTATACCATCGTTCATTTATAGTTACATTTTTATATGATGGGAATTTCTTTAAACTAGCTTCATCAAAACATCTTCTTAGCATTGAATACCATAGTTTATATTCCCTTGTGAAGGTCTTTCCATCTTCTTCATAGCGTTTATGTATACCATTTCCGATGTATGCTACACCATATATGGAGGGATATAAAGGGTCGTATGCTGTGCCATTACTTATAGTTGTTTCACATATTATACCTTTGTATCCTGTTTGGAACTCACAATAATAATGGTTTCTAAGATGGTCAGGATGTTCAGGGTCTTTTTTGGAGAGTTTACCTATTATGATTAGTGTGTTGCCATTGTTCATTGTATGCTTTGAGTTGTTATATAATTTTTTATGTCTATTTGGAATGAAATTCATATATACTCCTTAATGTAAAATACCCTCGGTTAAGAGGGTTTATGATTTATTTACTTATTTCTTTCCCTGATTTTACTCAAAGATGGTTCTACATTGTTAAGAGGTTCGCCATTTCTTCGTTCCCGTGTACTTTGGGCTATTTGGCGAGGATGGGAGTCGAACCCACAAGTCAATTTCTTGACACAAGGATATGAGCCTTGCAACTTACCATTAGTGATACCTCGCTAGGTGAGGAGGCAGGACATTACCTCCTATTGTTTAAAGTCCTTTTAAAGTCCTAACTTAGACTCTTGTTAAGTTCTCCTTTATCTCTTACAGGTTCATCAAGTATTATTTTATATTGTCTTGATGTACAATATTATGCGTTAGAGCCACACCCCTCTGTTAATGCTCAACCAGAGTTAGTTTATGTTGGTTTTTTTCAACTAAAACCTAATCAGCAGGAATCGAACCATACCTCCCTTCACACCAGTCCTCAACAACCGAGGTGGAATTGAACCACCACTTTGTTACCATGGAGAATTGAACTCCAAACACAAGAACCACAAACTTGGGTTTTACCATTTAAACTATAGCCACCATGTTGCTTGTCTTTCCAAGCTGTCAGAAGGTTTTAAGAACATAAAGTTCATAGCTGAGATTTATGGTCGAGCTTATTCGTATTTCCTTCTCCTCGTTCCACCATTCCTATAATCCTAAAAAGAATTATAGTTTATTAAAGCTCCTCTTTTTACAGAAGAGGCAAAACTGTATTTTTTATGGAGTGTTATGAAACATATAAATAGTATAACACACTTTAAATAATTTGTCAACCCCTAAATTAAAAATATTTTAAATTTCTCTTCTAGCAATCAACCATTTTAATTCTTCTTCTATTTTTCCCATCTCTTTTTTCAAGTCTAGGTACTCTTTTAAATCTGTTTTACCTTCATCTACATACTCATCATATCTTTTTAAGAGATTCCATATATTAAATATAATTTTAAATGTGTTCATATTTATCACCACTGTGCTAGTTTCTGTGCAGAAAGGTTTGTTCCTTCCTCTAACAGAACACTATAATCATCATTATCATCCCAAAGATATATCTCAAAAGTATTCCCATCAGGTCTAAAACATATCCCACAATCAGGAAACTTATTTAGAACTGCTAGAAGTTCATCTCTAAATCCTATCAGTTTATTTTTACTTTGATATACACTACCCACTTTCTAACTCCTCTTTATATTCTTGACTCATTACTAATATTTTCATCCATGTCTCTCTTCCATAATCAATCCTCCACAACATTTACAAGGAATGATACTTAATATATGTGTTTTTGTCTCAGGACTTATGCTTATTTTATAAGGCTTTTTTCCATTTTCTATAAATTTATATAATATATGCGCTCCTGTATCATCTAAGAGATTAGGATATAGACAGCATCCTACATCTATATAGATGTCACCATTGGATTTAATTAAGGGCTTAAATGAACACCCATTTCTGAAGGGTGTTATAGCTTTTATATAATCCTTATCTTCTATTTCTATTTTCATATTACTTTCCGCCCTCAAGAACTTTAATAAGTTCTAATAATTTTTTCCTTGTTTCTTCTATGGAGAAGTCCTTTGGAAGCTTTTTTAATCTAAATGGTGTAATAATTTCCTCACAAACAATATTAAATTTCATCCAATTATCCTCTCCTAACCTACCAATTAAACTTCTTCTAATGATACTAATATCCTTAATTGTTCTGAAATTTTCATGTAGAATATCTAAAATTATACCTTTTATTAGTTCTATTTCGTGCTTGAACACATTCCCTCCAGTTTTTCTATCTCAGCTTTTAATTTAGCTATTTGGTCTTTTATTTCCTTATCTTTTGTATCTTCTTTTATTTCTTCCCAATGTTTCCACCTAGTTAAAGGAACATTTCCTCCATTTAAAAATTCTTGCTCCCAGGATTTAGGCACACAATAAATGTAACCTCCAATAATACAAACTACATAGCGTCTAATATTGTCATTTTTATCATCTACAGCACCCCATACATGATATTTCTTACACTTACTAGGGTCTATAACAGGTAAAGAATATTCTTCAAGTAAGGCTTCTTCGTATGATAAGATTTTGTAACCTTCATTTTTTGCGTCAATGTTATCACCAAACATATTTAAACTTGGATAAAATACACCATATTCACTATGATTCTTATATGGTGTGCCATCAGATTCATCCAAATATGATTTACCATTACACCATTTTCTACCCCTGCTATCCATCCATTTTCTAAATTCTAAATCCTGTTCTGCTGTTGTTATATGAACAGCAGTATTTTTTTCTAAACACTCATCTTTAAATTTAACCATAATTTTTATCTCCTCTCAATCAATAACCTAATACTACCATACCTTTAAATAAATGTCAATACTAAATATAAAATATTTTTTACAATGTTCATAATCGAGTACCACAGCCACGAATGACTATAAGATGAGTCTATATACCTTTTTGTCAATAAAGTCACTCAGCGTTCATCCTCGTGTAAATAAACGGGTATTTTAGTATTGGTATCTAGGTAATTTATTTATAGACCCATCCTGAATACATTCTAAGACCTTATCTGAGAAGTCATCCAACCCATATCTTCTTATTTTATCTAATAACTCAACCTGTCTATCATATTTACCAAAAGTATAATGTTTTGGTAATCTTTCTTTAAAATTATTATTTATAGTCAACATTGTATGCATACCTCCAATCAACTTATTTATATCTTTATCAAAAGTAGAATATCTAGTACTTGGTTTAAGCTTCCATAAAGAAATAGTAAACTCATGTAAGTAGTTTATCCAATCAATAACTTTCTGATGATTCTGCTCTGTTGGAAAGAATTTTTTAATATCCTTTTGAGCTTCTTCATATATAAACTTGTTGAATAAGTTTTCAACAGTGTTCCAAAAGTAATCTTTTTGTATAGTAACTACCTGAGAATCATTTACTATGTGATAAAGTAACCATGACATAGATTTTCCATCTTTGTAAGTAGTTTTTATGAAATCATTAAAACTTTTACTTATAGTCCTATGGTCTAGGTGTGTTAAACCTTCTTTGAATAAAAAGCATTGTTGTCCACAAGCATATTTGAAAGCTTCAAAATCTCCTCCTCGTAATTGGATTGCTTGTTTCAGTGTTTCTTCAGTAATGTTAGTAGCTTTTAACCATTTACTATCCCATGTATTATTTTTAAAGAACTCTAGGATATCAGTA
>QKEK01000114.1 GCA_003251775.1 Clostridia bacterium | reverse complement strand
TTCCTTGATTCTGTTGTATTATTATACTGTTGACTCATGTTATTACCCTTTCGTATGTTTTTTTTCAACACTAACATTATACTAGGGTTTTACCATGAGTCAATTTTTTTCTGCCTTACGGCATTTAATTATACAACTTACCATTTATTTACATATTTTCACCCATCTGTTTCAATAATTTTTCTTTTATCGTCAACAATAGTTGATAGCATAACTTTACCTTGCCACAAATCATTAATATGCTTGAGTGTTCGATTAGCATAGTATAGATTTAGCTCCTTACCATTAAACTCATGCTCCAAAAGCAGGGTATTATCCCTTCTTATTAACTCACTCACCTTAATAATTGGGATTTTATTCACCCCGACTGAATTTGCTAAGGTATCCCTGACTCTTTTCCAACCATCCTCATCCGATACCTCAGAGACTATGTACTCATCATCAACCTTAAGATACTCAAAAAGGTTCATCTCGTCACACAGTTCATAGCTTAGGTATCTTCGTAAAAATGACTCATCCCTTTCCACCTCCCGTATTTCTAACAGCTTTGTATAGTCATTATTATGTTTTCTAAATACCTCGCTGAAAATCATAAATCCAGCATAATACGGGTTTATACTTCCTGTATGAGGTCTTATAACTTGATTATGAGCTTTCAGAAACTCAATATGCAAGCCTTCTGGTAAACAAAGCTCGTTTAAAATCGTGTAATGCACAAAGCTTGCCCACCCCTCATTCATTATCTTTGTTTCAATTTGAGGAAGAAAGTAAGCCGTCTCTTCTCTGACAATTTCAAGTATATCAATTTCCCAATCCTCCAGTCTTCCGTATTCAGAAATAAATAATAAAATATCCTCCTCAGGCTCAACTGGTATTTTATTGAGCTTTGGCATCAACTGTTCATAAGAATTAGTCCTCTTAAGCCAAGCATATTCATCTCGTGGTTTATTAATTTTGTCCATAATAAGCTTCTGATGCTCTACATTGCAAATCCTTTTTTCTCCAATAACCCTAGAGGTTTGATATTTTATGGCGTGTGCTGCATTAAGCACCTTCTCAACCCTTCTATACCCTATGGTTGGGTCTTCGATGTAAGACCTGATCCTTTTAGCATTATTTTTAAACATCTCTACTGCATATTCCGCTCTTGTTCCAAGCTTGAACAATCTGTTATTACTAAAAAAATCATTGTGTCCATAAACATGTGCCATAGTGAGTATTTGTAATAGCAAAGAATTGTTTTTCATTAGATATGCTATACATGGATTAGAGTTAATAACCATCTCATATGGTAAGCCTACCATATCATATTTGTGTAAGGTTTTTATTCTTTCATAGGATTTACCAAAGCTCCAATGAGGATAGTGAGATGGCATACCCACATAAGCCTCATATCCAATCATGTCTTCAAAATCGCAGATTTCGAACTCCTGCTCATAGCATTGTAGCCCTATCCCTTTTGCTATTGCTTCTATTTTTTCATTCCATTGCATCAACTCACTAAGACTATACTCCATTGATATTTTCCTCCCCTTCCTTTTCTAGTAGCTTCTTTAGTGCGGGGAATATTTCATCCTTGTTTTTTATTGAAATGACACAGAAATTATTACTTCTTATTTGACTCATAAACTCCTTTTTAATGGTACTATTATGAACGTACTGTCCTATAGTAATCTCTCCATAGCCAAACAAATTGCACACCTCACATAGCTTTTTTCCGTACTCTATTGCTTTTTTGTTGTCCTCTGACCAATTATCCCCATCGCTACAGTGAAATGCATATATGTTCCACAAAGAAGGATTGTACCTTTGCTCTATTATCTCAAGAGCCTTTTGGTAACCACTGCTTATATAGGTTCCGCCAGATTCACCCTTATGAAAGAACTCATTCTCATTGACTTCTTTTGCTGTGGTTGTATGGGAAATAAACACAACCTCAACATTTGAATATTTAGTTCTAATCCATTGATATAAGAGAAAATAAAAGCTTCTTGCCAAATACTTTTTTGTTTGATACATCGAGCCTGATACATCCATAATACAAATAACTGCTGCATTGAAATCCCTTTTTTGAGCTTCCTTTACCCTTTTATATCTTAAATCTTCTTCCATAAAGGGAAACCGCTTTTTTAAGCTATTACTATTAGGATTGGAAAAGCTTTCATTCAAATTGCTATTGGGGCTGGAATAACTTTTATTTAGATTACTATTGGGGCTGGAATAACCTTTATTTAAGCCACTATCAGAGTGGTTATTATATTTCAAGCTATCATCATTTATGCATTCATTATCCCTCTTGAACGCCTGCTTCCTTTTTATTTTTTCAATAACTGATCGCTTCTTTGCAAGCCTTGGGGGTATTCCCTTTAGCTGATACCCTTTCATTTTTGTGCTTTTACTTATAACCTCTGACAGCTTTTTTTTGTCTATGTCGGGAAGGTTTAAATCCTCAAAGAGATATGTTATTAGCTCTTCAATGGTAATCTCAGTCTCATATATATCTTCTCCCTCTTCATTTCCTGCCATTCCTTCTCCGTTTCCGTTTTTGCCACTATTCTCTCTTCCAATAATATCTCCTCTTTTTTCTGAGCCATCTCCTGAGCCTACACCATTTGTATTCTTTCCATATATAAAGCTATACTCCTTTATGCTTTTTATGGGTATTTTAATCTTCTTATCCTTACTCTGTCCTATTATGCTTTCTTCAGCTATTATATCTACAATATTCCTTTTTATCGACTCCTCTACTAGCTGCCTATGCCTTCTTCTATCCTCCGTTGCCCTGTCCCTTCCGCTATTATTATATTCTTTTATTGTTGCCATTTTAATATTTTTACCTTTCTTTCAACCTTTCTTTCAACCTTATATCCATGCCTTTCGCTTTGCTCAAGGCACAAAACGTTATGAAAAATACTTGCCATGAGCTGTTTTTTTTAGTAATATTGTAATAGTCCTACTGTTCCCGGTACTACTGATTTGTCGGTGGCTATAGTCCGCTTGGGTTAGTAAAAATCATTATTTCTATTACAACCTAATAGCTTCTAAACTAGTCTTTCCACAAATTATTTGCAGCGTATTTAAGCACTACATTACAGCAATGGTCACAGTACCCATTTTTTTTCATTTCTTCAACCATCGCATTGTATTTAGTTTTTTGTTCATTATCTCTGACCTTAGACAGAGTTATTATTCTGCTTATCTCTCTTACTGAAGCCGTTAACTTGGCTTCAATTGCCTCCTTTAAGGGCTCATAGCTATTATAGTCTAGCATGCCCCCATTTCTGAGTACTGAAAACATGTATGCTGTAACATCAGCTCTGAAGCCCTTGGCAGCAGTGCCAGTAATGCCGATTTGTTCCTCAATAGACTTCAAAAACTTTTCATCTGGCTCAAGCTCCTCGCCTGTGTTCTTATCCTTGATCTTTGTTTTATTAATGTATGCCTCCGCATGGTCTAGATAATTATTGAATAAGCTTTCTGCCTGCTCCCGATAGCCATGAATAAAGGCTTTGGTTATCTCCTTTTCCAATATACTATTATACTCTCTCTTGATGGCATCCTGAACAAAGGCTAAGTACCGCGATTTATCATCATCTCCTATTGGTAGCTCTTTGATTGCTTTAACCAGAGTTTCCATTACCGAAATTGGATTTATACAATCACATTCAAGCTCAGACAGTGTCATATCAATAGCCTTCATAATAAATCTTGTAGAAATACCCGTCATTCCCTCTCTTTTTGATGCCGCCTCTTCTCGTAGCTCGTATATATCAACCTTTTTGGTCATACCCTTTTCTACAATTTCCTCACCGTTATATATTTTAAGCTTAGTAATGGGATCTACCTTGCTTGATGGTGCTAATCTGCTTAATATGGCGAACATCGAGGCGATTTTAATGGTATGAGGAGAGATATGTGCATCAAACCTACTCTTCTTAAGTATTTTCTCATATATTTTAATTTCTTCGTTTAGCTCAAGACAATAAGGAATTTCAATTTTTACTATTCTGTCCAAAATTGCTTCATTTGTATGGTCTGATTTAAACTTATTCCATTCAGCCTCATTAGAATGGGCTAGAATTATGCCGTCAAAATATATCATAGAGCCTTTTCCTGGTGAGGGTATTGATTTTTCCTGAGTAGCTGTAATCATTGTGTGCAGATACTCTGTTTCGTTTTTAAATACCTCAATAAACTCTACTAAACCTCTATTTCCCACATTAAAAGCCCCATTAAGAGAAAATACCCTGGGGTCATCTTCTGGATAGACGTCTATTTTTGAAATATCTACTGAGCCAATTAGAACTGAGGTGTCTTGATTATTGGGATCAACTGGTGGCACAACACCAATACCTTTTCTTGATCTTATAGAAAAATTCAATTCTTCAACTGGAACCCTTTCAAACTCTCCATTGAATTCATTCTTAAGTCGGTATCTACAAATAGGGCATAGGTCTCCCTCTATTTGAACACCTAGTATTTCTTCGAATTGCTTTCTCAAGTGCTTAGGAATAAGATGCAAAGGGTCTTCTCTCATAGGACATCCTTTTATGGCATAAATGGGGTCACTTTCTTCCAAGGCTCTCTTTAAAGCCTCCATAATTGAGGACTTTCCTGCACCAACTGGGCCAACTAAATATAGCACCTGACGAGATTCTTCACCTGCCATTGCGGCAGAATGAAAGTATCTTACTATCTTCATTATCGTTCTATCTATTCCATAAAAGTCTGAAAAGAAGTTGTATTTTTTAATTATGTCATTCCCATAAATTCTCCTTAATCTTAAATTTTCATCGGTATTCACTGTTACAGCCCCATGCCTTTTAATGATTTCATACAACCTTTGATGTGATAGCATTGTGACCTCTGGCGATTTTTTTACTATATTGATATAGTCAATAAAACTACCTTGAAACCTCTCCTTTTTGCCTTCATTTCTATCCTTAAGTATGATTCTGGTAATATCTAAGCTCATAATGAATTATACCTCCTATCATTTGAATATCGATTTTTCAGTACTATCAAATAGCAGTAACGCTACTAATAAAGCTTTTACAAAAGCCGACAATGAAGTATTAATAAGCTTTTTTTGTTGTTACATATTTACACATAACCATACTAGAAAATGGCAGTATTTGCGTATATTTATTCAAACAACGCAAAATAGCGTATAAACATATAACAACTCAATTACTCATTTATGAATTACAGTTTTTTGTAATCAATATCAATACTATACTTATTCAAATCATAGGAAAGTAATGACAAAATATTAGGGGGACATTGTCCCCCTTTACTGTCTAATGTGATTTATTTTCTGAGAATAGGCGAGAGCCTTTTGTATATTAAGAATGTTATGGATGAGACTATAATTACCTTGATTGCATTGAAGGGAGCTATACCTAGAGCCATAAAGGTTTTCATATCTATAATACTGGTATTATCCTTTTGAGACATTCCAACAATAGCATCCTCACTAAACCCTAATAGCTTTCCATACAAGGGTATCCACGCATAATAGTTTGACACTATAGCAACAATAACTGAAACAACCCCGCCGACTGCTAGTGCGACCAATGCATTTTTTCTGGTTCTGTTTTTTGCGTAAATAATAGCCGCAGGCAAAGCAAAGGCTACTCCTACTACAAAATTGGCTGCTTCACCTATCCCCATTGTCGTGTTTTTGAATATTAAGTGAAAAATGTTTTTTATCAGCTCTATAATAATTACTGACAAAGGGCCTAGTGTAAAGGCACCTACTAAAACTGGTATTTCACTAAAATCAAATAGCAGAAAGGATGGCAAAAGCGGGAACGGAAACTCTAGGATAAACATTAATAGTGTAGAAATTGCAGCTAATATTGCAACCTTTGTTATGTAGCTTGTAGATAATACGTTTTTGTTCATAAAAACTCCCCTTTCAATTAATAGCTCTATGTTGTCGACACTATCAAGGATAACCGACAATCTAAGAACCGTATTGTTCTCTTTTTTGGGGTATAAAAAAACCCCTGATAGCTTCAAGGGCGATTTTTTGATTCAATAATCAAATTGCAATTCAATTTAAAAGCTACTTGATTTATTAGCACAAAACATCTTCTTTCATCCAGACTCTGACTGTCGGCTTTGGAATTTAACCAAATCAACCTTTTTTAATAGAAGGCTCGCGGGCTTATACAAATCAATTATACTTACCGCCGGTAGGGAATTACACCCGTCCCTGAAGATTAAATTATTCAACTGAGATTAATATATCATTTTATTTGTGCTTTGTCAAACAAGCTGCCGAGTAACTGTTATTTAACAATTTCGGTATTAGTTAGGCTATCTAAAGAAGAGTAATCATTTATATTATTACCAGTCAAATAGAGAATTTCTAAATTACTTAGTTTGCTTAAATGTGATATATCCTCTACTTGATTGTATCTTAAGTCTATTTCAGTTAATTTATTTAACCTACTTAGTCCAGAGATGTCCTTTATATCACAAGCCCATATTCCTAGTTTTTTTAGATTTACTAAATCCATTATAGGAGAAATATCTCTTATACCATTACTTCCAATCCAAAGCACTTCCAATTGATTCATGTTTTTAACTGATTCAATATTTTCAATTTTATTATTCCATAGCTGTATATCAACTAAATTGTTAAGCTGTTTTAGTGGAGTAATGTCATTAATATTGTTCATAGCCGCATCTATGCTCTTAAGATTAGTAAAATACTGTATTCCTTCAAGGCTTGTTATTTGCTTTTCTCTTATGCTTATATGGCTAATGCTTTCAACTTCAGCTTTTAGTATTCTGCCTTCTTTTTTACCTAGAATTTTCATAACTTCATGTTCAAAATTCTCGTCTTCAAATTCAATGTATTTTGTTTCTGGATTATATGGAGTTATTTTAATAATCAGTAGTCCTTCAGCTGTTTTTTTGATTTTCACCTCTACTGAGTTTTCGGAAATGTTTATGTTTTCACTCGTTTTCGTGTTATTTATAACATCTATTATTTCTACAGTTTTAGCTTCAATTCCTTCTATCTTTAAACTATCTTCAACACTACTATAAACGAAATCATCTTCATTAAGTATTCCAATTATAATATCTCCATCAGCATTTCTGAATTTCAAATACTCAAATTCTTTATTTTTATTAGTGATTATTGGTAAGTCAACAGCTTCTCCCTGATAAAGATATTCTGATAACCTGTTAATATCACTCAGAATCTTATCAGATTTAAACAATTCTTTCCTGCCAGTCGCCGCATTAAACCCGAGATTTTTAATCATATTATATAAATAGTATTGTGACTCCTCTTTCTCTGACATTGGAGTAACTTTTTCAGGAATAATCTTTAGAATAATAGGATAATCCTTAACGTAGAAATTTTTAATTATTGTTTTATCTTCTTTTCTTCTAATAATAATTTCCTGTTGATACGAATTAAGTGTATCGTACATGTATACACTTTTTGCATTTACACCAGGAATAACTATGTCTGAAATAACTCCTCTGTTTCTTTCATTTGCCATAGAATCATCCCATAAAGCTATGAATAATTCACCTAACGAATTCTCAAAGACATAGTTTTTTGTCATCACATCATTATCTACTACTATTGGATATTCCTTAACCTCTAATCCAGCCATTATATTACATAGGTTTTTTATCATTATTCCTTCTTCAATTCTTTCGGTTGCATTAGTCCCCGACAGTCCTTGAGTTAGATTTAGCCCCAAATCTCTGACAATAGCCCTTCCGATATATTTTGCGGCAACAACAGCACTCTTATACGGATTATACCTTTCTGGTGCTGGTTCTTTCTGTAGCCTAAACAAACTATCCTCAGTTCTGAAATTTAACTCGTCTGCTATAAACTCTCCTCTAAAACCATTCTCATATGCTATTTCCTTAATTTCTTGCCAGTAAAAATCATATTTATCATGGTAGCTTTTCTTGTACTCTGGTGATGCGTCATTATTAACGGTATGTAACGAAATGGCATCTGCCATCTTTGTAATATCAGAAGCAATTATCTTCTTTGAGTATTCCTGTGTATTTTGATATTGATAGTCACTAGTACAACCGATTACTACTTTTGCTTTTGGATCTAGTGAATGTATTAATGGAATTGCTTTTCTAGCCACTTTTATGTAGTCCTCCGCCTCAATTAGCTGAGGTGTCCCCCCATTTGCATCAGGCTCATTCCAAAGCTCATAATAGCTAATTTTACCCTTTAACCTATTTACAGTGTATTTAATATACTGCAAGTATCTATCAATTTCAGCTTCTGTCTTAAATCTAGGATAACTTACCTTATTACCGTTTTTAATATAATCTATATCCCAAAAATTCAAGCTATATGTTACCTTCACGCCATTTTCTACTAAAACATCGTATATTTTATCATATTCAGAGGATATGAAAAATTCAGAATCTATCCATGAAAAATCTTTATTTTCAGATTCATTTAGAGTACATCTGTATCTTTTAAAGCCATAATTACTCTCTCCCTTTGCCCAATTTACCCAATCATCACTCGAAAAATTCATAACCCCACTAACTAAAGCACCAATTTTGTTATCTTCAAGCTCTATCCCTTTTTTATATACAATTTCTTTTTTGGAAAAGGTATTCCCTTCTTGTACATCATAGCTTCTATTAAAGCTCAGGAAAACCCTATTTACTAAAACTATAGCCATCTCTCTAGTAGCTGTACTTTTAGGACTTATTTTGTTATTTCCTGTGCCAGAGATTAGTCCCTTCATATACATATAGTTAACTGCTTCAACTGCCCAGCTAGATATTTCATTACTATCATCAAAAGCATATAGACTACCTTCTAATTCAATATCTCCGTATAAAGCCTTTAACATTCTAAAAAAAGATACACAAATCTCTTGTCTAGTAATTGAATTATCTGGGGCAAACCTTCCGTTACCAATACCTGATATAATATTTAAGCTGTATGCTTTTATAACACTTGCATTATCAGTGTCAGTAAAAGTAGTGTCAAGCAATGCTGAACCTTCTTTCTTAACTAATGCATTATAAAGATTTACTATCATTTCACAAAATTCTTCTCTTGTAATATCTTTTTTGAAATCAGATAAGACTCGTCTTGTTGTCAAGCCGGTATTAGTAGCGTTAACTACATCATTTGCTGCCCACATGCTAGGTACATTATCATTTGAATCAGCAATTGCATAAATGGTTGATTCACTTAGTATTAATAATACCGATACAATTATCAATACTACATTTGCTACTATTTTCATAACTCTCGCCTCCAAATAATGTATTTAGTGTTTTTTATTTATATGTTATCACGATGAATTACATAAAGTCAAACCAAGGTTTAATTGAGTATATTGATTTTTTGTATATTTATACGCTATTTTGAGTTGTCTTGAATAAATATACAAAATACTGCACTTTTTGAGTATAATTTTGCATAAATATGTAACAACGCAAAAAGCTTTTATCAGTATAAGTCAACACTTAATCCTTGCAATCGAAAATGTGGTTTAGTGTAATTAAGGGTATTAATTAAGTTGCTTTGGGCTATAATAAGTAATATATTATTAAGAAAGGTTAGTTTAGTTTGGGTATTGAAAGTACGGTAAGACAAGGAAGCAATTCTGCATACATATATTTTTTCAAAACAAAACACTATAATTTTGTTTTGGATATACACACAAACAGGTTATTTGCTCTTGAACCTATAGAATTAAAGGTTTTAGAAAAGTACATAGAAGGACAAAGTTTAGAGGAACTATCAAAAGAATTTCCTAATGAAGTATCTGATATTCTAAATTTACGAGAGCAAGGTCTTTGGTGTAGTATTCCTCCAAGAGGTATTGGATTTGCGATAGATTGGGATACACTTTGTGAAAAGATATTAAATGAAAGAGCTCATACTATAATTGAAATAACTCAAAAGTGCAATTTGAGGTGTAGATATTGTGCTTTTAGTGGTGGATTTTCAGACCATAGAACCCACAGCTCAGACACAATGGATAATAGCACAATAATTAAAGCTGTAGATAGTGCATTTAATCATGCTAAGAAGCTCCAAGAAATATCAATTGGATTCTATGGGGGCGAACCTCTATGTGCCTTTGAGCAACTAAAAACAGCTGTTTTATATGCACAGAAAATTTCTAAAGCAAAAAAGCTTAGCTTTAATATTACTACCAATGCTACATTAATTGATAAAGAAAAGGCTGAATTCTTGAGAGATTATGGTTTTTCGGTTTTAGTCAGTATTGATGGACCAAAGCATATGCACAATGCTTATCGCATATATGCAGACGGTACAGGTAGTTATAGCGATACTATAAATGGTTTAAGAGTATTGTTAGATACTTATCCTAAAAATCTATACTATAAGATAGGTATTAATATGGTTATACCATCATTAAACTGGATCGAATCACTTGAAGATTTGTGGAAAGCTGAACCGTGGTTACCTCAAAATCTTAGAGCCCAAGTAGCTCTTATGGATAAACCTAAAGGATTAATTATTGAAAATAAGCAGATTTATAAAGAAAGCTGTAGTTATGCACATAAGTGGTTTACATCAATAAGTGAAAACACCAAATTAAAAACAACTTTAGGGAGTAACACATTTGATAAAGCAATGGCTACTCTTCACCAAAGGCCAATATTTACTGGATACAGACATAAATTCTTTCCTAACGGGTGTTGTATTCCTGCTGTTAGAAAAATATATGTTCGAGTTGATGGAACATATCAGATATGTGAGCGTGCCCATGGAGTTCCTACTATTGGTTCAGTAACAAAGGGAATCGATTTTATGCAAATAAAAGGAATTGTTGATGAGTACTGCAAACAATCCTTTCAAGATTGCAAAGAATGCTGGGCTATATCAAATTGCAGTTTGTGCTTTCAACATGCTTACGAGAATACTAAATTTAGTATATCTAAAAAAAGAAGGTTTTGCAAAGGTATGAGAAGGTCTTTGTCACAGAACTTAAAGTCTTATGGAATAATTAGCAATGAATACCCCTACAAAGTTAAGGAATGGGAAAGTATAGAATTCAAATAGAAAGGAGGGGACTAATTTGAAAGAAATTGAACCAAAAAGTGATGCAGTTAAAGGCGAAGAAGGTTGCTCGTGTGGTTGTATGTGCGATAAAGAAAATAGAAACAGTATTAGGGACAATGCAGGTGCAGATAGTAGAGGGAGTCATGCTGACTGTTCCTGTATGTGTCAAAACAATCAAGGCACAAATACAGCCAGCAAGGCAGGTGCAGATTTATCCTAATCTGCACCCTACCTAAAGCTTATTGCGTTGTTTTCTATTATATCTGTTCTTGTCGTTATCACAATAACAATTCTATCTAATTCTATCGGTAAAAGTAAATCCCATCTATCTTTGTATAAAACACCCTCGCACTACTTGAAAATGGTCTGTTATTAAAGTACATACACTTGTCTACAATATTAATACCCTCAAGAGCCATCTTAGCGGCAATTACACAATCACTAGGGGGTATTAACTCTTTAAAGCTAGGCTTATGTGCAGGTGGAAACTGTGTGCAGTATGCTTTATCAAATATCACATCAAAAACTGAATTAGGGAACAATACACTGTCCTTCCTGTTAAGAACTGAGTTCGCAATGGCTACCTTCCCATCAAGAGATACTGAACCAGCCTCAACATGTATTATTCTTGCCAACCAAATAATATCCTCATCTGAATAGCTTCTATTTAAAATACTCGCTACAGGAACTACTGCATCCTCCTTTTTAATCAAGGCGGTATATGTTAATCCATCCCATTCAACTGTCGCACCTAAAGCCTCAGTTATAAACTTCACTGGTATCATAATTCGATTATCAAGGCACTCAACACTAACATCCATTAGTTGCTCTTGACCATTTGTAATTATTCGATTACTATCAAGCCACATTTCAATAGTTTTATCATCCTGAGAAATTGTAACCTTTTTTTCTTCACTATCCCATGCAACTGTAGCGTTTAGTGCTTCTGACACAAATCTCACAGGCACAAAGGTTCTATCGTTTTTTACATATGGCAGTGTATCCATACCAATTAACTGTCCATTAATTTTAATAGAAATAAAAATCTTTTCTGTAAGTGCATTTGCTGTCAATGGTAATGAGAAGCTCACTAAGCTCAATGCCATTATTAACAAAGAAACGACTATTATTATATTTTTTCTTCTATTTTCCATTAATTATCACATCCTAATCTAAGTTTATTGCATTGTTGTATGCCCACATAAATACTCGTCAATTGCCTTAGCTGCGTCCTTCCCAGCTCCCATAGCCAGAATAACAGTCGCCGCTCCAGAAACTGCATCTCCACCTGCATACACAGCCTCCTTACTAGTAGCACATGTAGATTCATCTACTATTATGCCCCCCCATGAATGAGTTTTGAGGTCAGGTGTAGTTTTCTTTATTAAAGGATTAGGACTTTGTCCTATAGCAATAATAACTGTCTCAACGGGTATTTCATACTCTGAGCCTTTTTTAACAATTGGCTTTCTTCTGCCTGAAGCATCAGGCTCTCCAAGCTCCATTTCAACACATTTAAGCCCCTTCACCCAACCGTCCTCAGTTCCAAGAATCTCAATAGGATTGGTTAGTAGCCTAAATTCTATACCTTCCTCTTTAGCGTGGTGTACCTCCTCCAGCCTTGCGGGAAGCTCATTTTCTGAACGCCTGTATACAATAAATACCTTTTCTGCACCGACTCTTAGGGCTGATCTTGCTGCATCCATCGCAACATTTCCACCACCAACAACAGCTACACTCTTCCCCACCCTAACTGGTGTATCTGTTTCTGGGAATTTATATGCCTTCATCAGGTTTATTCTAGTGAGAAACTCGTTTGCAGAGTATACCCCATTCAAGTTTTCACCTGATATGTTCATAAAGCTAGGCAAACCCGCTCCGCTACCTATAAATACTGCACTAAATCCCTCATTCTCAAGAAGCTCTTCAACATCTAGCACCTTTCCTATAACCATGTTTGTGATTATTTTTACTCCTATATCTTCAAGCGTCTTAATCTCTTTTTTTACAAGGGCTTTAGGAAGTCTGAATTCGGGAATACCGTAAACCAAAACCCCGCCTGGCTTATGAAATGCCTCAAATATAGTGACATCATAACCTTTTTTGGCTAGATCTCCGGCACAGCTAAGCCCAGCAGGTCCAGCACCAATTATTGCAACCTTTTTTTTATTCTTATTTATTTCTGGAAATTCACCTTGACAGTTCTTCATATACCAATCTGCCGCAAATCTTTCAAGTCTACCAATACCTACAGACTCACCTTTTTTAGCTCGTACGCACAATTGCTCACACTGAGTTTCCTGCGGACATACTCTACCACAAATCGCAGGTAAGGAATTGGTTTCCTTTATTTTTAAGTAAGCCTCTTTAAATCTTTCTTTTGCTATTAAAGCTATGAAATCAGGAATCTTCACATTAACAGGACATCCACTGACGCATGGTCTGGTTTTGCAATTCAAGCATCTTTGTGCTTCTTCAACCGCCATTTCCTCAGTATATCCAAGAGCCACCTCTGTGAAATTCTTGTTCCTTTCCTGTGGCTGCTGTTCAGGCATATTGACTTTTTTCAAAGACATATTAGGCATTTTAATTCTCTCCCTCAAATCTGAATATTCAGAACATACTTTTTAACCCAAAAAAACTAAAATTCATGCATGTGTTGTTATTTAGTATTAATCCTACAACCGTCTTCTCCTATATGGTGTCTCTCTTCAGCTTTATATATTTGCTGCCTTCTCATTGCTTCATCAAAATCAACCATATGCCCATCAAAATCAGGTCCATCAACACATGCAAACTTTGTTTCACCACCAACTGTAACTCTACAGCCTCCACACATGCCAGTTCCATCAATCATGATTGGATTCATACTTACAATTGTTTTAATGCCATATTCCTTTGTAACTGCACATATGAACTTCATCATAATAAGAGGGCCAATTGCTATAACTAAATCATACTTATTTCCAGACTCTATCAAGCCTCTTAATTGATCTGTTACAAAGCCCTTATTCCCATTTGAGCCGTCATCGGTTGTTATGTATAAATTGGCACTTACCTCTTTCATTTGTTCTTCAAGGATAATCAAATCCTTGTTTCTGAAGCCACATATCGAGTCTACCTCAACACCTGAATTATGTAACTTCTTAGCCTGTGGGTATGCAATTGCAGTCCCTAATCCGCCGCCAATTACTGCAGCTCTTTTTATTGAAGCATCAAAATGAGAGGCTACACCCAGTGGTCCTACAAAATCCAATAAGCTATCGCCCTCTTCGAGCATTCCAAGCTTCCTTGTAGAATTTCCCACCTCCTGAAATATGATAGTTACTGTTCCCTTTTCTCTATCAAAATCAGCAATTGTTAAGGGTACTCTTTCTCCATTCTCATCTATTCTAAATATAATAAATTGACCAGGCTCAGCTTTTCTGGCAACATAAGGTGCCTCAATTTCCATAAGCTTAACCTGCTCATTTAGTATTCTTTTCTTAACTATTTTATACATAAAGACCCACCTACTTGTCATTAATTAACTTACTTTTTTTGTATGTAGCTTTGTATAAATTATAAACTACTTATTGTTATATGACAAGTAAAAAAAATACATCTAGCCTACCGCCTGTGAAATTCAGTTATTAGAACCCCTAGTTTGTATTAAAAGACAATTTTTTATTTCCCCTGAGCATATTAGTTTTAAAAACGCTTATATATTAACTCATCCATGCATTTAGTACAAATAACCACTGCAAGCGGTTTTCAAGAAGTTTCGTCTTGGCGATTTTTAAAACTTAAATGATTTTTTATTAAATATGAAGTTTTAAAAACGCTTATATATTATTTTTTGGGCTTAGGAGAGAATACTAATGCGACGACATAGCCAAATAATATAGCTGCAGTAATTCCAGTCGCTCCAGCTTTTATGCCTCCAGTAAAGGCACCTAGTAGACCTGTTTCATCTACCTCCTTGATAACCCCTTTTACTAGCACGTGTCCGAATCCAGTAAGAGGAATCCTAGCACCAGCCATTCCAAAATCAACAATTTTTTGATATATACCTAAGCCTGATAGTATTGCACCAGCTGTTACATAAATAACAAGTATTCTGGCTGGCGTCAGCTTAGTAAAATCTATAAGCAACTGGGCAATTAAGCATATGCTCCCTCCAACAACAAAAACCTTTATAAATTCCATAAACAATGCTCCTAAATATTATTGATACAGCTTTTTTATTTAAATACCTATTCTTTCTACACTTACTGCATGAGCAATCCCTAAGATAGACTCACCCTGCTGTGAGCTAGTCGTGCTTAATAAAGCACCAGTAGCTACAAATAATATCCGTTTAATAAAGCCTTCCTTTAACAGCTGATATAGATAAGAGGTAAGGACAACGGCAGAACATCCACAACCACTGCCACCGCACGCAACATCCTGTTTTTCTAAATCATATATAAGAACACCACAATCCTTATATCTGTCTTTAATCTTATATCCTTCATTTTCTACCATACTGCAACAAAGCTCTCCACCAAATTTACCCAAATCACCAGTTATAATCATATCATAATAATCTGGCTGTAAGCCCGTATCCTTAAAATGTGCCACAATAGTAGCTGCTGTTGCAGGAGCCATTGCCGCCCCCATATTGTTTGCATCCTTTATACCTTTATCAGCTATGTAGCCTGTTGTTATTTTTGTAATACCTATACCACTTATGTCTGATGATAATAAAACTGCACCTGCTCCTGTCACAGTCCATTGGGCAGTAGGAGGTCTCTGAGAGCCCATTTCTAGTGGGAACCGAAATTGTTTTTCTGCTGAGCAAAAATGACTGGATGTCATGCAAACAATGTGATCAGCAAAGCCTCCATCTATAATCATAGAGCCAAGGCTTATTGATTCTGCCATGGTTGAGCACGCCCCATATACTCCAAAGAAAGGAATCTGACTTTCTCTCACTCCAAAACTTGCAGCTATACACTGGTTTAATAAATCCCCTGAAATAACGTAGTTAATATCAGAATAAGATAGACAGGCTTTATCTATTACCTTAAGTAATACCTCTCGTATAAGTCTGCTTTCTGCCTTTTCCCACGTTTTCTCTCCAAATAAGTCATCCTCCAATATCATATCAAAGTAATCTGCTAAAGGACCTTCTCCTTCCTTTTTTCCAGCAATAGAGGCACTTTCTAGAATTATAGGTGGCTTCTGCAGGATTACTGTCTGATTACCTACCCTTTTAACAGCCATTATCTTCCTCCTAAATTAAGTAATAATATTTCTATCCAAATATCACAATCAAAGTGCGACTTAGCTCCTGAAATGTGACATGTTTCACCTACAAATGTGCAAAAAAAAATACTATAATAATAACGTAAACTAAAACTTTACTTTATATATACTTTTACCTCCTTTTTAATATAAATTTAACCTAACTAGCAGCTTGTCAGTACTTGTGACAAGCTGTTTTACTTTGTAATTACATCCTTATAAAGTAATATATAATCCCAATAATAACTGATGTTATTGTACCGTATACTAATACTGGCCCTGCTATAACAAACATTTTTGCACCAACCCCCATAATCTGCCCTTCACTTTTGAATTCCATTGCTGGTGAAACAATAGAGTTGGCAAATCCAGTTATCGGAACAGCTGAACCAGCACCAGCAAACTTACCAATCTCGTCATAAATATTCATTCCAGTAAGTATTGCCCCCAAAAAAATCATAATTATTGTAGTGATTGACAAAACCTCTTCTTCCAATAAGCCTAAGCTAATAAAAAAATTGTAAATTAATTGACCTATAATACAAATCAACCCACCAACCACAAAAGCCTTTATTCCATTAATAAGCTTTGGTGATTTTGGAGCTTTTTCATTAACATAGGTTTGGTATTCCTTTTTTGTCATGCTTACCTCCCTAGAACCATGAATTCACCACTTGATTACATTTCTCTGTGCTTTGCACATAAACACCCTTAACGGGAGTCATTGGTTTTCTTACTTTTGTAAAAATATACATGCTTAGTGCAGCTACTACTAGTATCATAATAAAAAGAAGCACTGCCAGCCTGTACTTTTTTAGATTTTCAGCCATGTATTTCACCTACCAAAAGCTTATTTCGTAATAGTCGCAAAGCCTTGAAATATGACACGATACATCAAAGCTTTGCAGAAGTATATAATTACTTGCCAATAAATTGCTGAACAAATACATAGCCGTATTTGGGACTTTTAACCATTCCAATTCCAGTATAGTTATATGCACTATTTAATATATTCTTCCTATGTCCATCTGAGTTCATCCAAGCCTTAACCGCTCCCTCAATTGTACTGTTTCCTGCAATATTTTCACCTGCCGTATTAAAGGATACTCCATAGGCACGCATCATATCAAATGGGGAACCATAGGTTGGAGAGTTGTGTGAAAAATAATTATTATTAACCATATCCATTGCTTTATCTCTTGCAACCTTCATCAAATCAGCATCTGATTTTAAAGGACTTATACCAGCCTTTGCTCTTTCTGCATTAATTAAATCCAGTAGCTTCTGTTCATCCTCAGATACCGTATCAGTTTTATCGGGAGCTTGCGTTACTGTAGGGGGATTTTGAGTACTGGGGATACCAGCCTTTGCATCATCTGCAGTTCCAATAAAATTGCCATGAACACAGCCTACTATACCAGTCTCGGGATCATATATGGCATACCATTCCCCTATCTTCGCAAGAATGTTCACCCATTTGTTTTTATTCAGGACTGCTATAATGGGCTTGCTTGAGTCAGGACCACTTCTAACATTCAGTTGTGTAGCGGTAACATAACCGCTAATATATTCAACCTTTTGAAATGTTGAATATGCGGATACACTTAAAGGTGTAATTCCAGAAAACAATAATACACAGGATAATAAAATAGATAATACTGCTATTGATAAGATTCTCTTGTTCATATAATACCTCCATATCCAAACTTAATAGTTATTATCTACAATTTAAGAATAAATATTAATAAAACTTGAATTTTTTATTTTCAATTTTGAATGAGTATATTGCGTATAAATATATAACAACGCAATATACTCTGAATAATTACAGTTTGCATTTTGTTATGCAATAGCTTATAATGGGTAAGTAAGTGTGAACTGCGATGTTGTATGTAACAACGCAAAAAGCTTAAGTGATTAAAATTTATTTACTGGTGGACAATGTAATGGATAAATTATTAGATGTATTGGATGAGTTAAAATATAATTCAGATGGTCTCATTCCAGTGATTACTCAGGATTATAAGAATAATGAAATACTTATGCTTGCTTATATGAATAAGGAAGCACTGAAAACGACTATACAAACGAAAAAGGCAACCTATTGGAGCAGAAGCAGACAGCAGCTTTGGATAAAGGGTGAAACCTCTGGTCATTATCAGCTTGTAAAGGATATATTTATTGACTGTGACCAAGACACTCTTCTTTTAAAGGTGGAGCAAATAGGTGGCTCTGCATGTCATACAGGTCAATATTCCTGTTTTTATAGAAAACTAACCGAGAAAGGAATTGAATAATATGTCAGAAAATAATAGTAATGTATTGCACGAGGTATACAATGTCATAGTTGATAGGCAGAAAAATCCAAAGGAAGGCTCTTATACTAATTACTTATTTGACAAGGGCATTGATAAAATATGCAAGAAGGTTGGCGAGGAAGCCTCTGAAGTAATAATAGCTGCTAAAAACACAAATAAGAGTGAAGTAACCTATGAGATTAGTGATCTACTATACCACCTTATGGTGCTTATGGTTGAACAAAAAATTGAATTAAATGACGTTTTTAAGGAATTAGAAGGCAGAAGATAATCTGCCTTTT
>QKEK01000030.1 GCA_003251775.1 Clostridia bacterium | reverse complement strand
GCATATTTATATTTAATTCAGGAGGAGATACGATGGATACGATGTATGGTTTGAAAAGGACACACCGTTGTGCAGAATTGGACGAGCAAAATGTTGGACAGAAGGTTACTGTTATGGGCTGGGCTCATAAAAGAAGAGACCTTGGAGGAGTAATTTTTGTAGACTTAAGAGATAGAAGCGGGATTCTTCAGGTTGTATTTAATAATGAAATTGATGCACAGCTACATGAAAAGGCTGAAGCAATTAGAAGTGAATTTGTACTAGCAGTGGTAGGGGAGATTGTGAACAGAGATGAAAGTACCATAAATCCAAACCTCAGAACTGGTAAAATTGAGCTAATTGCATCGGAACTGAGAATTCTGAGTAAAGCTGAAACGCCCCCAGTTATGATTGAAGAAAACACTGCTACTAATGAAATGGTAAGGCTTAAGCATAGGTATTTGGATTTAAGAAGACCAGATATGCAAAAGAATCTAATGCTACGTCATAGAGTTGCAAAGATAGCAAGAGACTATTATGATCAGAATGGCTTTTTAGAAATAGAGACTCCTATGTTAACTAAAAGTACGCCCGAGGGAGCAAGAGATTATCTTGTGCCTAGTAGGGTTCATCCTGGTAAGTTTTACGCATTACCACAATCACCTCAGTTGTTTAAACAATTATTGATGGTATCTGGCTTTGATAGGTATTTTCAAATAGTAAAATGCTTCAGAGATGAGGACTTGAGAGCTGACAGACAGCCAGAGTTTACACAGATTGACCTTGAAATGTCATTTGTAGATGTAGATGATGTTATAGCTGTAAATGAGGGCTTCTTGAGGAAGGCATTTAAAGAAGGATTAGGAATAGATATAGAAACGCCAATACAAAGACTAACATATAAAGAGGCAATGGACAGATATGGCTCTGATAAGCCAGACACAAGGTTTGAATTAGAGCTGATAGACTTATCTGATATAGTTAAGGGCTCTGGATTTAAGGTTTTTGCAGATGCGATTGAGCGTGGCGGAAGTGTTAGAGCGATTAATGCAAAGGGCTGTGGTGCTAAATTTGCAAGAAGAGAAATTGATGCATTAATAGATTATGTAAAGATATATAAAGCAAAGGGTATGGCTTGGATAGCAGTTGAGGAGGACGGTTTAAAATCAGCAATAACCAAGTTTATGTCTCAGGAGGAAGTAGATGCTATACTTAAGAGAACAAAAGCAGAGGTTGGCGACTTAATTTGCTTTGTGGCTGATACAAATCAGATCGTATACGATGCTCTTGGACATTTAAGACTTGAGCTAGCAAGAAAGCTAGAGCTTCTGGACTCAAAGGAGTTTAAGTTTGTATGGGTTACTGAATTCCCGTTATTCGAGTATGATGAGGAGGAAAAAAGACTGGTAGCTAAGCACCATCCGTTTACATCTCCTATGGATGAAGACCTTGAGCTATTAGAAACTGACCCAGAAAAGGTCAGAGCAAAAGCCTATGATATTGTACTAAATGGATGTGAAATTGGTGGTGGAAGTATAAGAATCTATAATCAGGAGCTACAACAAAAGATGTTTAATCTAATTGGGTTCAATAAGGAAGAGGCTCAAGAGCGGTTTGGATTTTTGCTAGATGCCTTTAAATATGGTACACCTCCACATGGTGGCTTGGCGTATGGATTAGACAGATTGGTAATGCTAATGCTTGGGGAGGATAGCATCAGAGATGTAATTGCATTTCCTAAGGTGCAAAATGCGTCATGTCCTATGACTAATGCACCAGATGTTGTTGAAGTGAAGCAATTAAAGGAATTGCATATTCGTATTAATCAGATAAATCAAAATTAGTTTACTGAAGTAAGTTGTTGAGTATATTGCGTTGTTATGAATAAATATACATAAAACCTGCAAAAATTGAGTGTAATTTTGCATAAATATGTAACAACGCAAAAAGCTTTATTGTGAATTACTTAAGCATGCAGGAGAAATATATACTCTTGCATGCTTAAATAGTTTGGTTGCTTATGTTTCAGATAGCTTATGCTGGAGATGATATAATGGCTAAATCAAAAAATAGTGAAATTAAAGATTGGGTACTTCATATTTTAGCAGCTGTTGTTATTGCATTATTAATAGTTACTTTCGTAGGGCAAATCACAATAGTATCAAAAAGCTCTATGACGCCTACTCTCAAAGATGGGGACAGGCTTATTATAGAAAAGCTGACAAAGTATTTTGGGTCGTATAATAGGGGTGATATTGTCGTATTGTATTATCCAGAATGTCTTGAGTCTGGGGATTTGATTATTAAAAGAATAATAGGACTTGAAGGTGATTTAGTTGAGATCAAGGATGGCGATGTTTACGTTAATGGAGAATATGTCGCGGAAGATTATATAAGAGGAACATATACCTATGAAGTGAATGAAAGCTATAGTAGTGTTAAAGTGCCTGAAGGGTCGGTGTATGTGCTTGGAGATAACCGTGAAGCTAACGGTAGTATTGATAGCAGGACATTCGGTGCATTACAAGTTACTAGAATAAGGGGCAAGGCTATATTCAGGCTTTTTCCGTTTAATAAATTTGGGATGGTAAAATGAGAAGAACAAGAGCCATATTGTTTAAACAAGAAGAGCATTAAGTTGTCGATGCTATCAAACGATAGCGGGCAACTTAAATACCTTGTTATTTGACAATAGGAATTCAATGATACTCACGCTATCAAACGATAGGGACACAATAGTTATCTATTGCATTGAAGTTCAATATTGTTTTCATTAGCGTATTCATAAGACCATGTACATAAATCGTTAAGTGCTGGTATAAGAGCCTTACTTCTCTCTGTTAAATAATATTCAGTTTTGGGTGGGACTACAGGGTATACCTTTCTTATAACTAGCCCCGTATCCTCAAGCTCTCTTAATTGTTGTGTCAACATCTTTTGCGTAATACCATTTAGCATTTTTCGTAATTCACCAAATCTTAATACCTTGTCTCGTAAATGCCACAATATCAAAAGCTTCCACTTACCCCCTATTAAGTTCATTGACAACTCCAGGGGACAACCATAGCTCTCTTTAATATCTCTCATACAATTTTACTCCTTACACAGTATCATAAATAATACTATAGCACAAAAAAGTGCGTACTTGCAATAAAATACGGTTAAGAATATAATTGTGGTAAAATTATGAAATGAGGTAGATGGAGTGAATTTTTTAGAATTAGCCAAAGAGCGATATTCTGTTCGTGAATACAAGACTGATAAAATTGCTGATGAAACAATACTACAAATCCTTGAGGCAGGAAGGGTTGCACCAACAGCACGTAATTATCAGCCGTATAAATTTTTAGTAATCAATAGCGAAGAAAGCTTAGAAAAGCTAAAGAAAGGTGCTAACGTTTATGGTGCACCTTTAGCTATAATTATCTGTGGAGACCGCGACGGTGTATGGGTTCGTCCATTTGATAATAAGACTTCTTTAGACATTGATACAACTATAGCTACAACTCATATGATGCTACAGGCACAAGCTTTAGGTCTAGGTACTTGTTGGATTAATTATTTTAATCCAGAAATAATACGAAGTGAGTTTAATTTTCCTGATAATATAGAGCCAATTAATATTCTTGCAGTCGGATATTCAGATAGTGAACCAGAATCACCTGACAGACATAGTACAGCAAGAAAACCACTAGACTCGTTTTTGGTTTATAACTCCTTTTAACTAAGCTAGCTCATAAAACACAAGCGACATAAGAAGCGTCTTAAGCTGTCCACTACCTCTGATGTGTTGACAGCTTAAATGTCTTATGTCTTATGTCTTATGTCTTATGTCGTATGGTTTATGTCTTATGGCTTACAATTAGCCTGATAAAATTGTATTAATTCTTATTAGCTCTTCTTCGCAAAAATCTAAATTATCTAGAGCCTTTACATTATCCTCAATCTGTCTAACCCTACTTGCACCAATAAGAGCAGAAGTAACCTTACCCTCTCGAAGTACCCATGAAAGAGCTAGCTGAGCTAAGCTTTGTCCTCTAAGTAGAGCTATTTCATTTAATCCTTTTACTTTGTTAATTTTATCAGTAGTTACATGCTCGCTTTTCAAGAATCCAGTTTTCTTAGCTACGCGGGAATCCTCTGGTATTCCATTAATATACTTATCTGTAAGAATGCCTTGAGCTAGTGGGCAAAAAGCGATAGTACCAATACCATCAGATAATAGATAGTTTTGTAAATCTCCTTCTATCCATCTGTTAAGCATTGAGTATTCAGGTTGATGTATAAGGCATGGAGTCCCTAACTTTTTTAGTATTCTTACGGCATCCTTTGTCTGCTCATACGAGTAGGAGGAAATGCCTACATAAAGTGCCTTACCTTGACGGACAATTAAATCAAGTGCACCCATTGTTTCTTCAAGAGGAGTTTCGGGGTCTGGCCTATGAGAGTAAAATATATCTACATAGTCAAGTCCCATACGCTTCAAGCTTTGATCCAGACTTGCAACAAGGTATTTTTTAGATCCCCAATCCCCATATGGACCCGGCCACATATAGTACCCTGCCTTAGTAGATATAATTAACTCATCTCTATAGCAATTCAAGTCATCCTTTAGAATTTTCCCAAAGGTTTCTTCTGCCGAGCCTGCTGGCGGACCATAATTATTAGCAAGGTCAAAATGTGTTATGCCCAAATCGAATGAGCGTCTAATCATCTCACGTGAATTTTCCAGTGTATCCACACCACCAAAATTATGCCATAACCCTAATGAGATAGCAGGAAGCTTCAAACCGCTCTTCCCACACCTATTATATTTCATATTAGAATATCTTTCGCTGTTAGCAACATAAAGCATTGTAATTCCTCCCATGAAAACTATTTAAAAATACTTCTACAGTTAAAGTCAATATATATTATCAATTTTGATTATCTACTTATCCACTTAATTATACATCAGTGGTTATCAATAAAAAAGAGTTTAAGATAATTAATATAGAAGCCAGTATTATTTACAATAGATACTGTAAATAATAGGCATAATTTTATATTAATATGTAAGCGTTAACGAACTTCAAATTTGATAGAAACTCTAATGAAGTTAGTTCGTTAAGTCGCCAAGAAATCATTTAAGTTTTAAAAATCGCCAAAACGATATGTCTTGAAAACCGCTTGCAGTGTTTATGTATATTTATTCAAAACAACGCAAAACAGCGTGTAAATATACAATAACGCAACATACTTGTTTATCAATCTACTTGACTGCTCCTTTTAAAAAGAGTAGAATAGTGAGCATATTACTTTTGGTACAAAAAATGCAATGAATAAGCGTATAAATTAAAACTGTTACATATAGTATTGGGGGAAATATAATGGTATCAAAGCCTACTCTAAAACCAAAAAATCCAAATTTTTCATCAGGACCCTGTGCAAAGCATCCAGGGTATACATTAGATGCACTCAAAGACGCTCCATTAGGGAGGTCGCATAGAAGCAAATTAGGAAAGTCGCTTTTAGCATTGTCAATAAATAAGACAAGGGAGATTTTAGGTATTCCTAAGGAATACTTAATAGGGATAGTACCTGCATCAGATACAGGTGCAATAGAAATGGCAATGTGGAATCTTTTAGGCTACAAGGGTGTAAATATAGTTTATTTTGATGCTTTTGGTAAGACGTGGGCAAATGATATTATGAATCAGCTGAAATTAAGTGATGTAGAGGTTATTTCGGCAGAATACGGAAAATTACCCGAGCTAGCTAGAATAAACTTTGACAAGGATGTTGTCTTTACATGGAATGGAACAACTAGCGGAGTCAAAGTGCCCAATGGAGATTTTATACCAGATGATAGGAGTGGGCTTACAATTTGTGATGCAACATCGGCTGTATTTGCTATGGATATACCATGGAATAAGCTTGATGTGCTTACATTTTCGTGGCAAAAGGTGCTTGGTGGAGAGGCTGCTCATGGTATGATAGTGTTGTCTCCACGTGCTATTCAGAGGTTGGAGGAATATAGCCCTCAATGGCCTCTTCCTAAAATATTTCAATTAAAAAAGAAGGGCAAATTAATAGAATCTATTTTTGAGGGTTCAACGATAAATACCCCTTCAATGCTATGCAATCAGGATTATCTTGATGCACTGAATTGGGCGGAATCAGTCGGAGGATTAAAGGGATTAACTGAAAGAAGCCAAAACAATCTTAAGGAAATTGAGAGATTTGTTGAAAAGCATAACTGGTTAGACTTTCTAGCCTCTGAAAAATTAATACGTTCTAATACCAGCGTATGCCTCAAAATTGAACTTAATACAGAAAAGCGTAAAAAATTGATTCAATTATTAGAGAATGAAGAGGTTGCATACGATATTTCATCTTATGTTGAAGCACCTGAGGGGCTTAGAATATGGTGCGGTGCTACAGTGGAGGCAGAGGATATAAGGATTATGCTAGAATGGCTTGAATGGGCTTATATTACTGTGTCTCAGGAAGGATAAATACATACGCTGACTAATTATAGATATAATTCATGTTTGGGACTAATTATGGAATGACAACGCAATAAAGCTGTTTGCTATCTCTAATAGTATTGGTAGCTTAGGACTCTTTGTTGTACAAATAAAAAGGTTCTTCATTTGTCCTCAATCTTATTTTGCGTCGACAAATGAGGGTTATTATTATACACTTATTAATATATGTTGTTGGGGTAATTAATGAATAATTCTAAAAGGTCTTATGGCAAAGATATAGGTATTTCACTTAATAAACATAACCTTAAATTTTATATCTTAAATGGGGTAATACTCAATATAGTCACCAATCTGTACAAGCCGCTTTCTAGCAAGTTCTTATTTAGATTAGGTGGAACTGAGCTTCACATATCTCTAATCAATGCACTGCCTGGACTTTTTGCCTTTCTAATTTTAATACCAGGAATCATATTTATAGCAAACTCAAAGGATAGAAAGAAAATGTTTGTTTATTTTAATTTAGCAAGCAGGTTTTTTATTCTGTCCTTTGTATTCATCCCTTATATACCACTAAATATGAGACCAATGATTTTTGTGCTATTATTAAGTATAATGAATTTTCCAGAGGCAGTCTTTTCAACAGCTGTACAAAGCTTTTCAGGGGATGTTTTTAGTGAAGAAGCAAGGGCAAATGCGATAACTGCAAGAAACAAATATTCTACAGTGTCGGGATTAATTACATTATTAGTTGTAGGGCAAATAATGACAAGACTTGGCACAAGCGAGGAAAAAATATTACTTTTATATCAGGTATTTTTTATAATAGCGTTTTTATTTGGAATATCAGAGGTATTTTTCTTAAAACAGATTAAGGTAGAATATGAGGAACAGGAAAAGCTAACTAAATTAACTTTACTATTTAAGGGTATCTTCAAGGATAAGCGTTTCACGAGGTTTTTATTTGCATCACTACTATTTCATTTTGGTTGGCAAATGGGTTGGCCGCTTTACAGCATATATCAGATAAAATATCTTGGAGCGGATGAAGGTTGGTTGACAATATTGATCGTTACTATGAACATATCAATGTTTTTTAGTTATTCAATATGGAGAAAAATAATAGCTAACTACGGAAATCAGTTTTCAGTAATTTTGGCAACTATCGGGCTGGCTTTCTCACCACTTCTTTTTGTGCTTTCTCCAAATATGTATGTATTAACGGTCGCAGGGGGTATAATAGGCTTTTTTACCTCAGGTGCTACTACGGTTATTCTAAATTACTTGTTGGAATCAACACCTGTGAAAAATAGAATTATATATGTTGCTGTTCATGCGACACTAACAAATATGTCATTATTTTTTGCTCCTATAATTGGAGGTACAATACTTAAATTTACAAACATATTCGGGGCATTATATTTTACTGCTATAATAAGACTTATTGGAAGTGCAAGCTTTTATTTCCTCGGGAGAAAAAGCAAAACTGAGAAAAA
>QKEK01000094.1 GCA_003251775.1 Clostridia bacterium | reverse complement strand
GATACTATGATATATTAAGTAAGAATGGGTTTTATCTAAACGATGATGTTATTAAGTACTTAGAAAATAATGATATAAACGTAGATATGTTAAAGGTTAAGGTTGAAAGAAAATGACCAATTAAAATGATTTAAATAGACAAGGTAATAATAAACATAACTATGATTGGAGCAAGGCGTACATGAAATTTTACTTATCATCCTTTGGACTTGGAACTAAGTCGAGCGAATTGCTAGAGCTAACAGAACATTCCATAAAAGGCAATAAAAGAGTTGCCTATATTTCCAATGCGTTAGATTACTTTGAAGATTTAAAAGAAAGAAAAAGAATTGAAGCTTGTGATATTGCTGACCTTGAACAGTTAGGATTTGAAGTAGAAATACTTGATTTGAGAGAGTATTTTAAAAAACCTTTAGAGCTTAAAGAAAGAATAAACAGTTATGATGTATTCTGGGTAAGTGGTGGAAATGTTTTTATTCTGCGACAAGCTATGTATTTAAGTGGCTTTGATACTATTCTTAACGAGTTATATATTACTAATGCTGATGTTATAGTGCTGGAGTATGCGTCTTAGCTCCGAGGTTACACGGTCTACATCTAGTTGATAGTCCTGAACATAAGACTTACGGTGATAATAGCGAGTTGATATGGAAGGGGTTAGATATTATAAATTATATGATTGTACCACATTACCGTTCTTCACACTTTGAGTCAGAAGAGATGGAAAAGGTAGTGCAGTATATGATAGAAAACAAAGTTCTATTTATTGCATTAAAGGATGGAGAAGTAATTATTATTGAATAGTGTAATTTGTAGCTGGTAGTTTTAGTTTAGGTGTGATTGTGCTATTTATAATTAATCAACTTCAGAAGAGACGGCATATAAATATGCTGGTTGAAATAGGACAATTAAGCATTGTATAATAGTAATGTAATATATGTTAATGTTTTTTGTAGGCACAATAAGTTACTTAAGCTAACTGCTATCTGCGTTTGAATATATATGACATGAAAGGGGAAAATAGATATGACGATAACAAATAGTATTTTGGATTTAGTAGGGAATACACCAATACTAAACTTAGCAAAATCAACAGGTCTAAATATTTATGCAAAAGCAGAATTTTTAAACCCTGGTGGGAGTATCAAGGATAGAATAGCAAAATATATGATAGAACAGGCTGAAAAAAGTGGAAGACTCAAAAAGGGAATGACTATCATGGAGCCGACATCGGGGAATACAGGCATAGGTCTTTCACTGGTAGGAACTCAGAAGGGATATAGGGTTGTTATTGTCATGCCAGAAAATATGAGTGAAGAAAGAAAAAAGATTATACAGGCTTTGGGAGCAGAGCTAGTTTTAACACCAGCAGAAAAGAGTATTGACGGTGTTGTTGAAGAGGTTAATAAGCGTTCAAAGAATGATGATAACATTTTTGTACCGCAACAGTTTGAAAATGAGGATAATCCGACAATACATTATTTAACAACGGCTAAGGAAATTTGGCAGCAGATGGATGGTGAAGTAGATATCTTTGTTTCAGGCTTAGGTAGTGGGGGCACCTTAGCAGGAGTAGGAAAATTTCTTAAAGAAAAGAACCCAGATATAATTATTGCAGCAGTCGAGCCCAAAAATGTTTCAGCACTTTTAGGTCATGAGCCAGGTCTACATAAAATACAGGGAATTGGAGATGGCTTCATTCCAGAGGTTCTTAACCCATCACTTATTGATGAGATAATTGAGGTTGCAGATGACGATGCAATAGAAACAGCTAGAATGTTAGCTAGAAAACAGGGTACATTAGTTGGGACATCATCAGGTGCAAATGTATGGGCGTCTATTCTAATGGCAGAAAAATACGGAAAAGACAAAAGAATTGTAACTATTTTAGCAGATCGTGCAGAGCGATACTTTAGTACTGCACTTATTTGAGTAATAGGTTTGAAAGAAGCTGAAATATTTTAATGGTGTAAATAGAGAACGATTAAATATGATTTTCTTTAAATAAGTTGTGTATTTAAAGAAAAGAATGAATATACATAGAACCATAGAAATTGTGGGAAATATAGGGTTAAAGTGTTTTAAATAACATTTAACTGAGATATAATATATATGCGGCATACTGATTCTGTATTTGCCTCTTGTCCGAATATGGCAGGGGCCTTTTCTTTTTTTTAAAAAAGAAATAATTTTATAGAAAAATCATTTCAATTCATTTATAATACTAAATAGTAGCAACAATTCACTTGCACAGGTAAAATTCTATGGTTCTAAAATTGAATTTTATGAAACAAGTCAATTAAAATGACTTGCATGCAGGATAAGCATAGCGGAGGATGAAAAAATGAAAAGCAGAATTGAAACAAAACAGGCACCTGCAGCGATAGGCCCATATTCACAAGGAATAAAAGCAGGTGGTTTTTTATATGTATCTGGACAATTGCCAATTGATGTAATAACGGGTACGTTTGCGGGTGAGGATATTGCAACTCAGACTAAACAAGCCTTAATAAATGTACAAGCTATTCTTGAAGCGGGTGGATATAGCATAAAGGATGTTATTAAGGTAACAGTTTTTTTAAAGGATATGAATGACTTTGTTGAAATGAATGAGGTTTATAAGATGTTTTTTGAAGAGCCTTTTCCAGCCAGAGCAGCAGTAGAAGTGTCAAGGCTACCAAAGGATGCATTGGTTGAGGTTGAGGTTGTGGCATATAAAGATATTATATTAGCTTGAAAATCAAGGTTAAGATGTTGGATTAGTTAGAATATTAAGCTTAAGACGTTAAGGGAGACATTATTATGAGTATACAAAGGTATGTAAAGCTTGCATTGGAATTTGGGGCTAATAACGCAGTTGAATTTTGCATCGAAGATATTATATTTGATAGTAGGGTATTACTTAAATGTATGTTTGGATGCAGTAACTATGGATACGGTCATACCTGCCCTTCAAGAACAGGCTCTTTGAGTCCATGGGAGTATGAGAGGGTGTTTAAGAATTATAAAAAGGGTATAATAATACATTCTATAGATAAAAAGGTATCTCAGGATGTTTCTTATGAAATTGAAAGACAGGCTTTTTTTGATGGATATCATTTGGCATTTTCCTTAAGTGACTGTGTAATATGTTCAACTTGTGCAGGGACGCTTGGAAATCCATGTGTTAATAAAAAAAAGGCACGTCCTGCCTTTCATAGTGTTGGAATAGATGTTTTTGAAACAGTAAAAAAATTTGGATTGCCCCTCAGTACTTTAAAGGAAATGGGTGAAACACAGAATTGGTATTCTGCTGTATTTATTAAATAGCAAAGCTATATACTAAGAAAACTATTTTGCGTATTTTGGTTTTTTATGTATAAAACATAGAAAATATAAAATTGATATAATGTAGAAATAGCTATAGTGTAGGAAGAGTAATAAAATGAGAGAGTTAAGTTTTGGAGAGTATTTATTAAGTGAAGAGCTACTAGAGGCTATAGAGTTAATAGGCTTTAGAAGTCCGACAGATGTTCAAAGTAGGGTTATACCTATTGTATTAGAGAAAAAGGATGTTGTGGTTAAGTCTCAGACTGGGAGCGGGAAAACGGCGGCTTTTGCAATACCTATTTGTCAAATGGTTAGTTGGGAGGAGAATAAGCCTCAGGCGTTGGTTGTTGCACCAACAAGAGAGCTAAGCCTTCAGATAAAAGAGGATTTCTTTAATATTGGAAGATTTAAAAGGCTGAAGGTATCTGCTATTTTTGGTAAAGCTCCTTTTGTTAATCAGGTAAGGGAGCTAAAACAAAAAACACATGTAGTGGTGGGTACACCAGGTCGAATAATTGACCATCTTGAAAGAGGAACACTAGACACCTCTCAAATAAAATATCTGGTTGTTGATGAAGCTGATGAGATGATGAATATGGGGTTTATTGAGCAACTTGAGGCTATTATAAGCAGGCTGCCAAATGAGCGTATGACCATGCTGTTTTCAGCAACAATGCCACCTGATATTAGGGAACTGTGTACTGAGTATATGAATTCACCTGAGTATATTGAAGTTGAGAATCAAAATTCGACGCTTGAAAGGATTTGTCAGGAGCGGTATAATGTTGAGGAGGAACAAAAGCTCGAGCTTCTAAGGGATATTACAGTTATTGAAAACCCAGATAGCTGTATTATATTTTGTAGTACTAAGCAGAAGGTAGATGAAGTTTATCAAGAACTACATAGATACCATTACCCATGTAATAAAATTCATGGTGGAATGGAACAAATAGATAGACTTAAGGTTATGAATGACTTTAAAACAGGTTCTTTCAGGTATCTAATAGCTACAGATGTTGCTGCGAGAGGAATTGATATAGACAATGTCTCACTGGTTATTAATTATGATATTTCAAGAGATAAGGAAGGTTATTTGCATAGGATTGGGAGAACTGGTCGTGCAAATAAAGCAGGTCAAGCCGTTACATTTGTAACTCTAGCTGAAAATAAGCGTTTTGAGGATATTGAGCAATATATTGGTTTTGAGATTCCCGTAAAGGATAGACCAGATAAAGTGAATGTTGGTCAGATGGAGCAAGAGTTTTTAAAAAAGATAAGTACAACTCCTGAATTAAAAGAGTCTAAAGGCTCTAAGCTTAGTGAGGGTATTATAAAGCTACATATAAATGCAGGTAGAAAAACAAAAATGAGAGCTGTCGATATAGTGGGAACACTATGTAACATTAAAGGCATGACAGCAGAGGATATTGGTATAATTAATATTATGGATATTTCTACTTTTGTGGAAATCCTAAATGGTAAGGGAGAAATGGTATTAGAGGTATTACAAAAAACGCCTATTAAGGGGCGACTTCGTGTAGTAAGTAAGACAGATAGGTAGATATGTTAGGTAGACAGACAGGTAAACAGATAGATAGGTTAGGTAGACAGACAGGTAAATAAAAAATATAGGTATATAGAAAGATATTTATGTATGTATGAGATATGTAGGTAGGGTGGATAGTAAAAAGTAAATAGTAGGTGTTAATAACTGGAAAAAATATGATAAATGAGGTAATAATGATGAATACTGAAAACAAAGAGATTAGACTAGATAGTATAGAAAAAACTAAAATAGATAAAAACCAGAGTTATGAGATAAGAATACTTGGCTTATCTCATGAGGGGCTTGGTGTGGGAAGGATTGATGGCTTTGTCGTTTTTGTGCATAATGCATTACCTGAAGAAGTAGTACAGATTAAAATAGTTAAGCTAAAGTCTGATCATGCCTTTGGTATAGTAGAAAAACTAATAACTCCCTCGCCTTATAGAAATCAGCCTTTTTGTGAGATATACAAAAGGTGTGGGGGCTGTAGTCTTCAGCATATGACATATGAATATCAGCTTGAGTGTAAGAGACAGAGAGTTAAGGAGTGCTTTGACAGAATTGCGGGATTACCTGAAGTGAAGGTGAACTTAACTATTGGAATGGAACGTCCTTATTGTTATAGGAATAAAGCTCAGTTTCCTGTTGGAATTATAAATGATAAGGTAGTTGCAGGCTTTTATGCCAGAAGAAGTCATGTTATTATTGAAAGTAATGACTGTACTATTCAGGAAGAGATTAGTGTTAAGATAAAAGCTATGGTGCTTGAGTATTTAAGGGAGAATAATATTAGTGTTTATGACGAAGCATCTGGTAAGGGCTTAGTAAGACACATTGTAATTCGTAGTAGTAAATCAACAGGACAAGTAATGCTGGTTTTAGTTGTTACAAAAAATCGAGCTGAGGCGTTTGAG
>QKEK01000251.1 GCA_003251775.1 Clostridia bacterium | reverse complement strand
AATAGCTGAGCAGACTCGGCAACACCAATGGAGTGTGAAGCTGTAAAGGCACTACGAAAGTCTATTATCTGGTGCATAATATTGGCTAAAGGAATAAGCCTTTCAAATTTTGAGACAAAAGTAACATTATCCTTCATAATATCTTGTATTAATACATCAATATATGGAGACAGAATATCTAGCCAGAAGCACTCTTTAGTAGCTATCTGAGAAAAGGCTTCCACAGCCTCTGGCATAAATAAAGAATTTGAGGCATTCATAATAGTCTTAACTATTTCTTGGCGTTGCTCAAGGATTTCAGAGTCTTTTTGAATAAGGGCATCAATTCTATCAGCCAAATGAACAATATAGCTTCCCTTGGGAATATTGTAGCTACTGAGTAGAAAGCTATCCCGTTCCTTCCAATAGACATGGTGAAACTTTATTATTTCTCCTGCTTCCCTTAAAAGCTTTGAATCCTTTAACAGAATCCAGCCCCTATACCCATGAGAATATCTATCTATCCTGTTTTCTCCTAAATCATATCTCAACGCTTTGAGCTTTTCATCCTCACTTAACGCACCACAGTCATGGAGTAAGCTGGCATACACGACGTATGCCTTTTCTGTTTTAGAAAGACCCATTTCAGCGGCAATAGAGTAAGCTATATAAGCAACCCTCTTTTGATGATTTGCCATATGTGGGCTAACTAAATCTATTGCATTAGAAAATGTCATAACTATATCCAAAAGCGGTATTTTATGCTCCATATTTCCCCCAAGATGTCTAACTCATTCAATCCTATTCTAACATTAGTCATATATATTTTCAATATAAATAAATGGCTTTATAACAATTGGGTATTGTTACTGGGTATTGTTGGGTGTATATTTATTTTAATTAAAGAATAAAGATATATCAGTATAATAAAGCTGAAAAATGTATTTAATAAAATCGCTCAAAAATAAAGAGATAATAATTCAGCACAAATTTCGTTTACATCTTTGACAAAATCAGCTATTACAGATGCTATATGCGAAAACAATTAACACTAAATACTGATAAAACTAACAAAGCCGAAATAATGTGAAATTATTATTTAGGAAATAGTGTTAGAATTATCTGTTTATGTGTATAAAAAAGTGCAATGACACCTTTAGGTAAGAATATTGAGCTGTTTAGCTTAAATAGATTAACATTATCATATTTTGAGGAGGTTAAATTATGAAACAAATCAAACAAGGCAAAAAAATACTCTCTTTAATTTTGAGTGTTTTTTTGCTGGTATCAGTTCTGACAGTTGGACAAATAGGAGTATTTGCAAATACCGACAATGGTGATGATGACTTACCAGAGAATATAGCTGCTAATAAAGAATCTTTTGATACAATTGATCAGGTAGTACAAACATATGAAGCAAAATTTGCTGATATGAAAATCGCTCCAACAGATTTTATTACAAGCGTAAATGGTGAAAGCAGAATTCGGAGAATTAATTTTATACAATTTGATGATGCCGTGGATGTTAGTGATGGAGTAGTTTATGATATTCCAGTGGACATTGCGAGAGTATTCAGACTTTTTGGTAATATGCGTTTTTCAGGCTCTGAAGGCTTTATTACAGACCAAGACCTTGTAATGTCAATTATTGATCCAGACGGTATAGAATATCCACTTCAAAATGACCATATTTATTGGTCAGGTGAGTATTCTGTTGATGGGCAACCATTGTATACTACATATGCGGGTATTAAGAGAATAAGGGATTCCAAAATAGCAACCCCATGGGACAATAAAAACCCAGATGGTAGCATTAATTATGAGGGATATAAACTAAGACTACAGGGTAAGGGTACACTTAACTTTGTATTTATCTGGGAAGAACAGGGTATGCCTACTGAATATGATACGTCAGCATATACCGTTATGGGTAAAGATAAGCCTATTCTTGATGTAAGTGTCAATGTTGATACAACTAAGAATTTGAGTATCAACGGAACCAATAAGTTTGAATCCAACGTATTCAAGAGATACCATGTAAATAGCGGACCAGTTCAGCTATTCTCTCAAATAAGTGATTGGATTCTTGATGATGATGTTTTCTTTAAAACAACACATGACTGGGGATTCCTACCTGGACGTGGGGCATTCCACTTCTTGAATGCTTACAATAGTGGCCTTGTTGAAGATGCAAACAAACCAGGTTGGTCTGATTTTACACAAACATATGAAAATTATGCACAGAACAATACTGTTATTAATAAACTTAATACCCTTTATCCATCAATAGGAAACAATTACTGTGTCACTTTCGATGGTTGGCCCTATTGGACATGGGAAGATCCCAATGATACATCAATGAGCCCTCAATTTGCAACACCCGCTTATGATAAGTTTGATTCAGCGGCAGATACAGCGGCACAGCTATATAAAGCAATCAATATGAGGATGGGTGGATATGGACCAAAATACCTTGAAGTTAAGAATGAATCAACCATTGTGAATGAGTGGAATTTCTTCAATACAGACACAACTGATGGTGCATGGGAGAAACTTGGAGAGTTTCATAATACAGTTGCTGATAAAGTTAAGGAAGTTAATCCTAGTGTATTAGTAGGTGGTCCAAGTAGTGCTTTTATGTACCTAGAAAGAAATGATTTTGATAATGCACAGTATCAGCTTGATTTTATGGATGATACAAAAGAACATCTTGACTGGTATTCACATCATTTCTATGAGAACTCAAGTCTCTATGTAAATGACAAAATTGATAACTCTGATGGATTTTTATGCGGAAGATTTGAAGCTGTCATGGATCTTTTAAGAGCTCACATGGCAAACACAAATAATGTAAAACCAATCCTTATAACAGAAGAGGGTTCATACAACGCACTTGGAACAGATATCGACTTCTTTCAAAACTTAACTGCATTTAACGGTTATTTATTAAGATTTATGGATTATGCTGATTCTATTGATATGATGGTTCCATACATTTATCCGGTTATGAGCTGGAGGCCAAACGCCAATATTACATTCTATAGATATACAGATGGTAACGCAACTGCAATTCAAGAGCAAATGACACCAATGGTAGCATATCTTGACTTATGGAAAGATTTTAAGGGTGCATATATTCCTTCGGATGTTAACTGTGATGACGATCTTTCAGAAGAAAGAGTATTTACTAAGGCAACACGATATGGTAATAAGGTATATCTTGCTGTTCATAATCTAAACAAACAGAGACTTAACCTTGATCTTAATTTACTTCTTGGCGATGATGTCAATATCAGTAATGTAACAAAGAAGCATTACTACCTCGAACGGGCTAAACTTACATTCGAAGAAGTACCTGTCGAAGATATTAATAACATTTATATGAGAGTACAGGAAATGGCAGTATTTGAAATTACATTAGATAAAGATGTTGCTTTTGAGAGTCAGCTCTTAAGAAAGATTGATTATGCAAGAGAAGAGCTTGTTGATACAGGTGCAGACATGGAATTTATTATTGACACAAAAGCAGATGGCATCAATAAGTCAGTCCTTAGAATTGGCTTTGGTAAAACTGGAAGCGGATTCAGTGGTAATATGGCTGTTTCGGTTAATGGAACAGAAATAGGCACAAGAAGTCTTGAATACACAAACAAATCAGGTAACTTATTAACGTTTATGGAGTTCGATGTCGATACTGACATTCTGAAGACCGGATATAATAAAGTTGGCGTTTCAATGCCAGAAGGTGGTAAAATAACAAGTGTGCAGTTTTTGAATTACTACAAAAAAAATGTACAAAGAGGGGCTGATACAGTCCCTATTAAACATAAGATGCAGAAAGCCCTTAACTTAATAACTGATAATGTATACATTTCAGAAAATGGTCTTAATCATCCAGAAGGATCAAAATGGATTACTCAGATTTATTATGATGCTTTTGTTCTTGCAATAAAAAATGCTCAGATAACTTTAAAGGATACGTTTGCTACTCCAGATGAGGTTAATGCTACTATACATATGCTTGATAGAGCAATTTCTATGTTTAGGCAAAATCTTAATGATCCTGTTACTGGATTATTCCAGCTTGAAACAATTTCATTTGAAGATGGAGAGAACGTAAATTATAGTGCTCAAAATGGAATTACTCTCGAAACTGTAGCCGAACATTCATCAGATGGGATAAAATCACTAAAAGCTACATATGGAAATCTAGGCAATGATTACAACTTCTTTGCATACAAAAGAGTAATTTTTAACTGCTCTGAAACTGATGGTTGGGATGTAAGTAACGGATATACAATGAATGTACATAATCCAAATGACTATGATTTACAGGTGTATCTTGCAACTACCGATGTAGCAGGTAATACTGGCTGGCTATGGAATAGAATCCCTGCTAATACGACAAGGACAATAACAATGAGTGATTTCTCTGCTCGGGAAACTGATTGGGTTAATGGCAACTGGGCAGGTATGGAAAATGGTCTTGATGGCTCTCATATTACAAGTATAGGACTTTGTGTACTAGAAAAAGCTGCTTTAGAAGCAGGAGATACCGAGGCTACAATTTTCATTGATAATATCAAGGCAGTCACAGAAGAGACCGTAGCATTTGATGTTGTCACATTTGAAGAAGGAGGACCTACTAATTACTATGTATCTTCAAATGACACCACCAGCGAAATAGTCAATATTGAAGGTAATAAGGCTCTTAAGATTACAGCACTTACTACTGATGCCACATGGGCTAATCTATCAATACTAGGAATTAATGCTTCACCAAATACTGTATGGAATTTCAGTGAAGATAATCTGAAATTTGATATAACTAATCCAAATGATTATGATGTACCAATAGCTATATTTTATGATTCAGCTGATTCAACTAGTAATTCTGCATTCCTTTCTATACCAGCTGGTCAGACAATAGCTGTAGATGCAGCTCCATACGCCCCTACAGCAGATTCAACTAGAATTGTTACAGTAAGGATTTTTGTAAATGAGTCTGCAATTGTTGGTACTGAGAATGTTTCAGTTATCATTGATAATATTAAATCAGACTGGACAGAAGATGAAATTGTTCTTACACCTGCAGAAAAACCAGAAATTGATCTTACAATACCTACATCAATTTCAACTCAAGGACGACATAGACATAGATGGGGATGGTGACAAAAGTATTTGAATTTACAACATGCCGTTTGCTACTGTAATGCCTCTAAACGAAAGTAGGAACTGTTACAGTTGAGGTAGCGGAAATGTT
>QKEK01000186.1 GCA_003251775.1 Clostridia bacterium | reverse complement strand
AGGAGAAAATATATGTCTAAGCTTATTATGGTCACAGGCGGAGCAAGAAGTGGTAAAAGTACCTTCGCTGAGAAGCTTGCAAAAGAAAGTCAGCAAAGAGTAGCTTATATTGCAACAGCTCTGGCTTTTGACGAAGGAATGAAGGATAGAATATGTAAGCACCAAAGCTCCAGACCACAGGAGTGGATGACAATAGAAAAATATAAGGAGTTTAATCAGCTAGAAGGGGTAAAAGCTTTCTGTGAAGCACAAACGCTACTCTTAGATTGTGTGACTATTCTTATTACAAACCTAATGATGGACAGTGGTTTAGATTTTGAAGCATGTGATATGAACAAAATTGATGCTTTAGAGCTAAGTATTAAGGAAGAGATAAACTCCCTGATACAACTGACAAGGAAACATGGTAAAAATATAATATTCGTAACTAATGAGGTGGGTATGGGGCTAGTGCCTGCATATAAAATGGGGAATTACTTTAGGGATATATCAGGTAGGATGAATCAATTTATTGCAAGTGAAGCTGATGAGGTTTATTTAGCGGTCTCTGGAATACCGATGCGGATAAAATAGTTAAATTCCTAAGACTGTACTTAAACAACACTACCATGATTTACCATAACAAGAAACTCTTGAAGAGTGTATTGCGTTGTTGTTTTGAATAAATATACAGAAACATTGACAACGCAATTTTATTAGATAAGATATTACATTGACTTTAAAATCTGGTGATATATAATTGTTCTAGAAGAATTATAGGAGGACTTTCTTGAAAAGCTTTTTATTAATGATTGTCTATTTCACAAGAATACCAATTCGTTATAGGTATGACTATAATGAAAAGGATTTAAGTAAGGGAATTATTTTGTTCCCTTTAATTGGTGTAATAATAGGATTATTTGCTTTTATTCCTGCACTTATAGAGGTGTTCTTTAGCACAGTACAAAGTGAGCTCAGTGGGCTTGAAGTGATTGAATTATTATTTAAAAATAGTTTTTTAACCCAAAATCATGCCTTTAGTACTAGTAGGTATATTACGGCTGTAATATCGTGGCTGTTGTATGTCTGGATTACTGGTGGCTTACATATTGATGGTCTAGCCGACACCTTTGACGGTTTTTTCAGTAACAGAGATAAAAATAGAATTTTTGAAATAATGCAGGATAGCAGAATAGGCACATTTGGTGTACTTGGTATTGTGATGGTATCTTTAATTAATGTTGTTATGCTTGCTAATTTACCGCTGATATATATTATTATATTTCCTGTTGTTGGGAGAGTTGTTGTGATTATTACATGCTCAAACAGTCAGTATGCAAAGCCTGTTAAGGGAATGGGGACTACCTTTGTGGAGGCTTGTACTGTAACTAAAGCATTTTTCTCATTCCTAATGTTAGTTGCTATTATTCTAGTCGTTGTATATTGGAGTTGCCGACTTGATAGTGTTATAGCTATAATATTGCTTTCAATTATTTCTTTTTTTATTCTGAAATGGATAAAGAGCAAGATTGGCGGAATGACTGGTGATACCTGTGGGTTTATGATTGAAATCTCACAGAGCATTTTTTTTGTTTTAATATATTATATTGGGAAGTTTAGTGAATTGATTTAAGAAAGGAACGTACATAATTATGAAGCTGGAGTATGTTTTGAAGAATATTGAGCCTTTAAATGCACAGGTAATGGAGGCTGCTCAAAAAAAGCTTGATAATCTAACTAAACCATTAGGAAGTCTTGGTAAGCTTGAGGGTATGGCAAAAAGGCTTGCAGGGATAAGAGAAGAGCTGATACCTTCTGTTAAAAATAAGTATATAATTATTATGTGTGCAGATAACGGAGTGACAGATAAAGGTGTAAGCTCATGTCCTAAGAGTGTTACCAAAGAGGTCACAATTAATTTCACTAAAGGCTTTACTGGAGTAAATGTATTGGCACGTCATGCAGGTGCAAGGCTACATGTTATTGATATAGGGGTTGATGCAGATATTCAGGTTGAGGGTGTTATTAATAAAAAGATAAGAAAAGGAACCTGGGACATATCTGAGGGTGCGGCAATGACTCGTGATGAGGTGATTAAGGCAATTGAAATAGGCATTGAGGCAGTTGGTGAGCTTAAAGAAAAGGGTGCAGATTTACTTGGTACTGGTGAAATGGGAATTGGAAATACTACCACAAGCAGTGCAGTTGCGGCTGCTATTACTGGTGCCTCAGTTGAAGAAATGGTTGGAAAGGGTGCTGGCTTGACTAGGGAAGGCTATGAAGCAAAAATACAGATAGTAAAAAGGGCTATAGAGATTAACAGACCAAATGCTAAGGATGGCATAGATGTTTTACAAAAGCTTGGTGGATTTGATATTGCTGGACTTACTGGTTGCTTTATCGGAGCTGCATATTATCGTCTCCCTATACTTATTGATGGCTTTATATCCTCTGCTGCTGCACTTGCTGCAATCACCATAGCACCCAATATTAAGGACTATATCTTCACTTCTCACGGGTCAGCAGAGCCAGGAGCAAAAAGAATATTTCAATACTTAGATATGGAACCATACTTGTTTTTGGACATGAGACTGGGTGAAGGCACTGGTGTAGCTCTTGGGTTTCATATAATAGATGCAGCAATAGCTGCATATTCGCAAATGGGAACCTTTAATGATGCGAACATAGAAAAATATGTACCTTTGGATTAATTGGGGAATACTAAGCAATAAGCAAGATTATTTATTTAGACAATATTAAATAAAATTTAGTGTATATTGCTTGAACCATCGCTTATTATTCAAAACGATGGATAAGGAGTACCTGATAATGAATAATGGAATTAGCTTAAGAAAAGGCGTAATAAAGGTATTTGCTATTACTCTGGGGTGTGCAATAATGGCAATAGGTCTGGATGTTTTTTTGGTTCCATTCAAGATTGCTCCTGGGGGTTTTTCTGGACTTGCAACAATAGTGTTTTATCTAACTGATGGCAAAATGCCGGTTGGTATATTTATGTTAATTATGAATGTTCCTTTGCTTATAATTGGCTATAAATCAGTGGGAAGGTATTTTATTCTACGCTCTCTATATGGTAGTATTGCACTATCCGTGTTTATTGATGTTTTTGCGTATTTCTCCGACAAATATTCAGGCTTGTTGATGGAGAAGGAGGCTCTTGCTTCATCTGGTGAGGTAATCCCTGATTTGTTACTGTTCGCACTGGTTGGTGGCTTTGCTGTGGGAATTGGATTAGGGCTTGTCTTTCGTTCTGGTGCAACTACAGGTGGAAGTGATTTGCTTGCAGGTATTTTAAATCACTTTTTTCCATGGATGACAGTTGGAAGGCTGTTGCTTTATGTGGATGGAGTAATAATTGTATGTGCAGCCGTAGTGTTTCAAAGCTTTAGGCTGGGACTATATGCAGTAGTATCAATGTATGTAACCACAAAGGTAATTGATGCAGTGGTTGAGGGGGTTAGCTTTGCAAAGGGCATATACATAATTTCGGATAAGGGAGAAGAGGTTGCTGATAGGATTATAAAAGAGGTTGAACGTGGGGTGACATCGTTATATGGAAGAGGAATGTATACTAGAACAGATAAGCTAGTTCTTTTATGTATTGCAAAAAGAAGTGAAATTGTAAGAATAAAAGATGTAGTCAAAAAAACTGACCCCAATGCTTTTATTTTCCTAAGTGACATTAGAGAGGTGCTTGGTGAGGGATTTATAGAATGGAAATAATACCTTTATAAATATACTTGCCAGATATCCTGTTTTTTTGTAGAATATAATAGAAGGATAATATCCTTTTGCAGGTATTAAGAATATTTTGTTTTATTGCCGCAAAAATTTTACAAAAGATAATCTTGGGGGTATGGTAATGGCAAAGAATCAGATGGGAGGTATTGCTGTAGCGGTACTAATAGTTGCAATTATACTTGCTATAATTGTTTCAGTACCTACATGGCTTATAGATTTTCTGCTTGTCATAAATATTTCTTTAGCATTAATAATTCTTCTAAATTCGCTATATGCGAAGGACGCACTGAGTATGTCAGTATTCCCCACCTTGCTTTTGTTTACAACCATATATAGGCTGGCATTGAATTTATCCTCTACCCGATTAATTCTTGGAAAAGGATATGCAGGTGATGTTATTGACAATTTTGCCAACTTTGTTGCTCAGGATAATATAGTAGTCGGGTTTGTAGCCTTTATTCTTATTACTATTGTGCAATTTTTAGTTATTACTAAGGGTTCTGAAAGGGTTTCAGAGGTTGCAGCAAGATTTACACTTGATGCTATGCCAGGAAAGCAAATGGCAATAGATGCTGATTTAAATGCTGGCTTGATTAATGAACATGATGCCAAGGAAAGAAGAAGGAAGATACAGAGAGAGGCTGACTTTTATGGAGCCATGGATGGTGCCAGCAAATTTGTTAAAAATGATTCTATAGTAGGTATTCTAACGACTATAGTAAATATAGTAGGTGGCTTCATTATTGGTGTGGCTATGAACCATGAGGCGTTTGGAGATGCTTTAGATAAATATACCCGATTGTCTATTGGAGATGGTCTGGTCAGTCAGATTCCTTCACTATTAATATCTATATCTACTGGTATTATAGTAACTAGAGCAGCTGCGGATGATGAGTTAAGTAATGATTTAATTAAACAGCTATTTTACAAGCCTGTAATTATGTATATAGCAGCAGGTGGTTGCGTAATTATGGGGTTTATGCTTGACCCACTTCCGTTTATATTACTTGCTATAGTTCTAGTTTTTGTAGGTATAAAATTAAAGGGTGATGAAAGTAAGCTTATAAAGCAGGAGGAACAGCAGTTTGAGGAGGAGGAAATACAAGAAATCCGTAAGCCGGAGAATGTTATTTCATTACTTCAGGTTGACCCAATAGAGCTTGAATTCGGATATGGAGTAATTCCTCTAGCAGACGTTAATCAAGGGGGAGACCTTCTTGATAGAGTGGTAATGATTAGAAGACAGCTAGCGATAGAGCTGGGTATGATTGTACCAATCATAAGATTGAGAGATAATATACAGTTATCCCCAAATCAATATGTAGTTAAGATAAAAGGGGTAGATATTGCAAGCGGAGATTTAATGCTAGACCACTATATGGCTATGAATCCTGGAATTGCCGAGAATGAAATTGACGGTATCCCTACTGTTGAGCCAGCCTTTGGGCTTCCAGCAGTATGGATTACAGAAAAGCAGCGTGATCGTGCAGAAATGTTAGGGTATACAGTAGTTGATACTCCATCTGTAATAGCTACGCATTTAACGGAGGTAATTAAAAAGCATGCACACGAATTGCTTGGGCGTCAGGATGTTCAGACACTTATAGAAAACGTAAAGGAAACCTACCCTGCGATTGTAGACGAGTTGACTCCAAAGCTACTCTCTATAGGAGAAATACAGAAGGTTCTTGCAAATCTTTTGATGGAGGGAGTGTCTATCAGAGATATGGTTACAATACTTGAAACACTTGCGGATTACGCACCTATCACAAGGGAGTCAGATATGCTTACTGAATATGTAAGACAAGCATTGGGAAGGATGATAACAAGAACCTTTATTACTCCAGATAACAATAGTGTTCTGACCTTAGACCCTGAACTGGAGCAAACCATTATGAATTCGGTCCAAAAGACAGAAGCAGGCTCATATCTTGCACTAGAACCTAATGTGACTAATGGTATCCTAAAGAATCTTGCAAAGCAGGCAGAAAAAATTCTTCAACTTGGAAAACAGCCAATTATAGTATCTTCACCAATTGTAAGACTATATTTTAAGCGTATGGCAGAACAGGCTGTACCTGGGATTGTTGTGTTGTCCTATAGTGAGCTTGATCCGACAATAGAGGTTGAATCCTTGGGAATTGTAGGGTTATGAAAGGTAAAAGGGAGTTAATATGAAGATTAGGCGTTATGTTGAAAACGATGTAACTGAAGCTATTTTAAAAATGAAATACGAGCTTGGGCCAGATGCCATGATTTTAAGTAGTAAAAAGGTTAAAAAGAGGTCTGGTCTGTTTGGTATGTTTTCTAAGCAAATGGTTGAGGTTATAGCAGCTGTGGACGAGGATAAACTAAAAAAAGAGAACACAAAGGAAAATCAGAAGGACAACAAAATAAGCCTTCAGAAAAATTTACAAATAAATAAGGGAAGTAATGCTTTTATTAATAAGCAAAATCCTATACCAACTGGTAATAGTTATAAAACATACAGCAGAAATGGTAAGATTACTAGTAATGAAGATGTTGAAGATATGGGGGCAAGTGTTGCGACACGGAAGGAAAAGGCAGTATCCTCTAACGACAATGAAAAAATAAAGCAGCTAGAAAATGAAGTTAGTAGCATGAAGGGGCTTATTAAAGAAATATATAATAATATCAGTAAACAAGATAAACCAGTCTCCTCTGGAGTTGAACCTATTGAAAAGACAAATAGGGAAGAAGAGCAAAGCAAAAAAGAGAAGAGTACAAAATTAGAAGCTAGTAATATAAAGACAGAAAATGAAGTCAAGGAAAAAAATGAGGATGTTTACGAAAAGTATTTAGATTTATTAATAGACCATGAGGTAGAGCGTTCTTTGGCTAAGGAAATCATAAAAAATGTTAAGTCGTCAGTAGGTGAAACGGCTGATAGGAATAAGATATACGGGGTTATGAACTCTCTTCTAAAAAGTCTGCTTGGATCTCCCAAGCTTGTTAACTTAAAGAGTAATGGACCTACAGTTGTAATGTTTGTTGGACCAACAGGAGTTGGTAAGACAACAACCTTAGCAAAAATAGCTGCTAATTATCTTCTCAAAAATGAGGCGAAAATAGGCTTTATAACAGCCGATACGTACAGAATAGCAGCAGTTGAGCAATTGAAGACATATGCTAGTATTCTTGACATACCAGTAACAGTTATTTACTCTCCTTCTGAAATAGGTGATGCTATAAAATTACATCAGGATAAGGATGTAATTTTTGTTGATACAGCAGGTAGGAGTAACAAAAACAAGGCTCAATTTGATGAGATTAAGACCCTTGTTAACCTATGCAATGCAGACGAGATATTTTTGGTATTCAGTGCTACTGCGAGTAAAGCAGCCGGAGCTGAGATAATTAGAAGCTATTCATTTATACCAGAATATAAGTTAATATTTACTAAGCTAGACGAAACTTCATCATATGGAATCATATTAAATACAGTATATACAAGTGGGAAAAGATTATCATACGTTACTACGGGTCAAAACGTACCCGATGATATTGAAATTGCCAATGTTGATAGTATTATAGACAACCTGATGAACTGAAGGTAATAGTTTTCTTTAGTTTGATAATAGAACTATGGGGGTAAGGTTGAATGAGAGACCAGGCTGAAAGACTAAGAGAAAAAATAGAGAATATAAAGATGAAGCAGCTAGAGCTTGTCAATAATGATGAACAATCCCAGAAGCATGCTAAGATTTTAACAGTAACCAGCGGCAAGGGTGGGGTTGGGAAAACAAACATCTCGGTTAATATAGCTATTGCCTTAAGTCAAATGGGTCAAAAGGTTATTATACTGGATGTTGATTTTGGTTTAGCTAATATTGATGTTCTTTTTGGTATATTTACTAAGAATTCTCTAGTAGATATTATACATAATGATAAGAATATATTGGAGGTTCTTACAGATGGGCCAAATGGTGTTAAATTTTTATCCGGAGGCTCAGGTGTCGAAGACTTAATTAAGCTAGATAGGTTTCAGCTTGAGCGTTTAATTAAGAATCTTGCGTTATTGGATAAGCTATACGATTTTATAATTATAGATACAGGTGCTGGGTTGTCAGAAAACGTGATGAGCTTTGTTATGGCGGCGGATGATGTTATTCTCATTACTACTCCTGAGCCTACAGCAATAACTGATGCATATGCTTTGATAAAAACAGTGTCAAATCGTGATAAGCATAAGGACATTAAGGTTATTATTAATAGAGCTGAAACTTCTAAAGAGGCTGATGATGTATATAACAAGCTATCTATGGTATCAGAAAAGTTTTTGTCCTTGAAGCTTACAAAGCTTGGGTTTATACTTAATGATGATAGCGTTGTAAAGGCAGTCAAGCTACAGGAACCGTTTTTTTTAAGCTATCCAAAAAGTGAGGCGACAAAACAGATAAAAACACTGGCAGAAAGACTAATGCAGGTGGAGGAGATAATGGAAGATAATAGGGGGAAGGGTGTTAAGGCATTTTTCAATAGAATGATAGGATATTGGGGGAAGGAGTAGAGGGTTTAGTTGATTTTTTATTCTAAAAATCAATTTAGATGTTTTACTTAAGTATAATTATGTTATAATAAGATTATTACTCAAATGGCTATTAAATGTCTTTTTGGGGTTAGAAAATAAATGTATAAAACAATATAAAAGTATGGATTTGAATTTAGGGGAGTGCTAAATTAAGATGGAGCCTGAACTCAAGATTGGAACAAAGGTTGAATTAGAAAGGATAAACGCTGATGGCGATATAGAAAGACCTGTACTTGTAAGTCAGATTGTTGGAGTAGCAGATGGTAATAATAAAATTTTGCTATATATACCTATACTAGAGGGCAACCTAGTTCCTATTCATAGGGAGTCAAGATTGAAGATTTACTTTGGGTATAAGGGAGACTTGTATTTTTTTAATGCTATTGCTAAGGAGCGTTTCTACAAGGATAAGCTTGCACTTTTTACAGCTGAGAGGCTAGGTGAATTAAAAAAAATTCAAAGGAGAGCGTTTTATAGACTTGAATGTATGGTAAATATAAAATATAGAGTTTTTGACTCTTTTTCTCAACCTATAGATGAGAGAGGAGAGTTTTTGGGGGCAGTAACAAGTGATATTAGTGGTGGCGGGATTAAGATGTTTCTTAAGGAAAAATATGATCTTGGAAAGCTTATTGAGGGGATTCTTGAACTAGGAAGCAGACAATGTAGTTTTGTAGGTAGAATAGTAAGATGTCTTACAAATAGAGATATAGGTGAAATCCGATATGATGTGGGAGTCCAGTTTTATAAAATTGATGACAAAAATAGAGAAGAATTAATTACTTATATTTTTGAACAACAAAGAAATTTGTTAAAAAAAGGAATGAGTTAGATATATGGAGTTTATGAATAAAGACATAAAGGTTTTAGTGGTGGATGATTCTGCTTTTATGAGAAAGGTTATAACGGATATCTTGAATGAAGATAAAAGGGTGTCTGTTATTGGTACAGCGAAAAATGGCTTGGAGGCAGTAAGTAAATCCAAAGAGCTTATGCCTGACGTAATTACACTAGATGTAGAAATGCCAGTTATGGATGGCTTAAATTGCCTGAAGGAGCTTGTAAATATAGGACAGTTTCCAGTGGTTATGCTAAGCAGTGTAACTTCTGAAGGTACAGAGGCAACCATAAGAGCACTGGAGGATGGTGCAGTTGATTTTATAACAAAGCCAGTGAATTTATTTGATATCTCTTCTATAGATAAGAAAAAGGAGATTATTGAAAAGGTTATAGTAGCTAGTAAAACAAAAAATATGCGAGGTACAAAAACAGATATATCTTTTGAAAATAAGGCTACTAAAACAAAAAAAATAACTAAACAAAAAACTAGTATTAATAGGGTGGAGCTTGAATATATAGTTGCTATTGGTACATCTACAGGAGGGCCCAAAGCCCTGCAAAGTGTAATTCCTTTTTTACCAGAGGATATACCGGCAGCAGTGTTAATAGTACAGCATATGCCACCCGGATTTACAAAATCACTTGCAGGTAGGCTGGACGGGATGAGTGCAATTTCTGTTAAAGAAGCAGAAGAGGGTGATATTTTAAGACCAGGACAAGCATATATTGCACCTGGTGATTTTCATATGTTGTTTAAAAAGAGTAATAATGATATAATAATCTCATTAGATCAGTCTGCTTCAGTTTCGGGACATAGACCTAGTGTAGATAAAATGATGACATCACTCTCTGAAACAGGACAAAAAAATATTATAGGAGTGATAATGACAGGTATGGGGAGCGATGGAACTAACGGATTACTCAAGCTAAAAAAGGACAATAATGCATATGTGATTGGTCAGGACGAGCAGTCATGTGTTGTGTACGGAATGCCTAGAGCAGCCCATAATAAAGGGGCTGTTGATGAGCAGGTTCCTCTGAAAGCCATTACTAATAGCATACTTAAATATATGGGGGTGTAAGGATATGGATATGGGACAATATTTGGAAATATTCATTGAAGAATCGAAAGAGCATTTGCAAAGAATGAATGAATGCTTGCTTCAATTAGAGAAAGAAACTAATGATATTGGTACGATAAATGAGCTGTTTAGAGTTGCCCATACCTTAAAGGGTATGTCTGGTACTATGGGTTATTCAAAAATGGCTACTCTTACTCATGATTTAGAGGATGTATTAGATGGTTTTAGGAGTGCTAAGCTGTTTATAACACCAGAGACACTGGATTTGCTTTTTAAATGTCTGGACGCACTAGAAAACTATGTTGAGAACATTGTGAATACAGGAAATGAGGGTGATGATGATTATAAGGAGCTAATAGATGCACTCTCTCTTGTAGCAGAAGGTAAACCAATAACTGAGGCGAAACAGAATACGGTAATAAAACCTGAAACAAACACTACGGTTGTTCCCCAAATAGAAGATGCTGGTCAGCTAATAATTAAATACAATGAATATGATAAAAATGTTATTCAGAAGGCAAATGAACAGGGGATGAATGTTTTTAAAATAGACATTATTCTTGATAAGGGTTGCCTGTTAAAGGCTGCTAGAGCCTTTATAATATTTCAAATACTGGAAAGGTATTCTGAAATAATAAAGGCCTCTCCCTCAGTAGAAGATATTGAGGATGAAAAGTTTGATTTCTCCTTTACCGTCGTAGTTATAACTGAGCAGGCAAAAAAAGTTTTAGAACAAGAGCTTAATTCAGTTGCTGAGGTAAATGAGGTAGTAATAAAGCCTGTTATAGCTGAACAAATATCTATTAGTGATAGTCATGAATCAACAGGACAAAATCCGACACAGGCAGATGTAAAGGTAAATGAAATAAAAGTAGAGACATCAAATGCCACAACCCCTAAAAATATAGATGCTTCAACTGCTAAAAGTAAGAAAACTGGCAAAACAGTCAGAGTAGATATTGATAGATTAGATATATTGATGAATCTTGTTAGTGAATTAATTATTATAAAGAATGGCTTTGAGGACTTAGATGGCATGAGTAAAGCCAATACGTATAATGAGTCTTTAGAGTATCTGGAAAGAGTAACTACGAATCTCCATGACGCAGTAATGAAGGTCAGAATGGTGCCAGTTGAAACTGTATTTAACAGATTCCCAAGACTTATAAGAGATTTATCAAAGGATTTAAATAAGGACATAGAGCTAGTTATGTCAGGTGAAGAAACTGAATTAGATAGGACTGTAATAGATGAGATTGGTGATCCATTAATACACATATTGAGAAACTCTGCAGATCATGGTCTTGAATCACAAAAGGCAAGGATAGAAGCAGGCAAATCTCAAACTGGACATATTTACCTAAGAGCATATCAGGATGGAAATAATGTTGTTATAGAGGTAGAGGATGATGGTCAAGGCATAAATGTAGAAAAGGTTAGGAATAAAATAGTAGAAAGAGGCTTGCTAAGTGAAGATATAGCACAGAATTTAGCAGATAGGGACATTATAGACTACCTTTTCAAGCCTAGCTTTAGCACTGCAGATAAAATTACTGATGTTTCTGGTAGAGGAGTTGGTCTTGATGTAGTTAAGACTAAGATAGAAACACTGGGTGGTGTAGTTGAAGTAGATACAGAAATGGGTAAAGGGAGTAAATTTATCATAAGACTCCCACTAACTCTAGCTATAATTCAAGCCCTTCTAGTGCTAATTGGAAAGGAAAAGTATGCTATACCTCTCAATTCTATAAAAGAGATTATTAATATTAATGAAGAGGATATAAAGCAGGTACAAAAGCAAGAGGTTATGCTACTTAGAAACATGGTTATACCAATTGTGAGACTGGATAAAATCCTTGATGTTCCAAATCGAGATGAGACTAATGGTAAAAAACAGCTAACTGTAGTAATAGTGAAAAAAGGGGATAAGCTATCTGGCTTTGTTGTTGATAGCTTGATTGGACAGCAGGAGACTGTTATTAAATCCTTAGGAAAAATATTGTCTGGCATTAAATGTATAGCAGGGGCTACGATTTTGGGAGATGGTAATGTAGCACTAATTATAGATGTAAACTCTTTAGCATAAAGGGGAGGGAAAATATATGGAATTAAATACGATGGATAATTCACCTTTGACAACAAATAATGAACGTAGTGAAGCGACTAATTATGACAGTAAACAGTTTGTTGTTTTCAGAGTAGCAAACGAAGAGTATGGAGTAGATATAAAAATGATAACCACTATAGAAAGGATAATGGGGATTGCCCGTGTTCCCAAAACACCAGCATACATTAAGGGTGTCATAAACCTTCGTGGTGAGGTAATTCCAGTTATTTGTCTTAGAGAAAAATTTGACTTACCTTCAGTGGAGTATAGTGAAGACACTAGAATAGTAATATTCAAGATTGAGGATAGTGCTGTAGGAATAATTGTGGATTCGGTTGCAGAGGTTATTCAATTAACAGAGGATGATATTGAAAAAATAAGTAGCTTTACCAATAGTAAAATATCAGAGCATTTAATGGGAGTAGGAAAGCTGGAGAATAGAATTATTACTCTGCTGAATTTGGAAAAAATAGTGCTACAATAATTCTCTGGTAGTATATGCTTTAGTTGGGATGTAAGTAGAAGGAGATAAAAGAGTATGAGCTTATCGTTGGATAATTTGGATAACATGTATATTGATGTTTTAAGAGAAATTGGCAACATAGGAGCTGGAAATGCAGCAACAGCATTAGCAAAGATAATGAATAAGAAAATTGACATGGATGTTCCTAAAGCAAAGATAATAGAATTCAAAAACATTAGTGAGGTGCTAGGAGGAGCTGAAACACCTGTAATAGGTATTATGCTCAGTGTTGACGGAGACCTATCTGGAAATATTATGTTTGTTTTAGAGCAGAAGGCTGCTAAAAATCTCGTTTATATACTAATGGGACAAATCGGACAAGCTGGAGCCGCTGAAGAGTTTACGGAGATGGAGCTTTCAGCGTTACAGGAGATAGGAAACATATTGGCTGGCTCATATTTGTCATCATTGTCTACGCTTACGGGTCTAAAAATTTACCCTCAGGTGCCTGCTTTGGCTATAGATATGGCGGGAGCTATACTAAGTGTACCTGCAATTGAATTTGGTAAAACTGGAGATACAGTATTATATATAGAGACAGAGTTTATTGAGGATGATGCAAGTGTTGTTGGAGATTTCTTTTTGATACCAGAGGTTGAGTCATATGAGATACTATTAAAGGCACTAGGAGTAATTAGCTAATGGAGAATGTAGTCAAAGTGGGGATGGCTGACTTAAATGTTACTAGAGATCCAGGGGTTTTAATCACGCTAGGATTAGGCTCATGTGTTGGTATTTCGCTATATGACTCTGTTAAAAGAATTATAGGAATGGCACATATTATGCTACCTTCAAGTGAACAGGCAAAGAATAATCAAAATAGGGCAAAGTTTGCAGATACAGCGGTTGATACATTATTAGATAATATGATAAAATTGGGAGCTGACAGGAAAAGAATAACTGCAAAGCTTGCGGGCGGTGCTCAGATGTTTTCTTTTAGCTCTTCCTCAGATATTATAAGAGTTGGGGAGAGAAATATATTAGCAAGCAGGGCAAAATTAATTAGCTTGAATATCCCAATAATAGCTGAGGATGTTGGTGGAAATTACGGTAGGACAATAGAGTTTTACTCCTGTGACGGGCGGTTAGTCATAAAGACGATAGGTCATGGTGTGTCACAAATATAAGCTTGTATTTGGGGGAGAAAAATGAACTATGTAGAACGAATACCAATGTTTATGGCGTTATGTGCGTCAATCATAGGTGGCTTGTCAGGTTATAGTCAGAAATTAATTAATAAAGATATTTATATAAGAATGATATTGGCTATGATTATTTTTTATATAATTGGAGTGTTTTTTAGAAATACTATAATAGGAATGATAAAACAGATAAAAGATATTGAAAAGAAAAAGGCAGAAGAAAGTGCACGTCTTTTAGAAGAGGAAAAAATGGCTCAAGCAGAGAGTGATGAACAGCGTGGTGGGGCTATAGACTATACAGTAGGTGACAATAATACAGTTGCAGGAGTAGAAGATGATTTTGACGATGATATTCCAATAGCGAAGATCATCAGGCAGCAGTTAGATAAATAAGAGTGGAATGGGGGATAGAGATGCTGTCTAATGACAACAAAAGGCAAGAGATGTGGAAAAAATACAGCCAGTCAGGGGATCCTAGCATTAGGGAGGCTCTAATAGTAGAGTATTCTCATTTGATTAAATACGTAGCAGGGAGACTAAGCATATATTTTGGATCAAATGTTGAGTATGATGATCTTGTCGGATACGGTGTATTTGGCTTAATTGACGCTATTGAGAAATTTGACATAGATAAAGGTGTGAAGTTTGAAACATACGCTTCTCTGAGAATACGTGGTTCAATAATAGATAGTATTAGGGAGCTGGACTGGGTGCCTAGATCCCTAAGAAAAAAGAGTAAGGATATTGAAAAGGCTTATGTTGAGCTAGAGCTTGAGCTAGGACATGTAGCTAATGATGAACAGGTAGCCGAAAGATTGGGTATAAGCGTAACGGATCTTAATAAGCTTGTAAGCGAGGTGAATTTATCATCCTTCGTATCACTGGAGGATTACCTCGAGCAGAACTACGAGGTTGGTCTGGATTTATCTGACGCTGATGAAGTTGGAAGACCTGAAAGAAGCTTAGAAATAGATGAGATTAAGCATATACTAGCAGATACAATTGACAAGCTACCTGAGAAAGAGCGAATGGTAATCTCTTTTTATTACTTTGATGAATTGACCTTAAAAGAGATAAGTGCAATAATGAAGGTAACAGAGTCAAGAATTTCGCAGCTTCATACTAAGGCTATAATGCGTATGAAGGGTAAGCTGGATCGTCATAGAAGTATAATACTTAGTTAGACTAAATAAACATAGCAATTTGCCGATATACATAATATATGATTTACAGAAGTGTTATTCTGCTCTGTTTTGTATAGTGAATTGATATCATTTTATATAAGCTTTGCATGGGGTAAGCAATCATGATTTGTCATTAATAGTAATGAAAGTGCTTACTGAGTGTGAAGCCTAGTGTTTTGGAGGTAAAATAGGATGGACTCAATTATGGGTAGAAATATAAATGACGGCTATTTTGAGGTGGATTATCTTGAGGATGGTGTATATTTAGTTGTTAGAAAGCCTGTAGGAAAAGGTAAAATGGTAGATGAGAGTGAGGTTCTTGATACTATTAGAAAAAAACAAATCAAAAGCTTTGATGCAAAGGTGATTTCATATGTAGTTAAAACTGCGTCGGGCGTTGCTGAGAAAATTGCTCCTCCTCAAACGCCAGAAAAGATAAATGCCACTGTTGCTATAAGTGTTTCTGAGGATAAAATGAGGGCTTTTATGACTATATATCCACCAATAGGCGGAAAGGACTTGTCTATACAGGAATTAATACAAGCACTTAAACAAAGTGGTGTAATATTTGGGGTTAAAAAGGATGTCCTTCAATCCATGGCAGAATATCCAGTATACAACGAGTCAGTATGTATCGCAGAAGGAATTAGTGCACAAAATGGAAAGAATGGTACTATACAGTTTTTCGTAGATGTCAATAAAGACAGAAAGCCAACAATACTAGAGGATGGAAGTGTAAATTACAGAGAGCTTGATTATATAGAAAATGTGTCTAAGGATCAGAAGCTTTGCCAGCTTATGCCTCCTGAATCAGGAAAACCAGGAAAAACAGTTGCAGGAATTGATATACAGGCTTTGGATGGTAAACCTGCTACAATTAAAAGAGGCAGAAATGTTTATTTGTCTCAGGACGAAACAGAACTTTATTCAAACCTTGATGGTCAGATACAATATCTTGATGGTAAGGTTAGTGTGTTTTCTAGCTTTGAGGTACCAGCAGATGTAGATAATTCAACAGGAAACATAAATTTTATTGGTAATGTTACCGTAAGGGGGAATGTACTCTCTGGTTTTACCATTGAGGCTGGTGGAAATGTTGAAGTACATGGTGTTGTAGAGGGAGCAGTAATAAAGGCAGAAGGTGATATTATACTCAGAAGGGGTATGAATGGTGTAGGTAAGGGAACCTTAATAGCTGGCGGAGACATAGTATCAAAATATATTGAGAATAGCATAGTAATTGCTAGGGGGAGTATTAAGGCAGAAGCAGTTATGCACAGTGATATAAAGTGCGGTACTATTTTGGAGCTTGGCGGAAAAAAAGGGCTTCTAGTTGGCGGTAATGTTAAGGTAGGAAAAGAAGTGTCAGCTAAGGTTATTGGTTCACCTATGGCTACCGTAACAAATCTGGAGGTTGGAGTAGATCCAACACTAAGAGATAGATATAAGCAGCTTAGAGATGAGTTAAAGGTAATGGAACCAAGCGTAAAAAAGTCAATGCAAGCAATAGAAATTCTCAGAAAATTTGAGACTGCTGGTGTATTAACAGATGATAAGAAGGAGCTATTGGCAAAGAGTATACGCTCTAAAGCGTTTTATGAAAGTAAAATTGCTGAGCATAAAGTAGAGATACAACAAATTGAGGAGAAGCTAAAAAGCGTTTCAGAGGGGAAAATAAGAGCGGCTATGACTATATTTCCTGGGGTGAAGGCTTCTATAGGGTCTGCATCTCTATATGTGAAGGAAAATTTGTCAAGATGCACATTATATAATGATGGTGCTGATGTTAGGGTAGGTGCATTATAAAGCAATATAAAATGCTGGGTCAAGGGGGGTGAGCTTTTATGATCAGACCGATTGACATGCAGATTATGATGCCTAAAGTTAATGAAATAGGGAAAATTAGCAATGATCAGCAGAAGCATAGTGAGGCAGCAGCACAGCAGCAAAGCAACAAAAGCAATAAAGACGCTGAGGTGCAATTATCTACTGTACATTCACAGGAAGAGGCACAGAAGGCTGCTATCAGGGAGAAGCAAAGAAGACAAAGAGAACAGTCCAAAAAACAAGAAAAGGAAGAAGACGATCAAAGTAATACTAGTGAAAAGGAAGACACTGAAGAAAATGAGAGTGTTTGCAGAAATACGGCAACCTACTCAAAGAACCAAAAGGCAAATACACAATACTGTAGTAACAGAAAATTTGACATAAAACTATAAAGTCCAATAAAATTTTATTTTTTGTTGGACTTTTTTTGTTTATTATAGTAAAATAAATACATATTATTGTATGAACAGACGAAACAAGCTTTATTCTGTCATACAACTTACGAAAGAAAAAGGTATGGGGTGTATAAAATGACTGGTTTTTTTGCTAGTATATTTTTCATTGGTATTTTGCTAATTGTAGTGTCCTTTTTATTAATTTTAATTGATAAGAAAAAATCCTATGACTATAGAAATGACGCATTGGAAAAGAAAGAGGATTTGGTGGAGGTCATTAAGGATGCTGAGCAAATGCTTCTTGAGCTTAATAAATTCTCTGATTACATTATAACTCAAGTTGAACAAAAGAATATGGCACTCAATAGTAGCATGAAGGACGCTGAAGAGATTATAAAAGGTCTAAAGAAAGTTAATAATGTAGAATGTATCAAAGAAGAGTATAATAATATGTATGACTATGGTAAGACTAATACACTTAAAGCTACAGCTTCATTGAAGGAGCTTGAGGATAGATCTGGTGGTGAAGAACTACCAGCAAATAAAAATAAAAAGGATAATGTAATTTCTATTAATAGCAAGCATAGAAATGTCTTTTCGTTGTCTGATTCAGGTATGAATGATATAGAAATAGCTCGTAAGCTAAACATAGGTAGAGGAGAGGTTCAATTAATAAAAAAGCTAGCAAGGTAGTTTTTTTTGAAAACAACAAAGTAGTAGGTTGCTTAGTTAGGGGAAGTCTTTAATGAGAGTATTTGACGTAAAGAGTATTTTATTAGGTATAGGGATAGGTATAATCTTCACTTCGATAATCTGCATGATATATTTAATGGGTATTAAGCCTGAAAAGCTATCAGAGGCTGAGATTAAAAAATTAGCCAAGCAATATGGTATGGTTGAGGGTAACTCAATTTATAGTGAGCAAAAGGCATCTAACAAAAGTTCAGAATCTGTAGAAACGACTGATTAGATTGTTATTAATAAATGGGGGCTTAAAATGAAGGAGTCTGATTTATATTATCCAGTTAAGAGGTTATTTGAAAACAAGGGATATACCGTAAATGGAGAGGTTTGTGATATAGATCTGACGGCAAGTAATGGAGAAGAGCTTATCGCTGTAGAAATGAAAAAGTCTATTAATATGAGTCTTATACTTCAGGCTATTAAAAGACAGAGAATTACTGAAAAGGTTTATGTAGCAGTACCAAGACCTGAGTATAGAAAACGCTTCTATAAGGAATTTAAAGAAAAAGAGTATTTGTTAAGAAGGCTTGAGGTAGGGCTTATCTTAGTGGCGTTAGATGTAGAAAAGCCATACGCACAAATAGTCTTTGAACCGAAGGTCTTTAATAGAGAGTTAAGTATGTCTAAAAGCAGAAGAAAAAAGGACATTACTATAAAAGAGATTAAGGAGAGGCATGGAGATTACAATATTGGTGGAAGTACAGGAAAAAAGCTTGTTACGGTATATAGAGAAAAGACGCTTTTTATAGCCGCTTTATTAAAGGAAAACAATGAAATGAAGATCAAGGAAATGATTGAGGCTGGTGCAGATAAAAAGGCAACAGCTATACTAAATAAAAATTATTATGGATGGTTTGAACGTGTAGCAAGGGGAACCTATCGATTAAGCAAACTAGGTATTAAAGAGCTACAGACTTATAATAATGTTATTGATTCTTTAAGATAATAATAGTTATAATAAGTATAAGTATAAGTATAAGTATAAGTATAGGTATAGCATGGCGTTAAGTATAGAGAAAGGAAAGTATACTAAAGCTTTTAGCTTAAGTGTACAAGGAGAATATGAATATTATTTCACAGTTGGCACAGGAGTTTAATATAAAGACAAATCAGGTTGAAAACACAGTGAAGCTTATTGATGAAGGAAATACAATTCCATTCATTGCAAGATATAGAAAGGAAGTTACTGGTGAGCTTAATGATCAGGTACTAAGAGAATTACATGAGAGGCTTGTATATCTAAGGAATTTCGAGCAGAGAAGAAATGATATAAAACGGCTTATTGAGGAACAGGGGAAGCTATCAGATGAAATTGTAATTTCCTTAAGTAAAGCTACATCATTACAAGAGATAGAAGATATTTATAGACCGTTCAAGCAAAAAAAGAAAACCAGAGCGACTGTTGCTAAGGCGAAGGGACTAGAACCCCTTGCTACAATTATTTATATGCAAACAGAGACAAAAAAGTCTGCTGAAGAATTAGCACAGCCTTTTATAGATGTTGAGAAAGAGGTTAATACTGTTGAGGAAGCCTTAAATGGAGCAATGGACATAATAGCTGAGATAATATCTGACAATGCTGAGCATAGAAAGGAAATAAGGACCATATTCTTTGGCAGGGGTACTGTGATTTCAAAAGCTAAAAAAGAGGAAGATTCAGTATATGCAATGTATTATGATTACAAAGAACCAGTAAATAAAATGGTGAGTCATAGGGTATTAGCAATAAACAGAGGAGAAAAGGAGGAGTTCTTGAAGGTAGCAATAGATGTACCTGAACAGATGATTTATGATTATCTAAAGAAAAATATTATAAAGACTCCAGTCTCTACAACCTCATGTTATGTAGATAAAGCAATTGAGGATTCCTACAAAAGACTAATTCAACCCTCCATTGAGCGTGAAATAAGAAATGAACTGACTAATATGGCCGAGGAGCAAGCAATGAAGGTTTTTAAGGAGAACCTTAAAAATTTATTGCTACAGCCTCCTGTAAAGGGAAACGTTGTATTAGGTCTAGACCCCGCATATAGGACTGGCTGTAAAATAGCTGTAGTTGACGAAACTGGAAAGGTTCTGATAACAACAGTTATTTATCCAACTCCCCCACAAAGCAAGCTAGAGCAGTCAAAAGCGGTTATAAAGGCACTTATCGAACGCTTTAATGTAAGCATAATAGCCATTGGAAATGGTACAGCTTCAAAAGAATCTGAGGTTTTTATAGCTGAAACTATAAAGGAGATCAATAGAAAGATATACTATATGGTAGTTAGTGAGTCGGGGGCTTCTGTTTACTCAGCATCAAAGCTTGGTGCAGAAGAATTTCCTGAGTTTGATGTAGCTTTACGAAGTGCAGTTTCCATAGCCAGAAGGCTACAGGACCCATTAGCTGAGCTTGTTAAGATTGATCCAAAGGCTGTAGGGGTTGGGCAGTATCAGCATGATATGAATCAAAAAAGGCTGGATGAGACACTGGGGGGGGTTGTTGAGGATTGCGTTAATAGTGTAGGTGTTGACTTAAATACAGCATCTCCTTCATTATTGTCATATATCTCAGGTATTAATGCCACGGTTGCAAAGAATATTGTTGATTATAGAGAGCATAATGGTAAGTTTATAAATAGAGCACAGCTAAAAAAGGTTAAAAAACTAGGAGAGAAGGCATTTGAACAGTGTGCAGGGTTTCTGAGAATTCCAGAGGCTGAAAATATTTTAGATAACACATCTGTACATCCAGAGGCATATAGTGCTGTTGAAAAGCTATTAAAAAGGCTGAATTTTTCTCTTGACGATGTAAAAGAGGGAAATATAAGCATGATAAAATTACTAATTGAGAAAAGGGGAATAAAGACTATTTCCGATGAAATAGGAATAGGAGAGCCAACACTTAAGGATATTATTAAGGAGCTTTTAAAGCCTGGAAGAGACCTGAGAGAGCAGTTGCCTCAGCCTGTTCTTAGGAGCGATGTTATGGATATGAAGGACTTAAAACCAGGTATGGTATTAACAGGCACTGTCAGAAATGTAGCAGATTTTGGTGCCTTTGTTGACCTTGGTGTACATCAGGATGGACTGGTCCATATATCTCAATTAGCTGATAAATTTATTAAGAATCCAATGGAGGTTGTATCGGTAGGAGATATTGTTAAGGTAAAGGTTCTAGATATAGATGTGCAGAAAAAAAGAATTTCGTTGAGTATGAGAGATGTGTAAGTATTTTATACCTGATAAGATAAAATTGGTATTAAATAAACTGCATGTGGCGGGCTTTGAGGCATACGTTGTAGGTGGGTGTGTACGTGATACTTTTCTTTGCAAGGAACCGAAGGATTGGGATATAACTACCTCTGCTACGCCAGATAGTATAAAAAAGGTATTTGAAAATTACCAACAAATAGACTCTGGTATAAAGCATGGTACTGTTATGGTTGTTATTGATAAAGAGGTTGTTGAAATAACAACCTTCAGAATTGACGGTGAGTATTCTGATGGTCGCAGACCAGATAGTGTTATTTACACCCAAAACATAATTGAGGATTTATCCAGAAGGGATTTTACTATCAATGCTTGTGCTATATCTGACACAGAGCTAATAGACCCTTTTGGAGGACAGGAGGATATAAGAAAGCGTCTGATCCGTTGTGTAGGTAACCCTAAAGAACGGTTTAATGAGGATGCACTTAGAATACTTAGAGGTATTCGCTTTGCATCTGTATTAAATTTTAGTGTTGAGGATAAGACTAAAATAGCTATGCTTGATGGTGTAGAGAAGCTGAAAAATGTATCACAGGAGCGTATTACCGTTGAATTTAGTAAGATGTTGCTTGGTGAAAATGTTTATAACACGTTATTGGAATTCAAGAGTATTATAGCATACATTATTCCAGAGGTTTTGCAAATGATAGGGTTTGAGCAAAATAACCCCCATCATATATATACTGTTTATGAGCATACCTTAAAGGCAGTAGCTTCAATAGATAGCGATATAGTTTTGAGAGCTACAATGTTTTTTCATGATATTGCGAAGCCGTCTTGCTACTCAATTGACAAAAATGGTGTTGGGCATTTTTATGGGCATCCTGAAGTATCTGCTCAAATAACTGAGAGAATATTACAAAGAATGAAATATCCAACAAGGGAAGTAATGGATATTACAGAATTAATTAAATACCATGATGCTCAAATAGGAAATAATTCAAACAGTATAAAGAGGCTATTAAACAAAATCGGAGAATTGCAGTTTAGGCGGCTGTTAAAGGTAAAAAGGGCAGATATTTTAGCCCAGAGTCTACAATACAAAGAAGAGAATTTAGAGAAGCTCAGAAGAGTAGAAAAAATTTTTGAAGATGTTATTGCTAATAATAAGTGCTTTTCAATTAGTATGCTAGCTATAAATGGGTATGATTTAATAGAGCTTGGTTTATGTGAAGGTAAGCAAATAGGAGTTATCTTGAAGCAGCTACTTGAAAAGGTTATGGATGAAGAAATTAAAAACACAAAAGAGGAGCTTATTAATGAAGTGAAAAAGTGCTTGTAGTAAAGAGATATTTAGAATAGCATATAAATATACAATAAAGCAATTTACTCAATTAAGTATGTTAAATTGAGGATAAAGTAAAGAAATTTACTTATAATATGAGTATATACAACAAGCAGAAAGCAGAAAGCATATTTATGTAACAACGCGAAAAGCTTTTACATGTGGGTGAGGGAGTATATGAAAATATTAATGCTTTCATGGGAGTATCCTCCACGAATAGTTGGTGGAATAGCTAGGGTAGTGCATGATTTGGCTCAAAATCTGGGTAAACAGGGGCATGAGGTTCATGTAGTAACATGCTGGGAAGAGGGCACTGAAAAAGAAGAAAAGGATTTCTATGTCAATGTACATAGAGTAGAGCCTTATAGAATAAATACATATAACTTTATTGATTGGGTATTACAGCTAAATTTTGCTCTTTTAGAAGGATGTATAAAGCTTTTAAATAGCGGTATTGACTTTGATATTATTCATCTTCATGACTGGGTTGTTGCTTTTGCTGGAAAGGTTATTAGAAATACCTACAATATACCTCAGATAACTACTTTGCATGCAACTGAACATGGAAGGAATGCAGGAATTCATACTCAGGAGCAGGACTACATTAATAGTATAGAATGGAGATTGGGTTATGAAACAAAGAAGATATTAGCTAATAGTCTATATATGAAAAAGGAGATAGTTAAGATATTTAATATTCCTGTTGAGAAAATAGAAATCATACCAAACGGGATAGATTTAAGCAAGTTTAATGATATTGTTAGGGACTATGAATTTAGGAGAAATTATGCATTTGACAATGAAAGAATAATCTTTTTTGTTGGTCGTCTGGTTAATGAGAAAGGGGTACATATACTAATTAATGCAATCCCGAAGATAATTGAGGGATATACTGATGTTAAGTTTATTATTGCGGGAAAGGGTCCTGAAATGGATAGACTAAAGGGGTTAGCTACAAATCTAAACGTGTATGATAGAATTACCTTTACTGGATATATTAGTGATAATGATTTGCTTAAGCTATATAAATGTGCTGATTTAGCTGTATTCCCAAGCCTGTATGAGCCTTTTGGTATTGTTGTACTTGAGGCTATGCTGGCGAATATACCAGTGGTGGCCTCTGATATAGGTGGACTTAAGGAAATTATTCTACATAATCATGATGGAATGAAATTTGATGCTGGTAACAGTGAAGCTTTGGCTGGTATTGTTCTTGGATTATTGAAGAACAATGAGCTTGTAAAAAGAATAACAGAAAATGCAAGCATTAAGCTTAAAGAGATATATAATTGGGAGGTTATTACTCTTAAGGTTGCAGAAGCGTATAAAGAGGTAATAGAAAATGATAAATATGCAACAACGCAAAAAGCTTAAAATTCTCATTGCTTGCAGTATTGGATATCCTATGATATAATTATTGAGGTTATTCTGGGTATTTAATGTTAATTGTTTATATAAATGGAAAAATGAATGGAGGACTCATAGGTGGAAATAAACACTACAAATAACTTAAGAGAAAATAATGCAAATTTAAATGTAGATAAAGGGGAACCAAAAACACGGCATTATAATAGTAAAAGTAAGCATAAAAAGGTAAGAATTAATTATGGTAATAAGGAGATGACTAGAGTAAATAGAATGGAAGAAAATAAAATAACTGATACTGTAAGCGTAGAAAAGGATAGCTTTGAGAATAAAAGCATACCAAAATTAGTTGCAAACAGTAAAGCAGGTAGTAGATTAAATGTAAAAAAGGCAAATAATAACCAAAAGAAAAAGCTTAGGGTTATTCCTTTAGGAGGACTAGAGGAAATTGGGAAAAATATGACTTTATTTGAGTACGGTGAGGATATTCTTGTAGTGGATTGTGGGTTGGCGTTCCCAGAGGATGAAATGCTAGGAATAGATTTAGTTATACCAGATTTCTCATATTTGGAAGCAAATAAGGACAAGGTAAAGGGTGTAGTAGTTACACATGGTCATGAAGACCATATTGGAGCATTGCCTTATTTTTTAAAAAAGGTTAATGTACCTGTATATGCTACAGAATTAACGGTTGGCTTAATACAAAACAAGCTTATAGAGCATAAGCTTGTAACAGAAGCAGATTTAAAGGTAATAAAAGCTGGACAGACAATCGATGTTGGTGTGTTTAAGGTTGAATTTATACGCTCCACTCATAGTATAGCTGATGCTGTTGCCTTAGCAATAGATACTCCAGTTGGTACTGTGCTTCATACAGGAGACTTTAAGATAGATTATACCCCAATTGAGGGGGATGCTTTTGATTTAGCGAGATTTGCCCAATTAGGTAAAAAGGGGATTTTGTTATTAATGGCAGATAGCACAAATGTAGAACGTCAAGGCTATACTCTTTCTGAAAGCACGCTTAGGGACGCATTTGAGGATTATATTAAGGATGAAAAGAGGAGAATTATTTTTGCTACTTTTGCTTCTAATGTTCATAGAGTACAGCAGGTTATTAATGCTGCACATAAATTTGGTAAAAAGGTTGCTTTATGTGGCAGAAGTATGATTAATGTAGTAAATGTTGCTATTGAATTAGGATATATAAGCAATAGTGAGGGTGTAATAGTTGATATAGACCAATTAAAAAAGATACCACCAGAGCAAACGGTTATTCTTACTACAGGTAGTCAAGGTGAGCCAATGTCAGCTCTGACACGAATGGCATCTGCTACTCATAGAAAGGTTGAGATTGCAGATGGAGATCTTGTTATTATATCAGCTACACCAATACCAGGGAATGAGAAGACTGTTTCTAGGGTAGTAAATGAACTGTTTAAAAAGGGAGCAGAAGTTATATATGATGCTACTGCAGATATACACGTATCTGGACATGCTTGCAGGGAAGAGCTAAAGATTATTCATAAGCTGGTATCGCCTAGGTATTTTATGCCTGTCCATGGGGAGTACAGACACCTAAAGCATCATGCAAAGCTGGCTGAAGAAATGGGAGTTAAAAAAGAAAACATATTTATTATGGAAACTGGGAGGGTTCTTGAGCTAGGTCACAGGACAGCTATGCTAAAGGGTAATGTTCAAGCAGGTAGCATTATGGTAGATGGTCTTGGTGTAGGAGATGTGGGTAGTATTGTTCTTAGGGATAGAAAAATCCTTTCTGAGGAAGGCTTAATTGTAGTAGTTTTAGCAAGCAATAAAAATGGGGATATTCTTACTGCTCCTGAGATATATTCACGTGGATTTGTATACGTTAAAGAATCCGAGGGCTTAATGGAAGAGATTAGAGAGGTAACATCAACTGCAATTGAACAATGTAGAACAAGGAAGCGTTGTGATAAATCTATGATTAAGAACAGAATAAAGGATTCATTAGGCTCATTCCTGTATGAGAAAACTGGAAGACGACCAATGATACTCTCAGTAGTAGCAGAGATTAAGGATATGTAGTTTGGGTTTCCACATTGTTGCATAAACCACAACTTAACAACACGTTTTTGTAATATGGTTTAGCAATTAGTATTTCAATAAATGCTAGAGCAATTCACTTCGTTAAGAAATACTAATCATCTTAAAATTCTACGCAGCTATCCCACTGATTCGCCATCCGTGGCTCAGCAGTGGGCAAAAATCGTCTTGATTTTTGTACGCTACTACGAATTTTCAGACGCTAAGTATTTCTAAACTTGCTCAAATGCTCTAGCCTATATTGAAACACCAATTGCTAATTAGTAAGCAACTCAAAAATATGTCAGATTAATTACACCCAATAGAAATCTCTTAATTATAGATTGGGTGTATATGTTTGATTTTGGCTTTAACATTCTTATGCTACTTAACAAATAAAACCATTGTAGAATTGTTAAACCGCATCTTATATAATACGAATTTTATCATAAATATTTAACAACGAAAAAAGTTTGTATGCATCTTATTATTAGAGCAAAGAAAAATTGTAGTGTTAAGTATAATGGTAAGACAATAAACATACTGGAAATAGCTAGTATAATTAAGATAAGCATTGTTTATAAGTAAAATACAAATAGGGTAAATAATACATCGTAAGATAAGCTTTTAAGCACTCATGTGAAGACTTGAGGCATATTAAATAAGTCATACAGCTTCTTGTAGCAAATTACCCCAAAAAGCTTAGTGTGGTTCGTATGTCTGACCATAAGGGAGTTTACGAACATCACTTGATTTTTGGGGCAATTTGCAATTTAGAAGCTGTTGACTTATTGGTTTATGCAACAAGGATTCACTTGAGTAGTTAAAAACTTTTTTAAGAACAATGGCTGAGTATTTACAAATTAATAGAAGTAGGCGTATATTATTTAAAGTTACTACTTATAAGTTATCAATGCGATATCTGTTTTTTCGACCGTTCTTTCTCCTTCTGCTACGTCTTATTCCTCTAAAAAATATTCTTAGTAGTATTAATAGTAGAATAAATCCAACGATAATATAAATAGTAATTCTTAGTATTTTTTTTAGGAGGTCACCCTTCCAAAATGCTATTGCCTTATTTCTAACTGAAGCAAAGAAGCTGATATCAACATCATTCGCGGCAACAAGCTTAATCTCACCAATATATTTGTCTGAAACATAATATTCAATCCTTCCAAGCTGAGTATTCTTAGTAATTGGTGCAATGAGCTGACCTTCGTCAAAGAAAACCTTTGTATCAATATTCCAAGAACTTTCATCCTTTGGTAGAAGATAGTGTAGCTCTCCATCGGTAATTATAGTAATCTTCTGAGCTTCATTGGCATCTACCACATTGTATTCATTAAATAATTGTTCAGATGTCTCTATTATCTGATAAGCAAAGTTAGAATAGCCAAATTCAAGCAGCTTCTTAGATTCCTCAAAAACATTGTTTTGCATATCTGTCTTTAAGACAACCGCAATAAGCTCCAGACCTTTATTGTCAATGGCAGAAGATACTAAGCAATGGCCTGCATTATTTGTCAACCCTGTTTTAACTCCAGTTATTTTATCGTAGAGTACGGAGTCTACTCCTAAAAGCTTATTTGTAGCAGGTAGCTTGAGCCATTCATTTGACTTATGCTTATTTGTCTCTGGGAGTGTATAGCTATCCATGATAACAATCTCATTAAATACAGGAAAATTCTTTTTCGTATAACTAGTAATTCTAGCTAAATCACGTGCTGTTGTATAATGCTCGTCGTGGTCATATCCAAAGGTATTTTGAAAATGAGTAGATGTACATCCCATTTCTATAGATAAAGAATTCATCATATCAACAAAATCCTCTATTTTGCCAGATGGAGCAATGTTTTGAGCAATAATATTAGCAGCCTCATTTGCTGATGTTATAAGTAGAGCATGCAGTAAATCATTCATTGTAAGCTCTTCTCCTTCTACTATACCAGCTCTTACATAATCATAACCTATTTTATTAATAGCAGAAGCATTTGCCGTCATTATCATATCTGGCTTAGCCTTAGATAGAGCCACAGCAGCCGTCATAATCTTAGTTACACTAGCAGGTGCCATTTTTTTATCAGCATTTTTTTCTGCAAGAACTGCCCCACTATTCAAATCTATAAGTATATATGCTTCAGCCTTAATATCTGGAAATCCAACGTCATATAAGCCAGCTCCCTTTACCGCTGTCTCACTGTATGCTCCTATCAGACAATACACAGCAATAACAACCACTAAAAAAATACATTTTATAGGTATTATTTTTTTCATTAGTCTTCACCTTTCTCTATTATATGCATAGGAAATAAGAACCCTCATTTATCTGTCGACACTATCAAAGATAGCGGACAGCTTAAGAACCTTGTTGTTCTCATTCTCACAATAAAATTTTATTGTGTAGAAAGTAACCTTGTTAACTTTCATGTAATAATCAGTATATCAGATTTTGAAAAATTTTTGTAGGAAATATTTGATAAAAGAATGTTTTTTTTGTACTCTATTAATATATAAGCGTTTAACGAACTTGAAGATTTGATGGAAATTCTAATTAAGTTCGTTAAATCGCCAAGATAAAATGTTTTAGCAACCGCTTACAGGCGTTATTTGTGCAAGATGCATGGTGGAATTAATATATAAAAAAAAACTAATTTTATGGGAGAAAAGCATGATAAAATTTGAGATAATGGGACTTGAAATATGTATAGAAAGGAAGCTTATTATTATATTACTTTGTTTAATTGGGCTCAGTCTATGTATAATAGGATATAATATTTATTCTAATAAAATACGAATTATAGACTCAATAGACTCAGAAGACTCATCAAACGAAACATCAATTAGCAAAATGCTGAACGCAGATAATAAGCAATCTCTAGAAGAAAATGACAGTACAGGTGTTGAAAAGCAGGCTGAGTATAAAAAAAGCACATATGATAATATCACTGATATAGAAACACAAAATAATAGTAGCACAAACCTTAGTAATTTAAATATATCTACGGCTCAAGGAAAAGAGGATACAATCAAAGTATATATAGTTGGATGTGTAGTAAATCCAGGTAGGATTTTTGAGTTACCAAAGGGTAGCATAGTAGCTGATGCTATAGAACTGGCAGGCGGGTTTACTAAGGAAGCAGATATCGAAAATATAAACATGGTATTTGAACTATGGGAAAATACTACAATAAAAATATTTTCTACTAATACAGGTACTCTAGAAACTATAAGCACTATGCAAACTAATACTGATATTAATAAAAGCGAATCTAGTAGTAAAAATTTAGGAATGAAATTAATTACAGAGTTTTCGGCTGAAACAGGTGGTGGTGAAATTGTATCTTCATCAGGTGCTTCAGAATTTGATAAGAAAATTAATATAAATAAAGCTACCAAGGAGGAGCTTATGAAATTGACAGGTGTTGGAGAAAAAACAGCCATAGCTATAATAGAATACAGAGAAGCTATAGGGAGCTATAAGAGTATAGAGGATATAATGAACGTAAAGAAGATTGGTGAGAAAACCTTTGACCAAATAAAGGAGGATATATGTATTAAATAATGACCTTGCTGAAATAGTGGAAACAATAATAAGTGCGATATTATGCTTCTGGAAATAATGGGAAACGACATTTTATTCATTTTCTTTTTAGTATAATGCAATATACAAACAAGAAAGTACTAAAGAAAAGGACCGGAGGTTAAATTCAGATGCAAATTAGAATGGGAAAGATTTCAGAGCTTGATCTAATACCTAAAGAAAGTCTGTTAGGTAATCTAAAAACAGAATTCAAAAATAGGACACAAAGGCTAAGCCTTGCTAGTAATGATATTAAGAGTAGTATAGCATGGGGAATACTAATATTTCTATTATCAAGGCTTTCTATAATGAATGGCTTAATGCCATTTGGGTTAATTTTGTTTTTCGCGTTGAGTAGCAAAAAAAGTGTAGATATAATAATATTTCTCTCAATTTTTATAGGAGCTATGATTACCTCTGATTTGACAGTAATATATAACAATATGTGTACAGTAGTACTCTTTATTATTTTGAAGAGGCTTTTTTTAAAAGAGGATTCATCAACAGATCTATTATCAATACTCTTTATAGCAATATCTATAATTGTACCACAAACAATTTATATTATTTTTAGAGGATTTTTATTGGTGGATATAGTCAGAGCAATTACATTGTTAGTATTTACAAGCTGCATAACGCAAGTATTTAAGAGCGGTCTATTTGATTTAATAGAAAAAACCGAGGAAAAAGTAAAAGTAATTAAATGTAGTAATTGGAGAGAAAAAGAGCTTTTTGAAAAAAAGACAGCTATATTTGTACAATCGTTAAAACAATTATCAGCTGCATTTGCAAATATGAGTAGTATTGAGGTATCACAGCAGGATGTGTATATAATATTGGATAGAGCGGCACAAAGAATATGCGGAAGTTGTGGAATGAATGATTTGTGCTGGGGAAAGAACTTTTATGGAACTTACAGAAACCTGTTTGAATTTGTTGGAGCTATAGAAAAAAAGCGTATAGTTGAAAAAAAGGATTTACCTGAATTTTTTAAAAATTCATGTACAAAAACAAATGAATTTATAGCAGAGGTAAATAATGCGTATGAGATATATAAGACAGACTGCTTTTGGCAAAAGAAAATGTCAGAGAATAGACAATTGGTTTCAGAACAGATAAATTGGATTTCTGACATAATAAGGGTGCTGCCAAGTGAGGTTTCTGATGGGTATGATTACCTATATAATTTAGAAAAAAACATAAAACGAGGTTTAAGCAGATATGGAATAAAACACATAATTGCATACAAGGATGATAGAGGTATAATTAATGTATGTGTTGAGGCAAATGGCTGTGATAGGTTAAAAAAATGCGAAAAGGAAATAGGTAGCATATTATCTGAAAGCATTAGCAAAAAAATGGTTCGCAAAGATAAGGGATGTGTGTGTGATACTCGTACCGGTAAATGCAAGCTGGAATATTCAGAACAAAAAAGGTTCGCTGTAATGACAGGGGTATCAAAAAGAACAAAGAGCGAACAAAAGTGCTCAGGAGATAATTATACATTTTTTGAAAACACAGACTCAAGGTATATATTAACCCTATGTGACGGTATGGGAAGTGGGAAATTAGCAGCAGAACAAAGCAAGAATGCAATTGACATTATTGAACAGCTACTAAAAACTGGATTTGAAAGGAGTATTGTTTTCAAGTTCATTAACTCTGTCTTACGTGCACGTAATATTAATGACACATTTACCACTATAGACTTATGTATGATTGATTTATATACTGGTGCTACTGATTTTTATAAGATAGGTGCAGTACCTACATTTATAAAGAAAGAAAAGCAAACAGAAGTTATTCGTTCTATATCACTGCCAGCAGGAATATTAGATAATATTGAGTTGGAGTTTAAAAAAAGCAATATAGAAGATGGGAATTTTTTAATAACTATGTCAGACGGTGTTTACGATGCTTATGAAAAAAATAGTGTTGATTTAGGTGAATTCATAGAGGATATAGAAACAAAAAATCCTCAGGAAATGTCTGATACAATTATAAAAGAGGCTATCAAGCTGTGTAATGGTACTTTAAGGGACGACATGACTGTAATGGTAGCAAAGCTGTGGAAGAGATAAAAATTTAGAGCAACACTAAATATAAAGATATAATTAAATAGAATTAGGTAGAATTAGCGTAATTTTAAGCATAGCTTCTATTTAGTGCTTCTGTGAAGCGTTCTATACTCACTTGGTGTAATTCCCTCCAATAGCTTGAACTTACGAATAAAGGGGTATCTGCTATTAAATCCGACATCTTCTGCTATAGAACTAATACTTTTGCTGGTATTTGTAAGTAGCTCCTTTGACTTAGAAATTCTTAACGAGGATAAATAACTTTGGAAGGATATGCCTAGTGTTTTTTTAATAAGCTTTGACATATATTTTGGTGTCATATTAAAGTGTGCAGCGATTGAGTCTAAATATATTTCCTTATTAAAATTAGAATCTATATACTGTTTAAGATTTGCGACATCAAATTTATTATTTGTATTAGAGCTTAATTCTATTATGTTTTCTAATAATAAAAGAATATACTTATACATACGATTACTTGATATTTGTGCCATATCAGAATAAATATCCAAATAATCCTCTTCTAACAGCTCCAAAACACACAAATTTCTCATATTTAAGACCCTAACGCAGGTGTTATAAATCTGAAGGTATAATTCTTTTAGTGAATGATCTGATATATTTTTCTCTATATTTTTGCTAATAACATTATCAATAAGCTCCTTAACACTTACATTATCACCCTTAATCAAGTAGTTGACTAGCTTGTTTTCCTCCTCAATAGTATAATAGCTATTAATACTAGGCTCAGTGGGTGCTTCATAACATTTTATAACTGATGTAGTCATAAAGGCTATATGAGAAGATGCTCTTAGTGATTCTCTATATGAATTATACATTCCATTCAAGCCCTCGTGAATTTGTCCTATACCACTTTGTATTGTAATAACTGAATGCTCACTTTCAATTGCCTGATGAAATTGCTTTGTTACTTCAAGTATATCATCTTGCTGTGCTTCATGTTCAAGGTTTAAGATAATACATATTTGATTTTCGCTTACAGAAAAGGTATAAGTCATATTTAATTTTGAAAAAATCTCCTTCGCAGCAAGAACTGTATCTTGACATACAGCATCATACTCTGTTTTACTATATATTTCATAAAAGCTTTCAGGAAAATTAAGTGTTGTGTGAATGACAACAAAATAATCATGCTTAAACGTGAAGCCATATGCGGCTAAAAACTCGTTAACCTCTTGCTCTGGGAAGGTTGTATTATGATTAAATATACTTAAAAGGTATCTCTCACATACGTAAGGAATAGCAATTGACAAATCATTTGTCAGCTTCTTATTGTCAGCAATTATATCATATATACTTTTATTAATAAACTCAAGGTCATTTTTGTTTATATCCTCAGTATTAGAAGTACTACTATAGTTCTCTTTTAATAGCTTTGTAAGACTATCTATAGGCGTATATATCCTTTTACTAAACAAAAAGGATAAGGCAATGACTATAACCATACCGATACCCAGTATAAGTAATGGAACCAATAAGGTTTTTATAGACTCACTATAAAAATCTTCATAAGGAACAATCGCGTGGTACTTGAAGCCTATCAATGATGTGTCATAATCAATAATTAAGTATTTTTTGTTCTCGTGTGTAAATGAGCTGTTTTTTTCTTTAGTCTGCAATATACTTTGTAGCTTATCGTCACTGAAGCCCATTTTTTCTGAGTCTCCAGACTTACATACTATATTTCCCTCATTATCACAAATGAATAAGGTGCTGTGATTTGTTAGTTTATGCTCATCAAGTAAACGAGCGATAGAATTTATATTCATATTTACCACAAAAATATTGTTGAAGGTCTGGTCGTTCAATGCGAATTGAACAATGGGAAGTATATTATATGTGCTACTATTAATTCTATTTGTAACAATACTTGGCTTTAAAACTAAATATCGAACGTATCTATCTGCTCTTAAATTTAACCAGAAATTCATATCATATAGCTCATGAGAATATTTTAGATCAAAAAACTCTTCAATAGAGCTTGTTCCATCTCTATCAATTACTAATTCATTATTTCTACTAATTATATAAGCGTTTTGTATATATGAATTTGTGGTCCTGAAAATCCGTAAAGCATTAGTAGTACTTCTAACCCTATAAAGCTCATCCATTCTTAGTGGCTCTGTGCCAAATAGTATTTCATTTACATCATCAGAGAATGCTAATAGAGAAGTCGTTTGTAAAATTTCCTGAAATGAAATGTCAACAGAAGTGGACACCATTGACAAGGAGTTTACATATTTATTATGTGTTTTCGATTGAAGTAGGGTTATATAGTAAGCATTAATAAAAAGTGTAAAGCAAAAGGCACATACAATAGCAAGAACAAAATAGATGAATATTTTATTAAATAATACATTTTTTCTAAATCCTACATTCAAGAGTAACACATCCATTCTATTGTATTAACATAAGTGGTTTGCAATTTCATTATATAATATAGAGAATTTTTAGTCAATGTTATAATTGTCGCTTCAATATCTATAAAGCTCAATTTAATAATTGTATAGCATTAGGTTGGCTTTTATAACTAGCAGGATACTATATGAAAGCGAATACTATAACATGGTTGAAAAGAGACACCAACAAGAAAGGCGTATAAGTTAACAAAAGACGAATTTTATTACTTTACAGTATTTGCTGAAATGTGCTAATCTGTTTTCAAGCCGTATATGACCTTAGTTTAGAATATATTATAGTTTTGTGCATAACTGTTTTTTTTATAAATTAGAGCCTGTAAATTATAATTATTCAAATATAACATCTTGAAAGGAGAAATGACAATTATGAATTACTTATCATTGAGAGGGGGCGTTTTTGATGGAAGATAAGAATCTTACGTTGCCAAAAAAGGGTGCTCAAGGAGTAAGTAAATCTTCAGTTATAAAAACTGCTTTAAAAAAGGATCTTCTTTTATACTTATTACTGATTCTCCCAATTGCATACTTTATAATATTCAAGTATCTTCCTATGTATGGAATTGTGCTGTCCTTTAGGCACTATAAGCCTGGTGGGAGTATGATTGGTGATAAATGGATGGGTTTTACTTACTTTAAACTTTTCTTAAAGGATCCTACCTTTTGGAATGTATTTAAAAATACAGTAGTTCTAAGCTTTTCAGCTTTAATAATAGGGTTTCCTTTTCCTATAATATTCGCTTTGCTTTTAAATGAAGTTAGAAATACTAAGGCAAAAAGATTCATACAAACAGCAACATATCTTCCAAGGTTTCTATCAACAGTAGTAGTTGCGGCGATGATAAGAAGCATGCTTTCTCCATCATCAGGTATAGTAAATCAAGTTATACAGTTCTTTGGTGGTGAGTCTATATACTTTATTATGAAAAAGGAATGGTTCCGACCGATATATATAATCTCTGATATATGGCAGTTTATGGGTTGGAGTGCTATAATTTACATAGCGGCTCTGTCTGGGGTTGATGAACAGTTATATGAAGCTGCCCATATTGATGGAGCTGGTAGATGGAAACAAACGTTACATGTAACTATTCCTGGCATACTACCAACGATTATGATAACGCTTATTCTAAATGTAGGAAACACCTTACAGGTAGGATTTGAAAAGGTATTGATGCTCTACAATAGAGCGATATATGACGTAGCAGACATTCTGCAGACATATATATATAGAATGGCGTTTGAAAAATCAACAAACTATAGTTTAGCAACGGCAATAGGACTATTTCAGGCATTAATTAGCCTTACGCTGTTGTGGATAACCAATACTATTTCAAAGAAGTTTACAGAATATAGTTTATGGTAGGAGGATAGAAATGAATAGAGTATTTTCTTATAAGAATTTCAGAGTTCTTAATTCGATACTTATGTTAATATTGGTAATAGCTACACTGTTTCCTTTTTTATATATGATTGCGGTTTCGTTTAGTGACTATAGAGCAGTTGGAAGAGGAGAGGTGTTTCTGATTCCTGTAAACCCTAATATCACTTCGTATACACAAATCCTAGGAATGAGTAAGTTCTATATGTCGTATTTAAATACAATTTTCTATACTATAGTAGGAACAGCTATAAGCTTAGTTTTGACAATAATTTGTTCTTACCCTTTATCCAAAAAACATCTACTTGGGGGAACCGTAATTCTAAAGCTAATAGTGTTTACTATGTTTTTCTCTGGTGGTTTGATACCAAACTTCTTGTTACTACGAGACTTGGATTTTATTAACAAGATATGGGCAATTCTTATACCAGGAGCTATAAGTGCATATAATGTAATGATTATGAAAACTTTTTTCCAGGGAATACCATCTGCTTTAGAAGATTCTGCAAGGATAGATGGGCTGAATGATATCGGAATTTTAGTATGGATTGTTATACCTTTATCCAAGGCAATATTAGCAACTATTGGGTTGTTTGTGGCTGTTTGGATATGGAATGATTGGTTTATGGCACTTATTTACCTACCAAAGGCAGAAAATCTAAGACCAGTTTCCTTGTTTTTAAGGAATATTGTTTATGGTGCCTACAACCAGATACGTGCAGGAAATGTCCTTGATTCAAAGGATGCAAATACTGTACCAGAAACGATTCAGGCTGCTACTATTGTATTAATATCAATTCCTATAATAATAGTTTATCCACGAATACAGAAGTATTTTGCAAAGGGAATGATGATTGGTTCAATAAAGGGTTAATGTTTTTAAAAAGGATGCTATTATAATATATTTATATATAATAGAAGGTACTTACTAAGAAATAGTAACATCTTAGTAAAGTACAAAGGGGGTTTATTAAAATAAACCTTCTAAGAAAAATAGAATTGGAGGAATTTTTTATGAAACTAAGAAAAGTGTCACAGAGATCATTAATGTTACTGCTAGCACTAATGCTAGGAATCTCAATGTTTGCTGGATGTAAGAAGAATACTGATGGAGACTCAGCAAGCACAACAGGTGAGTCAGCAGAAGCTAGCTCAGAAAGTGAGGAAGCACCAACTGATTCAGGCATGGTATCAGATGTACCAGTTACATTCACTATGTTCTATCAGGAAAATTCAACATATCCTTATCTAGAGGATTGGATGATTATGGAAGAAATCAAGAAGCGTACAAACGTTACTCTTGACCTCCAGCTTGTACCAAGCTCTGACTTCAGAGATAGTAGAACTATCGCAATCGGTGCAGGTGAGATTCCTGACATCGTTGCACAGACATTTGATGATGAAATCAGCACATACCTAAATACTGGATTATTCTTGCCAATAAGTGATTACTTTGACAAATTACCTGTATTCACAAATTTGGCTGACAGACTTGGCTACAATGCTGACTTAGAAAATCTAAAAGATGCAGATGGAAAGCTATATGTGCTTCCAGCTTACTGTAACGATGAGAAATTTAATGCACATGGTTGGTTAATAAGAATGGATATTCTAGAAGAGCTAGGCTTAGAGCAACCTAAAACTATGGAAGATGTATATGAGCTATGTAAGGCTTACAAGAATGCGTACCCAGATAAGCCAGCTCCTATGACAAACAGATTCTTTGAAGACAACATTCTTTTCAAGGTGGCACCAGCGTTTAATACAGCAGCTGGTTGGGGAATAGGTAATACCTTCTTCTATGACAAGGAACAAGATAATTTTATCTTTGCTCCAGCATCAGAAGGATACAAGCAAATGTTAGTCTGGTTTAACAAAATGTTTAGCGAAGGTCTATTAGATCAAGAATTTGCAACATTAGATAGTACTGTTTACGAAAACAGAGCTATGGATGGAGACCAATTCATTATGGTAGACTGGATTGGTAACGAAATCAGATATAACAGAGATGGTCCTACAAACTCAGGAAATCCAAACTTTAACATACAACCAATTATGCCTCCTAAGGGACCATGGGGACACTGGTCAGGAGCAAGAGTTCCTATGTGGGATCAGTCTATGTGCTTTAGCTCAAAGGTTAAGGATTATGATACATTTGATACATTCCTAAAATTCATTGACTGGATGTACACAGATGAAGCAGCTGAGTTAACAACCTTTGGACTTGAAGGTGAAACCTTTGAGGTGCTTCCAGATGGCAGAAAGGAATACATTGATTTAACTCACAACTACTCAACATCTCATGGTATTCTAAATAACTGCTTAACATTCAGAAAGGATCCTGATTACTTATATTCTAACAAGACTGATTATACTATGGGCTTGATCAAAGACATGGTTAAAGAAGGCGTGTTCTCACCAATTCTTCCAAAGATTAAGTTAACTGAAGAGGAAAGAGAAACAGAAAGCTTATACTATGGTCCAGTAAGAGACTATGTAAGAGCTGCAACTCTACAGTTTATCTTAGGTGAGCTTTCAATAGAAAATGATTGGGATGAGTTCGTAGCTCAATGTAATAGCATAGGTGTACCTGAGCTAGATGAGTTATACAACAACAGATGGAAGCTACAAAACAACAAATAATCCTAATTAAATTGATTAAATAATTAATAATAATTCTCCGTTCTTTGTATTAATAAGGACGGAGAATTTTTTGTGCAAATTACATTTCAAATTTGAAGTTCGTTAAAGGCTTACATATTACAAAAAAGCATAAAATATTTGTAGACACATATAGAATTTAGTGCTAGAATTAACTCAGTTTATGTATCTTGCTTTGTTATATATTTATACGCTATTTTATTTATTTTGAATAATTGTGTAAGCGTTTTTTATAACAACGCAAAAAGCTTAATAGAGCATTTTCAAGTATTGATATATTGATATTTATGCTATGAAAAAATATAAAGTATGTGCTTTAACATATTTTAATATATTTTTATATATAAAGTAGTATAGTATTATATGTTTAATAGAGGGAAATAGGTGAAAATCCTGTGCGGTCCCGCCGCTGTAATGGGGAGGATGTTTGCGTTATACCACTGGGAAACTGGGAAGGTGCAAATTGACTATGATCCAAAGCCAGAAGACCTGCTTGAGAAGAAGTGCGACAACTTACCTACGAGAGATAGGGGGGTGTTTTTTTGTTGTTATTTGTGATATTAATGAGGTGTTATTAATGAAGGGGGATAGAAGTAAAAATATGAAAAATTATAGTTATAGTAAAAAAATGTTTGTCAGGATAATAGCTACAATTGTCATAATGCTAGTACTCATACCAAAAGAGGTATATGGTATGCATATAATGGAGGGCTTCTTACCACCAGTATGGAGTTTTGTATGGGGAGTTGCTTCATTGCCGTTTGTAATAATAGGCTTAATCTCAATACAAAGAAAAACTAAAACTAATCCAAGAATAAAATTGCTATTAGGTATGGTAGGAGCGTTCGCATTCGTTCTATCAGCAGTTAAAATACCATCTGTTAATGGAAGTAGCTCTCATCCAACTGGAGTAGGTCTTGGAACCATTTTATTTGGACCCGCTTCCATGAGTGTTCTGGGACTGATTGTCTTGATGTTTCAGGCTATTTTACTAGCTCATGGTGGATTGACAACGTTAGGTGCAAATACTTTTTCTATGGCAATTGCAGGCCCGTTTGTTGCTTTTCTTGTATATAAGATTGTTATAAAAATGAGAGGCAAGAGCTGGCTTGCTGTTTTTCTAGCATCCTCCTTGGGGAATTTATTCACTTATATTGTAACTGCTATTCAGCTAGGTATTGCACACCCTGATCCCAATGGAGGGGTGTTATTGTCAATAGAAAAATTTATGTCAGTTTTTGCTATTACACAAATTCCTCTGGCAATAAGTGAGGGGATTCTTACAGTAGTTGTATTCAACTTTATACAACAGTATAGTAAAAGTGAATTAGAGGAATTAAATGTAATCATTAAATCAGAATGAGGTGATAAGTTTGTATGAAAGGTGATTTAGTTATGATAAAGTCGATTAGATTCAATAAAAAAATGACAGTTAATATAGTTCTTATATTATTTGTAGTAGTGCTATTTATACTTCCTCTAATTATTCAGCCAACTGCAGACTTTTCTGGTGCAGATTCTATAGCACAGGATTTAATATCAGAGGTAAATGCACAATACGAACCTTGGTTTAAACCGTTATGGTCTCCTCCAAGCACTGAGATAGAAAGTGCAATATTTGCTATTCAGGCGGCTGTGGGTTCTGGTGTTCTGTTTTTTGTTTTGGGGTATTTAGTAGGCAAAAATAAATCTATAACTAATGATAAAGAAGTTGAAAAGAAATATAGTGAGTAAATATGGAGTTTACTTACTATGTAGTCGTTATTTGGTTGCTATAATTATGGATTGGAGCATAAAATGATAACTATAGATAGATATGCTTATTGCAATAGATTAAAACAGACAAACCCTATGGAGAAATTTATATTTTCTTTATTAACCAGTGGGGTTTGCTTAGTGATGAATTCTATGACAGTCTCTGTAGTAGTAGTAATCATGATGGGGTGTATATCAGTGCTATATGCGAGAATTCCAACCAAATTTTACATTAAGCTTCTGAGCTTGCCATTAATTTTTCTTATCATAAGTGTGCTAACCATTATTATAACAAATGTTGCAGGACATAAAGATGTACTTTTCAGTATGGATATATTTTATTTACAATTAGGCATTACTTCAAGTAGCATTAGATACGGCATGAGTCTTTTACTTAAGGCTCTTGGTGTAGTTTCATGCCAGTATTTTTTGTCTCTTACAACTTCGATAAATGATATTATATCAGTACTAAAGAGACTAAGGATGCCAGTACTAATTCTAGAGCTTATGAGTCTTATTTATCGTTTTATTTTTGTATTAATGAAAATTGCAAACGAAATATATGTATCTCAGGATTCCAGAATGGGCTATGCAAGGCTTAAAAGAAGATTTATTTCAATGGGACAGTTGATTTCGGTATTATTCGTAAGAACCTTTAAGCGTTCAAAGGATTTATATATGGCAATGGAGTCAAGGGGATATAATGGAGAACTAAGGGTGCTTGAAGAAGAGTACCCTGTATCTGTTAAGAATTACATATTGATTGCTTGTGTAGAGCTACTACTGATTTTACTAGGTTCTTTATATGGAGGAATGCTTTGATGGGAGATTATATATTGGAAACACAGAATTTGGTATTCGAGTATCCTGATGGAACAAAAGCACTAGATGATGTTTCTATTAAAATAAAAAAAGGACATAAGGTTGCTGTGTTGGGATCAAATGGGGCAGGTAAGTCTACCTTGTTTCTAAATTTTAATGGTATTTTTAGACCCAAACAGGGGGTAGTAAGGTTTAAGGGCGAAGTGGTTCGTTATAATCATAGAAGTTTGTGTGCATTAAGGCAGAAGGTAGGTGTAGTATTTCAGGACCCAGAAACACAGCTGTTTTCTTCTAGTGTTTTTCAAGAGGTCTCTTTTGGACCGATGAATTTAAACCTTCATAAAGATGAGGTTATTAGAAGGGTTAATAAGGCTTTAGTGCAAACAGGAGTAGAAGAATTAAAGGGTAGACCAACTCACTTTCTTAGCCATGGACAGAAAAAGCGTGTGTCTATTTCTGATATATTGGCTATGGAGCCAGAGGTTATTATATTTGATGAGCCTACAGACTGCTTGGACCCTAAGCATACGCTACAGATATTTGAGCTTTTTGAGCAATTAAATCAAGAGGGAACTACTATTATTTTTTCTACACATGATGTAGATTTGGCATATGCCTGGGCTGATGAAATAATTGTTATGCAAAACGGTAGGGTTATAGGTTGTGGAAATCCTATAGAGGTATTTAGTGATAATGTTTTATTAGAACAAACGGAATTATTAACACCCATGGTTATGGATATATTTAGTGAATTGAAACTAAGCGGTTTTTTGGATGAAAACAATGAAATACCAAGAAGCAAGGACAAGCTTTTGGAGATAATCAGAAACAAGAGGAAAAGTAATTAAGTATAAAGTGAATTAATGCTTAAATATAGTGTTATGGTAAAATGATAAATAATCAAATAAAATTGACATTCAGTATAAATGCAATAGTGGAATAATGTATTAATGTAAAAAGAAAATAATGATATGAGTACATAAATAAACAAGATAAGTAAACAAGATAAGTAAATAAGATAAGTAAATAAGGAGAGGGTAGGCTATGTTGGAACAAATAGAGGTAGTAAAGCCTCAGGATATAGAAAAGAGAAGCTTTGAAATATTATCAGAAATATTAGGTCAGCGTAAATTTGACCCATTGCATGAGCCAATCATCAAAAGGGTTATTCATACAACCGCTGATTTTGAATATGCAGATATACTTAACATAAGTCCCAATGCTATTGAGAGTGCTATAAAGGCATTAAAAAGTGGAAGTAATATTGTAACGGATACCAATATGGCAGCGTCAGGAATAAACAAGAAATCTATAGGAAGATTTGGAGGGAAGGTTCTTTGCTTTATGGCTGATGAGGATGTGGCTGAGAGATCACAAAATGAGGGCATAACCAGAGCCTCTGTATGTATGGATAAGGCATCAGTAAACTCTCAAAATCAAATTTTTGCTATTGGTAATGCACCCACAGCCTTAATAAGACTATGCGAAATGATACAAGAAGAGAAAATATCGCCTTCCTTGGTGGTTGGAGTACCCGTGGGCTTTGTTAATGTAGTAGAATCAAAGAACCTACTTAAAAAGACAGGTATACCCTATATAATAACTGAGGGAAGAAAGGGTGGAAGTACTGTAGCTGCTGCCATTATGAATGCCATCCTGTACATGATTACAGAGCGATAAGCTAAAAACGTAAGTGGATTTTCTCTCAACCAAGATTTGTGCCTGAAGGAAGGAATAAACATAAATATGGAAGAGTGTAATATTATAAAATCAAATGACCAAACAAAGTATGAAATGGTCAATGGTAGAGCCTATAGAATAGGATATAGTACTGGTTCATGTGCTACAGCTGCATCAAAAGCCGCAGTGCTTATGCTTTTAGGTGAAAAAAAGGTAGACAAGATACAGATTAGAATTCCTTCTGGGGACTTGATTACTCTTCCTATACAGGACGTTGAAATTACAAAAGCATATGCAAAATGTGCAGTGGTTAAGGATGGTGGGGATGACCCTGATGTAACCTCGGGGCTTAAAATATTTGCAAAGGCATCATCTATATATGAAATGGGCGAAGAGAGGGTTGTAATTTCTACAGGAGAAGGTATTGGTATAGTAACGCTAGCTGGGCTTAAGGTAGGTATTGGTCAGCCTGCGATAAACCCTATACCAAGAAATATGATAGTAAGCGAGGTAAGTCAGATTTTACCTAAAGATAGAAGGATACATTTAGAGTTGAGTATACCTAATGGAGAAGAGATTGCAAAAAAGACTTACAACCCTAAACTAGGGGTAGTTGGAGGGCTTTCTATTCTGGGGACAACTGGCTTAGTCCGACCTATGTCTGAGGAGGCGTGGAAGGATTCCTTGGCTCTAGAGCTTAATATTATGCGAGCTAAGGGACTAAAATCAGCAGTCTTTACTTTTGGTAATATTGGTGAGGGTTTTTCTAAGAATGCTTTATTTATAGATAAGGAATATATAATAACTATTAGTAATTTTGTAGGCTTTATGCTGGATAAAGCAGTAGAAAAAGGCTTCGAGAGTATCGTCCTGGTAGGGCATTTAGGGAAAATAGTTAAGGTGGCTGCGGGGAACTTTCATACACATAGCAGGGTCTCAGATGCTAGGATGGAGACACTTGGTGTTTATGCTTCAATAGAAGGAGCTTCAAGGGGTATAGTAGAGGAAATTATGTCGTGCAAAACTACTGATGCTGCGGCTAGTATTATTGAAGAAAATGGACTTACCCGTGTTTATGAAAGAATAGCAGAGACTGCTGCAAATAAATGCAAGGAGTATACCTATAATAAGATTAGTTGTGGAGTGGTATTGTTTAATGAAATGGATAGCTTACTTTCAATGACTAAGGTAGCAGAAGAAATAGTAACAAATATAAGGAGAAGCTATGGGTAATAAGTTGTATGTTATAGGGATTGGTCCAGGCTCAAGGGACTATATTAATAGTGCTGTAACGAATGTAATAAGCCAATGCGAGGTCATAATTAGCGGTCAGAGAAATTTGGAGCTTTTTAAGGATTTGAAAAAAGAGGAGTGTGTAATAGAGAATAATCTCAAGGAATTAATTGAGTACATACAAGTAAACATATACTCAAAAAAAATAGCTGTGATTGTTACTGGGGATCCAGGGCTATATAGCCTTATGGAATATCTTAAAAAAAACCTAGATGGGATAGAAATAGAGGTTATGCCTGGAATAAGTGCATTTCAGTATTTATGTGCGAAGCTTAAAATTAGCTGGAATGATATATATATTACCAGCCTGCACGGAAGAGAAAACCCAGAGCTTATTGGCATTGTAAAACAAAATTTTAGGACAGCTGTTTTTGCTGGCGGAGGAAATTCTCCAGACAAGATTTGTTCACTTTTAAGAGAGGAAGATATAAAAAATCTTAAGGTTACTGTAGGTGAAAATCTGTCTTATGAGCATGAGAGAATTGTGCAGGGAAGTATAGAGCAGATAGAAGGCATGGAATTTGACAGCTTATCTATTATGATAATTGAGAATATTAATCATTCTATAGGGGGAGGTTGCAACTCAGAAAAAAATGAGAATGCTTCAACCATAGGGATACGTGATGATATGTTTATCCGTGGTAATGTTCCGATGACCAAGGAGGAGATAAGAACAATTTCTGTTTCTAAACTAAGGCTTGAAAAAAATAGTGTGGTTTGTGATATTGGAGCAGGTACAGGATCTGTTACCATAGAGTGTGGAAGGGTATGTAGCAGGGGAAGGGTTTATGCCGTAGAGTGTAATGAAGAGGGAATTGAGCTAATAAAAAGGAATATTGAAAGGTTTGAGCTAAGTAATGTAAGTGTTATAGAAGGAAAAGCACCCGAGATATTATATGAGGCTTTGGGGGATATCAAACCTGATAGGTTTTTTATTGGTGGAACAAAAGGGAATATGAATAGTATTTTGGAGTGGATTACTAAAGTAAATAAAGACATAGTAGTTGTTATTAATACTATAACAATAGAATCCACCTATGAGGCTATTAAGGGACTTGAGAGTTATGGTTTTAAGGATATAGAGGTAACGAGTATTTCCATCTCAAAAAGTGTTGAGGCAGGGGAAAAGCATTTGATGAAGGCGATTAATCCTGTGACCATTATTAGTGGAAAGCGATATCGAAAGGAATGGATATTGAAATGAACGGAAGGCTATATGGAATAGGTGTCGGACCAGGTGACCCTGAGCTTCTGACCCTAAAGGCTAAAAGAATATTAGAGAGTGTTGAGTATGTTGCTGTTCCAAAGACAAAGATGGAAAAGGAAAGCCTAGCTCAAACAATAATTAAGCCTGTGGTAGATATAAAGGGAGAGCTTTTAGAGCTGGTTTTTCCAATGAGCTATGAACAGGGAGTACTTGACGAGAGCTGGCAAAAGGCTGTTGAGATAATAAAGGATAAGCTTGAGGCAGGAAAAGATGTTGCATTTATAACATTAGGAGATCCAACAGTGTATAGTACATATATATATGTTCATAAAAGCATTAAGGCGTCAGGCTTTCAATGTGAAATAGTTCCTGGTATTACCTCTTTTTGTGCATCTGCGGCACGGGTTGGAATAAGTCTGGCAGAAAACAAAGAAACCTTAGCAATAGTGCCTTCTGCATACAAGGATGAAAATTTTGATAAGGTAATAGAGCAGTTTGATAATATTGTATTGATGAAGGTATCTGGTGACTACGATGGGGTTATGCAAAGACTGAAGGATAAAGATTTACTGGATAAGACAGTCCAAATAAGCTGCTGTGGTATGAAGGAGGAAAGGATAATTTATGATATGAGTCAAATTCAAGTGAAAAAACCTAGCTACTTTACTACAATGCTTATTAAAAAGAATGGAGTGAATGGTATATGATATATTTTATAGGAGCTGGACCTGGTGACCCAGAGCTTGTTACAGTTAAAGGAAGAAATATAATTGAGATGGCTGATATTATTATATATGCTGGCTCATTGGTAAATAAAGAGACTATTGCTTGTGCTAAAGATGGCTGTGAGATTTTTAATAGTGCTAGTATGACATTAGAAGAAGTTATTGAGGTGATGGTTAGAGGAGTAGCTACTGAAAAAACCGTTGCCCGAGTGCATACAGGAGACCCCTCGATTTTTGGTGCAATAAGAGAACAGATGGATATTTTGGACAGAAAAGGGTTGGAATATGAAGTTGTGCCTGGCGTTAGCTCTTTTTTTGCCGCCGCCGCCGCATTAAAAAAGGAATACACACTTCCTTCAGTTACCCAGACGGTTATATTGACACGAATGGAAGGTAGAACACCAGTACCTGGAACAGAGGACATCGAGAAATTAGCTGCTCATAAGTCGACAATGGTTATATTCTTAAGTGTTGGGATGATAGATGAATTAGTAGAAAAGCTTAAAGCTGGCTATGAGGATGATAATACCCCAATAGCAGTAGTATATAAGGCATCATGGCCGGAACAGAGAATTGTTAGAGGCACATTGAAGGACATTACCCAAAAAGTCCATGAGGAAGGTATTACTAAAACTGCTTTAGTGGTTGTTGGAAATTTTTTAGGAGATACATATGAGCTATCCAAATTGTATGATAAGCATTTTACCCACGAATATAGAAATGGAATTTAGGTATATATGTTGTAATAAAAAGGCTTACTTAGCTTAAGAAGGGGGACACATTTCTTTGAGGCTTGCTACAGTGGCATTAACAAGAAAAGGAACAGAAACAGCAGTTAGGATCGCTAAACAACTAAAAAGTGATGTGTTTATAAAGGAGGAGTTTCTCTCTTATGGAAAGGGTCTATTAGAAGCTGGCTGTGTTAGAGTTGAAGAAAAGCGGATAAGAGCTGAAGGTGTTGATATGAGTCAAGCCAATGAAGATATTGGCTCAAATCAAGCTATTAGTATAGAGGGAATACCTCAGGGCTTCAAGGAGTTTGTAGGTAAGCTTTTTGGCAGGTATGATGGGATTATCTTTGTGATGGCGTGTGGTATTGTCGTTAGAAGTATTGCACCGTATATCCAATCTAAAAAAAGTGACCCAGCAGTTGTGGTGCTTGATGAAAAGGGCATGAATGTAATAAGTCTGTTATCTGGTCATATAGGTGGTGCGAATACCTTAACCTATCAGGTTGCTGGTATAACAGGAGGAAATCCAGTGGTAACTACAGCGACCGATATTAATGAGATTGTTTCGCTGGACGTTTTTGCAAAAAATAATGGTTTAAAGATAGAAAGCTTTGAGCTTCTAAAGAGTATTAGTGGACATCTGGTTAACGGTGGTAAAATAGGGCTTTATTCTGATTATTCAGTTAAGTATGAATTGAATGAAGATGGATTTTATAAGCATCCAGAGTATATTGGAGTAGTTTTTACACAAAAAACAAAAGAAATAATAATTAAGGAACAGGATAGCTTAGAGTATTGGGTAGCTTTAACCAATAAGGAGTATTTAGAAATATTAAATAAAGAGATTCTTTATATAAGACCCAAAAATCTTGTTATAGGGATTGGATGCAAAAGGAATACACCAGCTGAGCAAATACATAAAGCAGTTTCTGATTTCCTAAAGGAGGCACAAAGAAGTATCGCTTCTGTAAAAAACATGGCAACAATCGACATAAAAATGAGGGAAGAGGGAATAGTTGAGTTTTGTAATTCTAATAAAATAGAATTAGTAGAAGTATCAAAAGAGAGGATAAAGTCAGTGGAACGTAACTACGCTTGCTCTGATTACGTAAGAAAGATAGTGGGGGTGGGATGTGTTGCTGAACCATGTGCGGTATTAGCAGGTAAAGGTGCAGAGCTTATTGTAAAGAAAAAAGTATATAGCGGTATAACGTTAGCTCTAGCTGAAGATAGGGTTAATGAGCTTTACCTTAGCAACAAGCATTGGTATATAAGTGAGACTGGGAGGAAACTATGAAAATCTATGTTTCAGGAGTTAATCATAAAATAACCTCCTTGGAGGTAAGAGAAAGATTTAGCCTTACTGGGAAACAGCTTGATAGTGCATTAAGGTCATTTATTGCACTTGAAAATGTGCTTGAGTGTGTGATAATTTCTACATGCAACCGAACAGAGATTTATATTTTCACAGAAGAAGGGTTTCATATGGAGTTAATTGAGGAGCTTTTATGTGAAATTAAGGGTCTTAACATAGAGGAAAACAGAAAATACTTCTTTAACTATCAGGGTCTAAAGGCAGTAAGGCATATTTTTAAGGTAGCGGCTGGGCTGGATTCTTTGGTTCTTGGAGAAGACCAGATATTAGGACAGGTCAAGCAGGCTATGGAAGCTGCTATTGAGGCAGGGACCAGTGGAGGGGTTTTAAATACCTTATTTAGACAGGCAGTAACGGCGGCAAAGGAGATAAAAACCAACACAGAGCTTTCAAAAAATTCCTTGTCAATAGCCTCTCTTGCAATTAAGCATGTAGAGGGTTGCTATAGCTCTGGATTAGAGGGGAAGACTGCTTTGATAATAGGTGCTGGGAAAATGGGGACAATTGCATTGAAAAATCTATTATCAAAGGGTATTGGCAGGATATATATAACCAAAAGATCTCATGGGCTTACCAATCAGCTTGCTAAAGGGAATGAACGGGTCTTAGTTGTGGATTATGATAATAGGTATGATGTAATTGATTGTTGTGATATTGTAATAAGCTCTACAACAAGCCCCCATTATACCATTACTGTGGACAGGCTAAGGCAGGTAATGTCAACAGAAAAAAAGAGAGTATTTGTTGATTTGGCAGTACCCAGAGACTTAGACCCTGATGTTCACAAATTAGAGAATGTGACATACTTTAACTTAGATGATTTGCAACAGGTGGCAGATAAGAATGCTAATATACGACAAATGGAGATTATTAAGGCTGAGGATATTATTAATAATTATATTATTGAGTATGAAAAATGGTTTGAGTTTAGAAGAGTAATGCCAGTTGTTAAGGAAATCCAGCGGTTTACAGACGATATACTGGAAGAGAAAATAGGTCTAACAATTTCTAGACTAAAGTCGGCTAGTGAAGAGGATATAGAAACAATTAAGATATTTATGAAAAGTATAGTTAAGGATATAGTTGGGGCGTTTGTGTATGACATTAAGGATTCTATGGACACAGAGGAAATAAGAGCATATTTTAAATGCTTGTCCAATGTCCTTAGTAGCAAGAAGGAAGAGGAGTAAGTAAATGGCTAAAATATTTGTAGTTGGTATGGGCCCAGGAGGATTAGAGGATATGACGCCAAGAGCCAGAGAGGCAATTGAAAAGGCGGAACTGGTTGTAGGCTATAGTGCTTATATAGAGCTTATTAGGGATAAATTCAGCAATAAGACTTTTATTAGCTCGGCTATGATGAAGGAGGTTGAACGCTGCAAGCTTGTACTAGAAAAAGCTCTTGAGGGAAAAAGTGTTGCACTAATAAGTAGTGGAGATAGTGGCATTTATGGTATGGCAGGCTTAATGCTAGAGATTGTAAACCAAGCTGAGGCTAATATTCAGGTAGAGGTTATTTCAGGTATAACGGCAGTAAGTGCAGCAGCAGCCGTTTTGGGTGCACCCCTGATGCATGATTTTGCTATTATTAGCCTAAGTGATTTGATGACACCGTGGGCACTTATTGAGAAAAGGCTTAAGCTGGCGGCAGAGGGCGACTTTGTAATAGGCTTATATAATCCCAAAAGCCAGAAAAGGACCGAGTATATAGGAATTGCTAGAGATATTATACAAAAGCATAGAGGTGAGAATACACCAGTGGGTTTAGTTTGGAATGTAGGGAGAGAAAATGAGGATTATGCCATTACTACGCTTAAGGAAATGCTGACATTTCCAATAGATATGTTTACAGTAGTAATTATTGGAAACACAAATACCTATGTTCAGAATGGGAAAATGATTACACCAAGAGGGTATAAGGTAGAACTATAAAATAGTGTATGATTATTCAAAAATATATTTATATATAAATATACAAAAACGCTATATACTCACATATATTTTAAATAGTAAAATAGTGTTGAGTATATAGAAGCATATATAAACTAGTAACAAGTAGTAGGTGGGGTGAGAACGTGACAAAAAATGTATTGGTTGTCGGAGGTACTGTTGATTCAAGGCATATTATAGACAAACTGCTAAGAGAAGGAGCAAGGGTATTTGCCACAGTTACAACAGAGTTTGGTAAAAATCTGTTGACTATTCATGAAGGGCTAGACATTATAACTGGTAAGCTAAATTATGAAGATATGCTAGCGTTAATTCTTAATAGTAATATAAACTGTCTTGTTGACGCTTCACATCCTTTTGCTATGCTTGTTTCTGAGAATGCTATGAAAGCGGCTAAGGTAGCAGGGATACCGTATATACGATATGAGAGAAATGAAGTTACTGAATATAAAACTGAGCTTATAAGGGTAAAGAGCCATGAGGAAGCTGCTAGTGAGGCTGATTCTGTGCAAGGAAATATTTTTTTAACGATAGGAAGTAATTCTATTGAGGTTTACACAAGAAATATTTATGCTTTTAAGGAGCGGATTTTTGCAAGAGTGTTACCTGATAGTAAGGTTCTTGAAAAATGTGAGGGCTTTGGCTTATCAGCAAAAAATATTATTGCAATGAAGGGACCGTTTACTGAAGCCTTGAATATAGAAATGCTAAGACAGACTGATGCTAAGGTATTGGTAATGAAAAATAGTGGAGAGGCAGGAGGTACTATGGAAAAGATTTCAGCGGCAGAAAAATTGAAGCTACCTGTAATTATGCTAGAACGTCCACAGCTTAGCTATTCAAATATTACAAGTGAATTTGAGGGTATACTTAAATTCATAAGGGAGGTATATTGATGGCAACTTTCCCTTTATTTGTAGATTTGAAGAATAAAAAATGTGTTGTGGTTGGTGGTGGTAGGGTTGCTACGAGAAAAACTGAAACATTACTACAGTTTTGTGATAATATAGTAGTCGTAAGTCCGGATATTAGTGACAAGCTGGCTATGCTTATTCAAAAAGGGAGCATCACATATATTGAGAGCACTTTTTATCCAGAGGCACTGGAGAATGCCTTTATTGCTATTGCAGCAACCTCTGATAAAAGGGTAAATGAAAGCATACACAAGCTTGCTGTTGAAAAAAATTGCTTGGTTAATGTAGCAGATGCTCCAGATAAATGTACATTTATTTTTCCATCGGTTGTTAAAAGGGATGAGCTGGTTATAGGAATTTCTACATCTGGGGGATTTCCTGCACTATCAAAAGCAATACGTGAAAAAATAGAGGGTATGCTGCCTGAATTAATTAGTGAGAAGCTTAAAGTCCTAAAAACTGAGCGTAAGGATATATTAAAGGGTGAGGGAAACGCTTTATTGAAAAAACAAAGGCTTGAAGATATTATAAGAAAAAATGAAGTATTTCAAAATGAGAGTGATAAATAAGCATGATTAGGGGGATTTAAAGGGTTGAAAGAAAATGACCAATTAAAATGATTTAAATAGAGAAGGTGTAAATTTATGATTTTCTTTCAACCTAGATTTGTGCCTGAAGAAAGGAATGAGTATAAATATGAAAAAGGTAATAAAGGTAGGAACTCGGGAAAGTGCGTTGGCGGTAACTCAAACTAACTGGGTTTTAAAGGAGATTCATAAAAAGTACCCCGAGCTTCATTTTGAGATTGTTAAGATAAAAACACAGGGTGACAGAATACTTGATACCCGTTTAGACAAGATTGGTGGCAAAGGTCTGTTTATTAAGGAGCTAGAGCAGGCACTGTTAAATGGAGATATAGATATTGCTGTTCATAGCATGAAGGACATGCCCGCAGAATTGCCAGAGGGTTTGACTATAGAAATAGTATCAAAAAGAGAAGATCCTAGGGATGTGCTTGTAACAATGGAGGATATAAGTGTTAACTCATTAAGGAAGGGTAGTATTATTGGTACAAGTAGCGTCAGGAGAGAGGTACAGTTGCTTGATATTAGAAGAGATTTTCGAATAAAGACCTTGAGGGGAAACGTAATTACAAGACTTAATAAGCTCATAAGTGGGGATTATGATGGGATAGTATTAGCAACAGCTGGCTTAAAGAGATTAGAGCTTTTACATAAGCATCATATGAGCTTTTTTAGTACTGAGGAGATGATTCCTGCTGTTGGTCAAGGGGTTTTATGTGTGGAAACAAGGAAGCATGAGGATATAGATTATTTGTATGATAGCATCTACTGTCAGGAAGCTGCACTATCAGTTAAGGCAGAAAGGGCTTTTATGATAGAGCTTAACGGAGGATGTAGTACACCCATTGCCGCATATGCAGTAGTAGAAGGCAGTCAGCTAAAGCTTTCAGGGATGCTTGCAAGTGAGGAGATGGATAGGCTTTTTAAGGGGCATATAACAGGAGAAAACAGTCAGGCGGAGCAATTAGGAAAAGAACTGGCAAAAAGGCTACTAAAGGTAAAATCGGAAGCACATGGAGAAAAAGGCTGAAGGAAAGGAATGGATACATATATGAATATGAAAGTAGGCAAGGTCTATATAATTGGAACTGGTCCTGGTGATTATAAATTAATGACCCTAAAGGCAGTGGAGTGTATAGGATTAGCAGATGTTATAGTATATGACAGGCTGGGAAGCAGTAAGATAAAACACCTTGCTAAGGCTGATGCTGAGTTTATTTTTGTTGGGAAAATGCCTGATAAGCATATAGTGCCGCAGGAGGAAATAAACAAAATATTAGTACAGAAAGCACTTGAGGGTAAATGTGTAGCTAGAGTAAAGGGGGGAGACCCTTTTGTGTTTGGAAGAGGTGGAGAAGAGGCAGAAGCTCTGGTCAAGGAAGGCATCTCATTTGAAATTATCCCTGGTGTAACCTCAGCAATATCAGTACCAGCATATGCTGGTATTCCAGTGACCCACAGAGACATTTGTTCCTCGTTTCATGTAATTACAGGGCATGAAAGACCAGAGAAGGAAGAAAGTATATTAGACTTTGAGGTATTGGCAAAGCTTACAGGAACACTGGTTTTTCTAATGGGGGTAAAAAATCTTCCAGAGATTACAAGTAAGCTTATGGTGTATGGAAAAAGTGCGAAGACTCCAGTTGCATTAATAGAAAAGGGAACTACGAATGAACAGCGTACTATATCTGGTACACTTGATACAATTGAAGCAATAGCACAAAGGGAAGATGTTAAGTCTCCAGCGATTATTATTATTGGTGAGGTTGTAAAGCTTAAGGATAGCTTAAGGTGGTATCCATACGGGCCACTAGGAGGCAAACGAGTATTAGTAACCCGTGCAAGGGAACAAGCAAGTCAGCTTATAGCAAGGATAGAGGAATTAGGAGGGGAAGCTATAGAGTTTCCTACAATAAAGATTGCAGAGCCAGAGGATTATGAAAGCTTCGATAATGCACTTAATGGCATTAAGAATTATAGCTGGGTAGCCTTCACAAGCGTAAATGGAGTCAAAGCTTTTTTTAATAGGATGAGGCAGAAGAAGCTTGATATTCGTACTTTGGTAAATATTAAAATATGTGCAGTTGGGGCTTCAACAGCTGAAGCCTTAAATGAATTAGGGCTAACTGTTGACTTAATGCCTGAAAGTTATACTACTGAGGCACTATTAGAGCTAATGCTAAAGCACGTTTCTAAGGGTGAAAGGGTTCTAATGGCAAGAGCAGATATTGCTAGCAAGGAGCTCTACAGTGGGCTTATAAATAAAGGAATATTAGTTAATGATATAGTGGTTTACAAAACTGAAATTGATGCACAAAACAAGCAAGAAATAGTTAAGCTACTTGAGGAAGGAAGTATAAACTTTATAACCTTTACCAGCTCGTCAACTGTTATTAATTTTGTTAAAGCTATAGGCAGTGAAGGGATGCAGTTACTTAAGGGGATTGAAGTTGTATGTATTGGCAAGGTGACGGCAAAAACGGCACAAGAACAAGGAATTATGGTGAGTCGAATTGCAGATGAATACACTATAGACGGACTTGTTAAAAAGCTGTATGATAAGGAATAGGATGCCTAAGCTGGCGAGGCGATGCTATTAGAGATAACGGGTAGCTTAGGAAGATTATTGTTTTTAGAGTATTAAAAAGGGGTGGAGAAATGGTAAAGAGACCACGTAGATTAAGAGTGAATGATGGTATGCGGGCGTTAGTAAGAGAAACAAGACTTACAGCCGAGAATCTTATTTATCCACTTTTTGTGGTTGAGGGAAAAGGTGTTGTTAATGAGATTTCTTCTATGCCTGGTGTATACCATTTTTCAATAGATACGCTGCTTATAGAACTAGATGAGGTTATACAATTAGGGATACCAGCGATTCTTTTGTTTGGTGTAACCAATAAAAAGGATTTATCAGGTTCAGAGTGTTATAACCCTGATGGATTAATTCAAAGAGCAATTAAGGCGGTAAAGGAAAGGCATCCAGAATTACTGGTAGCTGCTGATGTATGTTTGTGTGAGTATACCAGCCATGGTCATTGTGGTGTTATAAAGGATAATAAGATTTTAAATGATGAGACGGTTGAGCTGCTAGTAAAGTCAGCTATTAGCTATGCTAGAGCAGGAGCTGATATAATTGCACCCTCAGATATGATGGACGGTAGGGTTAAAGCTATCCGAAATGGTATGGATAAACATGGATATACGGATGTTGCTATTATGTCATATAGTGCAAAGTATGCCTCCTCATTCTATTCTCCATTTAGAGAGGCGGCACAATCTGCACCTTCATTTGGAGATAGAAAGACATATCAGATGGACTACTGTAATAAGAAGGAAGCCATTAGAGAGGTTGAGCTTGATATAGAAGAGGGAGCAGATATTATTATGGTTAAGCCTGCACTTTCTTATCTGGATATTATAAATGAAATAGATCACCATTTTTATATACCAATAGCCGCATATCATGTAAGTGGTGAGTATGCAATGATTAAGGCTGCAGTTGAAAAAGGTTGGCTTGATGAGAAAAAAGCAGTTATGGAATGTGTTATTTCAATGAAGAGAGCAGGAGCAGATATTATTATTACTTATTATTCAAAGGATATTGCTAGATGGCTTAGGGAAGAGGCTTATGGATTAAAGGAATTAAGATGAGGCAAGAAGAGCAAATGAGTTAAGAGAGGCAAGATGAGCAAATGAGTTAAGAGAGGCAAGAAGAGCAAAGGAATTTTTACGAGATAAGAAGAGCTAAGGGATTAAGTTAAGGGAAGGTGACCATATGGAGACTAGAATTTCAAGGGACTTATTTGAACGTGCATTAGAAGTAATTCCAGGAGGGGTGAACAGCCCTGTTAGAGCATTTAGAGCGGTTGGTATGACACCACCATTTATTAAGCGTGCAAAAGGAGCTTGTGTCTACGATGTAGATGGAAATAAGTATATAGATTATATTTGTTCATGGGGACCTATGATTTTGGGACACGCACGTGAGGAGATTATAGAAGAGATTACTATTGCTGCACAGGAGGGGACAAGCTTCGGAGCACCTACAGAAAGGGAGGTGGTACTTGCAGAGATGATTTGTGAAGCAGTGCCATCAGTTGAGAAGGTTAGAATGGTCAGCTCTGGAACAGAAGCCGTAATGAGTGCTATAAGACTAGCACGTGGATTTACAGGGAGGGATAAAATTCTGAAGTTTGAGGGGTGCTATCATGGGCATTCAGATGGACTACTGGTTAAAGCAGGCTCGGGAGCCTTGACCTTTGGAGAGCCTGATAGCTCTGGCGTTCCAAAGGACTATGCGAAAAACACCTTAACTGCCACCTATAATAAAATTGATCAGGTAGAGGGTATATTTAAGGCATGTGGAGAAGAGATAGCAGCAGTGATTATTGAGCCTGTTGTTGGCAATATGGGAGTTGTACCTCCGCAAGAAGGCTTTTTAAAAGGGTTACGTGAATTGACGGCACAATATGGTGCGTTACTGATTTTTGATGAGGTTATCACTGGTTTTAGATTAGGTTATAGCGGGGCACAGGGATATTTTAACATAACCCCCGATTTATCAGTTTTTGGTAAGATAATTGGTGGAGGGATGCCTGTTGGTGCATATGGTGGAAGTAAAAGAATTATGGACTTGATTTCACCCGTGGGACCAGTATATCAGGCTGGTACGCTATCAGGTAATCCAGTAGCAATGGCGGCTGGTATAGCTACGTTAAGAGTACTAAAGAATAATCCGAAGATTTATGACTCCTTAAACGCAAAGGCGAAACAGCTGGAGAATGCATTCATAGAGGCGGCAGGGGAATATGACATACCTCTTGTGGTGAATTGTGTAGGCTCATTGCTAAATCCGTTTTTTACAAACAAGAAGGTTGTTGATTTTGAATCTGCCTCAAGCTCAGACGCAGTGGTGTTTAATCAATACTTTAAATATATGCTTGAGGATGGTATTTACTTAGCACCAAGCCGTTATGAGGCTATGTTTGTGTCAGAAGCACATAGTGAAGAGGATATAGGTGAGACTATAAAGGCTATAAAGAGTAATTTAAAGAGAATAAAAGCAAAAATGAAAGGAAGTTGAATATGGAAGGAATATTAATATTAGCTCATGGGAGTAAAAAGGTTGAAACTGAAAGGATATTAGACTCATTGACTAATAAGGTTATTGAAAAAACAGGTAGAAGATTAATCGCCTCTGCTTATCTGCAATTCTCAGAGCAAAATCTAGAGGTAGGTATTAATAAGCTTGTTGAAATGGGAGCAATCATAATTAAGGTAATGCCCATGTTTTTATTCGATGGTGTACATGTTACAGAGGATATTCCAAATGAATTAGAGGCTATTAAGAAAAAATACCCCAATATTGAAATACTTATGGCAAAGCACATAGGAGATGATTCAAGGATTGCAGACATTATAATTGATCGTGTGAACGCTATATAATAAACAAATAATAGCACATATGAGGCAAACCTAAATGAAGTATGCTATAAAGGAGGCAAAAAAGCGTGAAAAGACCAGGCATTATCATAGCAGCTACAAATAGCGGGTGTGGAAAGACAACTGTTACTATGGGATTATTAAAAGCACTTGTTATAAGGGGCTTAAAGGTGCAGTCCTATAAGGTAGGGCCAGATTATATTGACCCGATGTTTCATAAGCATGTTACTGGCAATGCCTCCAGAAATCTAGATAGCTTTTTGCTTGAGGGAGATGTGGTTAAATATCTTTATGAAAAGAGTAATGCTAAGGCTGATATCTCGGTGATAGAGGGGGTAATGGGACTATATGACGGACTTGGAGGTAATAGCATTACTGGGAGCACAGCTCATGTATCTGTTCTTCTTGATGTACCGATAATTCTTGTTGTCAATGCCAAGGGTATGTCGCTAAGCATTGCAGCCGTGATTAAGGGCTTCATGGATTTTCACTCAGATTTAAGGGTTGAGGGCGTTATACTTAACAATGTTAATTCAGAAGCCTTGTATCTTCATCTTAAAAAAATAGTTGAGGAGCATTGCAAAATTAAGGTCTGCGGATACCTACCTCAAAAATGTGAGTATGCCCTAGAAAGTCGGCATTTAGGCTTGGTGCCAGCAGAGGAGCTTGATGTGCTTGATAAAAGGCTTGAGCTGTTGGTTGAACAAATTGAGCATTCCTTTGATATTCCTTCGTTGCTTGATATCGCCAGAAACTCTGGTGAACTGGTCTACCAAAAGCCTGAGCTTTTCCCTCTTGTTGATATGCCTTTAATAGATACAAATAGAGTACCACAAAAAAACTCGACACTACGAATTGCGATAGCAATGGATAAGGCTTTTAATTTTTATTATCAGGATAATATTGACCTGCTTGAGGAAATGGGAGCTGAGATTATATACTTCAGCCCTCTTAAGGATGCCGCTCTTCCAGATAATATATCTGGAATTATGCTTGGTGGTGGTTTTCCCGAGGTGTTTGCAAAAGAATTGTCAGAAAACAAAAAGATGCTAGAGAACATAAAATCTGCCGCTGAGAGTGATATGCCTATATATGCGGAATGTGGGGGACTTATGTATCTTTGTGAGGAAATAAAGACTCTTGATGGCTGTTGCTATAATATGGCTGGAGTTTTTCCAGGGAAAAGCTTTATGACAAAAAAGCTTCAACGCTTTGGATATGTTAATGTTGATTATATGGAAAAAGAAATCTCACTTAAAGCACATGAATTTCATCACTCAAATATAGATATGAATGCTGAGATTGAGCGAGTCTATCAGGTAAGCAAGGCTGCAAATACTAAAAAAAGCTGGAGCTGTGGCTATAAATATAAAAATGTTCTTGCAGCGTATGCACATATTCATTTTTATTCAAACATTCAATTTGCTCGTCATTTTATGAAAAAATGCTATGGGTATGAAGTTAGCTTTTAAGCAATTATATGAAGCCTTGCTACATAAACAAATAAGTCTCAAGTCCTCATATAAGTGCTTAAAAGCAACAGTAAAGCATATATAAAATTATTGTCTGAATAGTTACCAGTATCCGTTGTGTTTATGCTGTCTCTCAGCTTATTTGGCACTTTTTAATAAAAATTATATACTTTAATTTTGAAACTATTTGTTGATGGGGGCTGAATTGCTTACTATCATATTAGAAATTTATTAAAAATAGAAAATTTCATTGAAATACTGTATCTAATTATTGTACAATTTACTTAGGAGATTTAAGTGCATAGATATATGTTGGTGTAGCATATACCTGTGTACATTAATATAGCACAATGGTTTAAAATAAATGGAGTAGTTTAATGAAAAAGGCGGGCTTAGTTTTTCTATTATTTATACTTGGAGTAATGTTAGGGTATTATATTGCTGAGGGAAATGTAAAGCATATTATTTCCGATACAGTAAAAACCTTTAAAGTAGTACAGTCATATTTTATAAATGATGAGCAAAGGCTATCAAATGAAGAATCTCAAACTCTTGAACTAAAAGATGGAAATAATAAAGACGAAAATAAGGTTAATAATTTAGAAAATACTAATTTAAGTCAGGAAAATAAGGCTACTGATAAAGCCAATAATGAATCACAAAGGCAGCTAGACACAAAGCAAACTCCAGAGAGTAGCAAGCAAACTACTGAGACTAGTAAGGGGACTTCAGAGAGTAGCAAATTGATTGTTTATTATGGTGATAAAATGGCAGTAGGAGTTATTGGATACGAATATACAGTTGACAACGATAAAGTAAAAGATATACAATATATTTTTGAGCTATTAAAAAACACTCCTGATAAGGAATTGGTATCAATGATACCCAAATCAGCAAAATTACTTTCAGGTAGAATAGAGAATGGGACATGTGTACTTGATTTGACAGAAGAATTTATTAGCGGTAATAACAGTGGTTCAGCAGGAGAGCTTATTACTCTGGATTCTATCGTTAACACATATACAGAATTAGATGGCGTAAATAAGGTGCAGTTTTTGATTGAGGGAGAAAAGAGAGCTATTTTCCTAAACTCAGTATTTGATAAGCCGTTTGTTAGGAACGAGAGCTCAAT
>QKEK01000045.1 GCA_003251775.1 Clostridia bacterium | reverse complement strand
AGGAGGCCACACCTGTTCCCATACCGAACACAGAAGTTAAGCTCCTGAGTGCCGATGATACTTGGTTGGAAACGACCTGGGAAAGTAGGTCGCCGCCAGATTTATATCAGCCCTGTATGGTTATCCCATACAGGGCTGTTTGCAGTTTGCCCAGCATGGGCGATAACTTGACGGTGAAAGTCCGTTACAGCCTTTGTGGTATGAACTGTTAGCTGATGACAAGGGTGCCCACCGTGAGGTGAAATCTGAAGGAAGTCTAAAGCAAACTCTCGGTCTGACGAACAGAAATCACATATAAGGCAGTTACAGGGTGGATGAGTGTGCACAACAACACAAAGTCCAATACCACACGAACCCTGAGGTATAAATGTGGCAGATATATGAGAGGAAGGTTATCGTTCTTAACTGGGGAGGTCTGATAGATACGCTGTGGAAATGAACTTTGAAACAACAACCCATACAGTGATGTATGGCTGAACTATCAGAAGTCAACAGAGGTCATAGTACTGTAATAGTCATGGATATAACAGGAAGGACTGAACATTAGGAGGTTTTGAAAATTTGAAGAACTCTATAGAAATACAAAGAAAACAGACAACTTCATATGGAGGCTACTCTCAGGAAGTAAGGTTGGAAACTGGAGATAATGAGAAAGTGCTGAGTATTTCTGAGGCGTTAGAGAATGGGAGAAACGTGGAAAGTGAGTATGCCAATAACCTTATGGAGAAAATTCTTGCTAGAACTAATATGAATGTAGCATATCAGAGAGTAGTAAGAAACAAAGGAAGCCATGGAATTGATGGGATGAAAGTAGATGAAATTCTAACATATCTTAAAGGAAATGGTGAAGCCCTTTGTAAGAATTTATTGGAAGGCAGATATATGCTAAAACCAGTAATGCAGGTAGAAATACCCAAAGTCTGACGGAGGAGTAAGACTTCTAGGTATACCTACAGTAGTCGTTAGAATGATACAACGAGCTATTGCACAAGAATATATGAATTCAGGCTATAAATGGGTAGTTGATATTGATTTAGCTAAATATATTGATACTGTAAATCATGATAAGCTTATGGCTTTACTTGCAAGAGAAGTGAAGGACAAGAGTGTATTAAAACTAATAAGAGCATATCTGAACTCAGGAGTAATGATAAATGGTGTGAAAGTAGAAAATGACAGAGGATGTCCTCAAGGTGGACCATTAAGTGAGTTATTAAGTAATATAATGCTTAATGAACTAGATAAAGAATTGGAAAGACGAAACCATAAATTTTTTAGATACGCTGATGATAATCAATTATATGTCAAAAGCAAGAAAGCTGCAAATAGAGTATGGAAAGCATCACAACCTTTATTGAAGAGGAGCTAAAGCTAAAAGTTAATAAGGAAAAGAGTGCAGTAGATAGACCCTAGAAAAGAAAAATTCTAGGATATTCATTCTATTTGCAGAATGCAGATATTGGGATAATAATTCACCCCAAATCGGTTAAGAAAGTAAAGGATAAAGTAAAATAAATTACATCAAGGAGCAATGCATGGAGTATGGAGTATAGAATCCTAAAATTACTCCAAGTAATAACAGGATTGGTCAGCTATTTTAGATTAGCTAATATGAAACATATGTGCAAAGAAATTGATGAATGGACTAGGCGAAGACTTCGCATGTGATATTGGAAACAATGGAAGAAAATCAAAACCAAGCATGACAATTTAGTCAGCTAGGTTTTGATAACTATAAAGCATGGGAATGGGCGAATACTAGAAAAGGCTACTTGAGAATATCCAATAGTACAGTACTTGATAGAACCTTTACAAACAAATTCTTTTACAACATAGGATTTTAGAGAACATAGGATTCTTAGGTTTTACTAAAAGATACAAGCAAGTAACTAATTCTTAATGAACCGCTGTATACGGAACCGTATGTACGGTGGTGTGAGAGGACGGTAAATAAAATAATTATTTACCCCCTACTCGATTATCTAATATACTTGTTTTATTTAGTAAATGCAAACTTAAATCAAATTGCCGAAGAAAATACTATATATAATGTGAGCATACATAAATAAGTTAAAGTTTCATACCACTGATATATGGTTTGTAAATCAAGTGATATTGCGGTTTTTAGTATAAAATGTATACTTAACCATTATGGAGATTACTACATCTTTAGTTTTAGGGTAATATGTAATTTAGAGGATATAGAGTAAATAGATTAATATATTTAAAAATACTATTTTAACAAAACAGATAAGATACTTGAGAATTCTGTATTAACAGAAGATGATGTTATTACATAGAGGTAGATGCTTTGTGGTACTACTGCTGTGATGAGTTTAAAGACATCAAATTTCTTGAACAACTATAGTCTTGCTTAGAATTTTGATTTAATATTATATTACGAGCTTCTTCACTTATCTCCTTGAATCTAAAATCTGGTCTTCCAAGAAAGTAGCCTTGTAGGTAGTCGACATTAAGAGACAGAAGACATTCAAGCTCTTCAGAAGTTTCAATTGCCTCTGCCAATACCTTTATATCAACGTCTTTGGCGTAAGATATTATATATCCTACCATCTTAAGCTTTTGTTTATCCTTATCAATATCTCTTATTAATGATGAATCCAGCTTTATTATATCTGGAGTAACAGATAATAGTGTATATATATTAGAGTAACCTACTCCAAAATCATCTAATGCTACCCTACATGATAGACTTCTTAATGCACGAATCTTATTCATTATTTCAGAGTAGTCAATTTCCTCGTATTCGGTAATTTCTATAACAATATTATCAGTATCTATACGACTGAACAGTTCTTTATACTCACTTCTTGAAAAGAAATTCCTTGCACTTTCATTAATAAAAAGCTTTATATTAGGAAGGGTATGAGAATAGGCTTGATAATAATCTATAATATTCTTAAACATTAGCTTTTCAAGGGAATTTTGCTGACCAATTGATGTTGCATCCATAACGAGACTTTGGATGTTATTTATATATAAATTGTGAACACAACGAGATAAGGCTTCATAACCAAAAATACTACCTGTTTTAGCATCAACAATAGGTTGGAAAACGGGGTAGAGTAGATTTTTTTCAAGTATTGTTGGAATGGCCTTTAATCTATCCTTTCGTAACTCAAACTGAGTGAATCTATTATGGTCAAAAACTTCCCATCTACCTCTATTACTTTCTTTTGCTTTTGCCATTGCATAATTAGAATATTCAAGGAGCTTGTCCACAGTAATTAAATTCTTTTCAAATAGAACAACGGAGCTTGTCATTGAAACTAGAATTGGTATTGAGTCCACTATTATATAATCTTTTAATAATTCGTATAGAGGTTTAACATAAACGTTTAAAGGTGATATGTTATTATTGTAAGTAAACAAAATTAAAAACTCATCATCTTTTGTTCGAATAAATACAATTTCCTTATTACCCTTACTTAAGTTTTTAATTAATGAAGCAGTTTCAACCAAAACCAAATCTCCAAATCGGTATCCATACTCTCTATTAATTTCTTTAAATCCATCAATATTCATTAATATACATCCTATGAACTGGTTTGAATGATCCTTATTAAGCATTTTATTAACAACTGGATGAATATAGTTTGAATTATGAAATTGAGTCAGTTCATCAGTATAAGGAGCCTTGTTTAATGAATTATATAAATGATACATTATTATTGCAAGTGCTAATGCAAGAATTGATATTATAACAAAAAGTCCAAGCTTTTGATTCTGTATGGTATAATATAGTGTATCTGCATTTACATCAACACCTAATAAGCCAATAAACTGTCCATTATCGTCAAAATAAGGTGCATAGCCAGTGATGTATCGTCCCCATAGACTATTTTCAAAATACATATGAACAGGACCTTCAGTTTCATAGGCGATTTGTCGAGTGCTGTTATAGACATCAAAACGCATTTTATCAGTATAGTCAGTTTCATCCTCACTTGTATATACATAGAAGTATCGTAAAGGTGTATTAGTAGGTACTCCATAGTCATCTGACTCAATATCAGTAACAAAGTATTTAACCTTATCCATTGGTAAATATACTTCAAAATAAATATATTCAATATCATCAGTTAGATAGGGATTTACAATTTCCTTAAAAAGTTTAGTATCTTCAGTATTTCTGGAGTCTTCGATACTCATTTTATATAATTCTTCAATTCTTGAAGGAAAAATAGATATATTCATTGCAACTGATTTTGCAATGGATTCTACTCTAACCCCATATGCATGAATTAATGTTTTTTCATATTTATTACTAAACAATATGCTTGATAAAATTATTGAAAATAGTATCAGGAGGTATATTATAAAGATAAAAATTCCAGTTTCAATCTTGCGTGAATTATGTTGCTTCATAATTATTACCCTTCGTATAAAAGCTTTATCATATTATATCATAGCAATTTCTGAGGTGCAACTAAAGAATTAGTTTTAGTTATCTAGAGATAACCTAGCCTCAATTGCTAAAGTAAAATCCACGCCCATGAGCTATAGGGGCGGTTTTACTTTAGCAATTAAGGTTAAGTTACTGTCCAGCGGGAAAGTATAATATTTTCCTAAAAATACCTATATATAAAACATGAAAAGAACAAATGGAAATATAATTCGCCATATAGAAGAATTAACGCTTGAGAATGAGCGATTACGAAAAGAGAATACACGGCTTAAGGCAGAGAATAGTGAAATTCGTTCAGAAAATTCAAGATTAAGAAATCGTATTGAAAATCTTGAAACCACATTAGAAGAACGAATTAACAAAGCTATTGAAGAAGCAGTTGCTAAAGCAACTGCACCTTTGCGTGCGACAATCGAGAAACAGAAAAAAGAAATAGAACATCTAAAATCACAACTTAGTAAGGATTCATCAAATATGTCAAAACCACCAAGTAGCAATGGTTTTCTAGAATACCAAACAACAGAGAAAAGAGTGATAAAAAACAAGGCGGTCAACATGGGCACAAGGGTAATAGACTTAATATTCCTAAAAATCTTAGCGAATTAGTCGCTACAGGAAAAGCTGAGCATGTTATTGTTTCGGATGTTGCAAAAGGAGAAGCCTACGTTTCGGATTGGACGGTTGATCTAAAAATTGTTACTGTTTTCATAGAGCATAGACGTGCACTAGGTTTAGCACCAAGATTGAATATGGAAGCCAGTTGAAAGCAGTTGCTGTTTATTTGTCAGTTGTAGGCTTGATAGCTGTAAAGCGTCTATCGGAGTTTTTTCATGAGGTTTCTCGAGGGTTAATTACGGTAGCTAAAGCGACACTTGTCAATTTC
>QKEK01000024.1 GCA_003251775.1 Clostridia bacterium | reverse complement strand
TGTGCTTTTTCCTGAGCTAGTTTTTCATTATCATATAATACTATAACTTCATCATATGTTTCTTTCAACAAACTTAGTTGATATGGAGTTATGTCCGTACCATAAGAAGCTATAATATTAAAATTACCACTAGCCTGAACTAACTTAAATAAGTCAAACACACCTTCAACTATAATCACCTTATTACCAACAGCATTATCTATATTAAAAAATGTATGCTTATGATGAAAACTTTCATTCTCAGGAGCACACATCATATATCTTCTATTCTTAGGATTCTTCTCAAAACTTCTCATTAAATAGCTAATAGTAGAACCTTCATATTCAATAGGAACTATAATTCTATTTCTATTTAACCAATTATCATCCCAAAGAGTTCCTTTAATATTCCAATACTTTTGTAAGAATTTCCAATCTAATCCTCTACTGAATAAATAATCTTTATGTTCTTTAGCTAAAAAAGGACTCCCTGGAACTTCTATATTCTCATCAGGAAACAAAGGTAAATCTTCATCATCAATACCTTGTTGTAAATCCATAACTGATTTCCAAAGTTTCCAAGGAATTCCTAAATTTTTAGCTGTATTAAATGCATTAAGGTGTTGCCCACATACCCAACAAGTTGAGTAAGACATATCTCTTCTGATACCCCTTTTAAAAGTATCGTTAGAGATACATCCAACAGTACAATGTATATTAACATAATTCTTACTAGAGTCTTGTCCTGAAGTTATATATTCTATGCCATAATCATGTAATAAATCTGTTAATTCCATAGAATGTTTTACTCCTTACACTTGTTATACTCCTCATCTATCTTAATTCTGAGAGTTTCCTTATATGATTCTAATGCGTTGACAGTGAGTTTATGTTTCCTTATCTCTTTAACTACTGTATTAAACTCGTGTCTTAATTCTTCTAGTTTAATCTCATTTTGTGTTTTCATCTGTATCTTCCACTATATACATTGGAAATCTTGTTATAGATTTTCCTGCACTTATGTCAGATAAAGCTTGGATAATTACTGCATCAGCATATTCAAACTTGTCTGAATCAGGAACTAACTGCCCACCTTCTGTATATGTTTCATACATACCTCTAACTATCATGTGTCTTTCTGTTTTAAACACTGTTGTCAGAATCTTTGGAGGCTCTTGAATTATATGAGAGAAACTAGCTTCCTGAATAGTTTTTGGTTTGGATTTTCTAGCTGGTGTAAATCTTGGATTACATAGAAAAAACCATTTATCATTTCTATTCATAATTGCAATATTTTTATCAATTCCTACTTGAGCACAGTGTAAATAAGGAAGTCTATATTCACCCATGATATTCATTACATCTCTTAATTCTTTATTGATGAATTCCTCTACATCAAACTTGTCTACTTTTCCCATTTTGTATGGGACAAAATCTTTAATTATTTCCACGTTTTCCCCTTTAAATAAACTGATTTATTATAGCTCCCATTCCCCAAGCTACACTACTAAAAACAACGGATACAACAACTCTTTTCATATTAGAAATTTCATCTTGTTTAATTCCTATAGTAAACTTTAAAAAACCAACTACCAGTAATAAAGCGTATGCTTCAGCAACACCTATAATAGGTAAGTTAAAGATTGTTGCTATAAACCATTGCCATAATACTGAAAATACAAAAGCATGATATATTCCTGCCGGTATACTTAAAATAAAACCTAAAACTTCTTCTGCTGTACTACTTTGTTTTTTCTCTTCCATCTGTCACCTCACTCTCTACTATTATACACACTTTTTCTTTTTTGTCAAGTGTTTTCTTTAATATATTCCAAGGATGTTTAAAATCTTTCAATCTTACATCAGTCTCCTTAGAACCTACACACGTTTTCATCCTGTAATTAACCAACTATGAGGAAGAGATTTAATCCAATTAACAAATTCTGTATTCCAAAATGACATCTTATGATTCTTTCTTTGATTATACATTGTTTTTAACTGTAGATAATTAGTCACTTCCCCCATTTTTAACTTATACCCTAGAGGAACATTATGTACAATACATTCAAAGAGTTCTTTTTTATTTGTTGGTGTTTTATTTATCCAATCATACAAGAATTTACTACTGTTAAATCTAGCCCTAACTTCTTCATCTGTTTCACATTTATCATACAAAGATATTAGGTCATTGATTAAATCTATAGTACCTTGATAAACATAAGGAGAACATTTAGATTTTACATCCTGCTTCAACAATGTATACATCTTACTTGTACTAGACACTGTATCCCTAAAATGATATCTATACCATTGTAAAATAGAGTCATGGGTTGCTTCTATCTCTACATGCACAATTATACCTTTAAGGAAACAATCATGTCCTGAACCTGCTTTAGCTGAAGATAATGTCTTAGCTAATTTTTTATCAGATTCTCCAAAGTTATCTCCTTCAGATTCTGTGGGATTTCTCATCCATTTAATAGATGAGTTAATTCCTGAAACCTCTAATGTTGTAAAACCCACTAATCTTCCTCCCAATCCATAAACTCAATATAACTCATATCATCACCTCTGAGATAATTAACAAGGTCTGTAACTAATTCATAAGAATCATTGTAATCATTTGGTATATAACCTGTGTTTATATAATGAGTTAATACTCTTATTTGCTCATCCATAGATTTCCAATTATTATCTCCAAAAACACTAAACTCTGCTATATGTTTTCGTTCATTTTTTAAACTTTCTAATACCTTTTTATTATCCATTTGTACATCCTTGAAACACAGGGAATTTATATAATATTTTTTCCTCTGCTATGTCATAACCAATAATATATTCATCTTTATTATGAATAAACTGTACTTGAGGATTAAGCTCTAAAATAGCCATCCTTAATTCTTTAATAATCACCTTATATCTCCTCCCCTTTTGTATCTCTATCCAAGTAATTACCCATAATAGCTACAGCATATTGTACAGTTATCTTAGGTATTTTACCCCTAATTACATTACCTTTACCTGTATTATATGCCATTAAAGCCTCTTCATAATTACCAAAATATTTATATAAATAACTTAAATAATTAGCACCAACTTGTAAGCTAATATAATCATCAGTTATATCCCACTTTTCTCTAATATATCCCAAATCCATAATAACTCTTGGATTAAAGAACCTTTCTTTAAAATAACCCTCATATCTTGTACTTAATTGTGCTAGACCTAAATCAGTATATTGTTTTTTATCTCCATACATTCTATAATCAATTACAGTATTGTAATGAGGATGTTTTTGCCAGAGGGACTCTAGCTGTATCATGGATATGAACACTAAAGGGTCAATATCATATATATCACATAGACTACGTGTATAATCCCTAAACTCATATGGCACATCATACTTATTAAACAACTTCTCAACTCTATCAGTTTCTAATCTTATGTATGGTAGTTCTTCCCAAGGTTCATTACTTACATACTTAGGAGAATTACTCATACTTGCAGTCTTAACTTCTCTGTATGGTAGAGCTTCTTCATTTCCTTGGTATAATATTATAGCTGTTAATAAACCTAATCCTGTAAGGACTCCTAATAAATATAATTCTATTTTATTCATCGGTGTCCTTTATGTAATAACAAGTAGCAGATGTATTAGCGTTTAAAAACTTACTAGGTATTTCACATCTATCTTCAAATTCATTATTAAAAAATTCACATCCATCGCATCTTGTTTGTTCATCACCTCTTTTTATCTTATTCATTTTTAAAAACTCCTCAAAAGTGTCAGCATCTAATAATTTATGACCATTTGGCAACCTTAATATAGTTGTTGTATCTTCTTCCATATTCTTAAATCCTTGAGGCTCTGTAACATCAATAACATTAACTTTTTTAATAAACCTTCTAAGATTCTCAGCTTGTTTAATGATAGCTTGAATCTCTCTTTCCTCATCATTTTTTAAACCAAATCTTGTGATTGTTTTTAGTATATGAAAAAGAATACCTGAATTATTATCCCTCTCACCCAATTTCCACACTGAAGATACTTTGTAAGGGTCTAATTTTATCTCACCTTTTTTAATCTCCTCTTTACTTAACTTATATGTAAAATCATAATGCTTATCTGTGTAATTACTCATCCTGCAATCCTCCCATATTTATTTACTCTGTTATTCCAATCATCATATAGTATCTTAGGAGCTTTGTCAATAGGGATGTCTAAAGTTATTTCAATTATTTTATAGTTACTTCCTACAACCCTCATTATATTATTATTCTTTATATCTTGAATATGATGACCACAATCTACAGATACACCTCTGCATGAGCAACTTCTGTAGTCATGGTTTGCTCTTGAATAAATTATGTCATCACATTGTAGACATTTAATTGCTTTAACTGTTATCATTCTGTACACCTCATTTCATCTTCTAATCTTTCTATATCTACTTTTAATAGAAATATATAATCATTTAATTCTTCATTCTCTTTTCTTAATTCTTTAATTATATCTTTATAGTCATCAATACTCTCTTCTAATGATTGTTTCTCTTCAATTAACTCATCGCCAACCCTATGAGCTGTTTCTAACTCATCTAATAAATCATCAAAGGAATCATCTACTAAAACACCTTGATATTTATTACAGAAATTATTCTCAAGAGACCATTCTGTTGATAACTTGTCTTTAAACTGATTGTATATTACACAATCTACTTTTTTAATACAACTATTACAGTTCATACACTATTCCCTCCAATTATCTACTAAAGGTGTCTTACTAGCCTCTAAATTCCATTTACAGTTTCTACAATCTTGTCCATCATTCGTTGTACAAGTAGAACATTTTCTTTTACTTATCATTATATGTACTTGCTGTTTAATGTGTTCACAACCTTCATACCAAAGTCTACCATCAACTGTACCATGTAAAGCTCCACAGATTTCACATCTACCATACATATTATACAACCTTCTCAAAGCTACAATCTTTTAGAAAACTCTTACCTACTGGTGTTCCTAACCACTGTATAACACTTGCTACAATATCTTTTTCTCTTTCTGACAAACTATCAGCAGGTATTCCCCAACTAGAATTAACTTTACCACCAAATACAATTAGTTCCCAATCATTGACGGGCATTTTATGAAATTCTTCACTAAATTTTAACTCATCTTGTCCATACGGTAAATCTTTTAACCTTTTTATTCTATTACCATAAATTTTATCATGTTTACTCATTTAATCATTCTCCTCTACTATAAATCATATTGTCCATATAATTCCCAATCCAAAGCCTGTTCTGTGGATTCTAAATTACTTTCCAATGTAGCTATTTCTTCTTTTAATACTTTCTTTTGTCTTTTTAGTTTAGATATTCT
>QKEK01000075.1 GCA_003251775.1 Clostridia bacterium | reverse complement strand
CCACAAGCAACAGTACAGGTCGTTGAGCAATCACCGCCACAAGCAATTGTACAATTTGTTGAGCAATCACCGCCACAAGCAACAGTACAAGTCGTTGAGCAATCACCACCACATGCTGCTGTACAAGTACCAGAGCAAGTACCAAAGCATTCTCCATAGCAAGCAGTTGAACAGGTCTGCGAGCACTCAGCTCCACAGGCATCTGAGCACGTGCCTGTACAAGCTCCATAGCATTCTGTTGAACAGGTCTGCGAGCACTCTGCTCCACATGAATCTGTACAAGTACTACCACACCCGCCTGTACAGGTTGTTGAGCAATCACCACCACAAGCAACAGTACAAGTCGTTGAGCAATCACCACCACATGCTGCTGTACAAGTACCAGAGCAAGTACCAAAGCATTCTCCATAGCAAGCAGTTGAACAGGTCTGCGAGCACTCAGCTCCACAGGTATCTGAGCACGTGCCTGTACATGCTCCCCAGCATACTGTAGAACAGGTCTGCGAACACTCAGCTCCACAGGCATCTGAGCATGTGCCTGTGCAAGCCCCATAGCATACTGTAGAACACGTTTGGGAGCACTCAGCTCCACAGGCATCTGAGCACGTGCCTGTACATGCTCCCCAGCATACTGTAGAACACGTCTGTGAGCATTCAGCTCCACAGGCATCTGAGCATGTGCCTGTGCACGTCCCATAACATGCTGTAGAACACGTTTGAGAACACTCCGCTCCACATGAGCTTGAGCATGTTCCAGTACATGCTCCCCAACATACTGTAGAGCAGGTCTGCGAGCATTCTGCACCACAAGAGCTAGAGCACGTGCCAGTACACGCTCCCCAACATACTGTGGAACACGACTGTGAACATTCCTGACCACAGCTATCTGTACAGGTACCAGAGCATGTTCCAGTACATGCTCCCCAACATACTGTGGAACATGTCTGTGAGCATTCTGCACCACAAGAACTAGAGCATGTTCCAGTACATGCTCCCCAACATACTGTTGAGCATGTCTGTGAGCATTCTGAGCCACAAGAGCTAGAGCATGTCCCAGTACAGCTTCCTGTACAAATTAAAGCACAATATGCTTCACAAGTACCTTGGCATTCATAAGAACAATAATAACAAGCCATTTTCTGACCTCCTTTATCTAAATAAGGAGAGCTAGCTATTCCTTTGATTTATGCATAAACTAGGTCAAAACTTTTCTGACCTATACTTATAGTCTAGCACTTATTTCTCCAACAATGTTCTTGATAATGTACACAACCTTTCCATATACATCTTGACTTAAAGCAAGTTATTAACAATTTTACTTAGACAAACAAATCTACGCTTTTTTGTAATTGTGTATTATGACTATAATGCACAATTACAAAAAAGAACAGACCTCTTCTGTGAAGTTCTGTTCTTTTACCTTAAAGATATAATCATATTTCTCTTATTGTGCAAGCAACAAGGTTTTTATTTACAGGAATATATTGATATAGCCCTTTGTATACTTATATTTAAAGTTCTGATATGCAACATCCTTATAATCCCTTAATTCAAGCAAGGAGACAATATAGTCAGTTACGCTTTTGTATTTTTCTATGTATGTATCCACTAAGCGTCTATAATGATCTTCATTATATTCCAAGTTAGTTTCAACAAATTGGTTAATTGCAATTTGCATTCCTCTGAATTGATATAACATGAATTCAAATATTTGCTCTTCCTCAGGGATTAATTTAAGCGTTATACCATCATTCATTGCTTTACATGAGGTATTACCCACACCACACCATGAAACATCTCTTGTTGTGTTACTTAATTCCCGCATAATTCACATCCCTCATTCTCTGGTAAGAAAATAACCTTTTTGTATACATCAAAGCGATACATATCCCTATAAAACAATGCATTTTCCTCACCAACATATTTAACAAGCATACTTTTCCAAATAGCCTTATGCTTTTTTAATACACTCATATAATGATTAAGAAGCTCCCTGAATGCCTGTGGGGAATAATTCGCCTGATGAATTGCCACTTCATATAATTCCTTGCTGGCTTCCACCTCAACTATCGTATCGGTTAATTCTCTTGCGTCCTTCTCCTTTACTGTAATCAATTCATTAACATTTTTTTGATTCCTCATAATTCTTTCCTCCAGTTCAATTATTTTTTACTTAGAGCTTTTAGTAGGTCAAGCTCAGTTTTGTTTATTATTTCTAATGCCCAATTATCAGGCATATAAAAATTAAAGCGTTTGAATAAATTTAGTTTCCTATAAAGCCTATTCCAGAAATACACATTTGCGAGCACTCTAGCCTGATGCATTCCACAATGATATGTAGTCCTTTTATCAGCAGTCCCAAAACAGTCATAATTAAAAGCACTACACCATGCACAGCCTTTAGCAACAGGGCAGTTAAAGCACTCGTCAGGAGACTGACTACGTCTTGTTATACATGAAAGACACTGCAAATCCTCTGAATCCTCCTTGTTGTGAATTCCGTCGTAAATATTACCAATAACCATCCCCTTTCTATCCTTATTAGCGAATGAATACTCCATATATCTAAGACAAGGATAACATGTCCCATCTGTGCCTATTGCAAGCATACTACCGTCACCACCACACCAGTTTTTATTATCATCAGGGGGCATAGGGCTACCAATACTTTCACTAAACATACTTTGCAAATGTCTTTCATATAAGCTATTATCTACAATAATATCAGCTAGCCTTTTAAGCTCCTTATATAGTAATTGAGCATGCTTAATATTCCATACATCTTCAAAGACTACATTACAATGCAAAAATTTATACCCAAGGTTAAAAAGGTGAAGTGTTGCATCGGAGAGATATTTGAGGTTTTCAGGAGCTATTGTAATTTTTGTACTTGGATGCTCGCCATTTCTAAACCTTAGCTCAACCCCTTTAAGCACATTATCATAAGTGCCTCTTCCATCTTTATAAACTCTACAAGCATCATGTAGCTCCTTAGTGCCATCAATGGTTATCCCTATATGAACCCTTCCCTTATATTTTTTTATAAAATCTTGAACCCTCTGACTTGCATATAGTGAACCATTTGACGACATGCTAATCACATAATTATCCTTCCATGGATGATTTGCCTTAAACGCTTGATAAATAAAATATTCCATAAAGGTTTCAATTGTGTCGATTTCAAGAAGCGGTTCACCTCCAATAAAATCAAGTATAACTCCAGGTGAAGCTTCTGAGGTAATGTAATCATTCGTAAGCCTTTCATTCAGAAGAAAATCAACAACGTCCTTTGCTGTTGCTTTACTCATCCGATTAGCGTTTTTTCCATGCATATAGCAATAAGTACAAGCAAAATTGCAATCCTCTGTAACTACAATTGTAATATTTTTGCATAATTCAGAAGCTGCTTTTCTCTCTGGGAATACCAGACTGTAAGCCTGTGCAAACCATTGTCCAAAAGACACTGAATCTGCTTCTGTTAAGTATAATCCGTTTAACATATTCATTCTCCTTGTATAATATATTTCTTGGTCAGTTTCTGTCATTATAGTAGAAAAAACTGACTACAACCTAACAAACTCTACTAGCATAATTATTATTACATTAATTACCGCCCTCCAATGCCGTACTTTTTCCAAAATAATATCCAATTATCGAGCTTGTAACTGCCACATATGCATCAGGCATACTTTTCCCAACAACTATTGTATAACTATTCATAAGTATGTAAGCCAGAGTGACTGTGAGAGCTATAATTTTTCTAGTTTCTACTTTTTTCATATATCTCCTCCTTCTCATTTACCAAAAATGCTGTTTAAAATAAGTGTAATTATTTATCAATAATAAACAGAGCAGAAAGCTTGATTATACATTATTTTAATCCAGAAATAATCTTACCTATTATCTCTGGACCAAGAACAACCCCTGCTAACACCAAAGATATAATAAATACAGATAATATTAGTGTTTTGTCAAAGAAATCTTTTTTTGCTAGCGTTTCAACCATATTTGTAAGCTTAATTAATGCCTCCTCTACATCACTTATTCTTTTGTTATTTTCTCTTACACTCGCCTCAGTGGTATTGATTCTACTATCAATTGCTTTGTGCTTCTCATTACATACCTTTTCCATGACACTATCCATATTTATGTCCATACCTTTCTTCAGAATTTATTCATGTCCATTAGCTTAAAACTAATCTTTAATAGCTTTTGTTCTAATTTATACCTAATTATACTCTCCTGCTATCTTGTTGTTGTCCTAACCTCTTCCATTAAAAATCCATTTAAGGAATTTCGACATAGCTTTTAATACATTATTTTTGATATAAAAAGTTGGAAGGCAAACACTAATATGCTCATTAACATTTAAAAGTATATTATCGTTGCTAATCTCCAAATACATATTTAGACATTTTAAAAATTGCATTTTTACGTATTTCATAGCATCTACTACGACTTATATACAGGATGTCTGCAATATCCTCCATTCTGACTTTGTGTATATAATGTTTTTCCATCACCGTATAGCTTTTCTTATCAGTCATTTTTAATAAATTCATAAAATCCTCAAGCATTCTGTAAATATATTTAGTATTGTTTAGCTCGTGTTTTATATTGCTTAGCTTATTAACAGCAATAGTAATTATTTTATCCTGTTCCACCGAAACACTGTTACTTATTAAGCAATTTCCATGAATATACTTTGAGTCTTTTGCAGTACTTTCCTCAGTAGAATTATTTGTCATTAATCTCTCTAAATGTTGCATCCTCAAATTTATATAGGGATACTGTTTTAATAATTGTTCTAGTAATTTAATATTATCCATAAGATTTACCTCCATATACCCAAATAATACGCTAATTATATCAACAAAAAGTCCTGTTTAATTCCATAATTCTCTTGTATAATTCATATTGAGGCAATAATGTACATATCATCAAGTTATACTATATTTAGTACTTAATTTTAATTTGAACAAACCGCACAAATTACTTACTAAAAATTTTTCATGTATATTTATACAAATTTGAAAGGTAGGGCTAAGTGATTAACAATACCGTATTGCTTGAAATGTGTTATTTAAAGGAAGGTATAAGATTAAGATAAAATATTAAATACAATAGCTATTGCATAATTATGCATTGGAGTGTATAATTATGCAATAGCAAAAATAAAAAAAGAAATAAAAATATGATTTTCTTTCAACCTAGATTTGTGCCTAAAGAAAGGAAGGGACATAAGTATGAATAAATCTAAAGAGCTATTAAATAACACAAAAAACTCTATCCTATTCACAGCTTTAAGACCTGATATAGTTATGGAAAAGGGGGAAGGTATGTACCTGTGGGATGTAGATGGAAAAAAATATCTTGATTTTATAGGTGGA
>QKEK01000192.1 GCA_003251775.1 Clostridia bacterium | reverse complement strand
GGTAATACTATAGGTAATAATTTATCCATAAATAATACAAATGCTTCACCTACCAACAAATCAGAAATTAACAATGATACTCAACAAGTAGGAACGACAAATAAAACTAATAAGGTTGAGTGTACCACCTGTAAGAACAGAAAATATCAGGATGGTTCTAACGACCCAGGAGTTTCATTTAAGGCACCTACTCATATTGATCCTTCCTCTTCTGGGGCTGCCGTTATGTCTCACGAGCAAGAGCATGTAGTACGTGAACAGAGCAAGGCCGCTTCCGAGGACAGAGAGGTTATTGCTCAGTCTGTCAGAATAGATACCTCTATATGTCCAGAATGTGGCAGGGTATATGTTTCTGGTGGAGAAACACGTACAACAACTGCTGCAAAGCAAAAAAAAGATGATAGTACTGATTTGTTCAAGCAAAACTATAAAAATATAATGACAGCCAATATGGGTTCAATTATTGATACTAAGCTATAATTGATTTATCAACAGGCTGTCCCACTAAGCAATCTTGGGACAGCTCTTTTCTATTCAATAGCTAGTTTAAAAAATCATATTTATAATTTATTCACACATATTTCCTCATATGCTTAAGTGCTGATTTTTCTAGTCTTGAGACCTGTGCCTGTGAGATGCCAATCTCCTCAGCAACCTCCATCTGAGTTTTACCCTGATAAAATCTTAGGTTCAGTATTACCTTTTCCCTCTCATTCAGTCTTTTCATAGCTTCATTTAATGCGATATCCTCTAACCAGTTCTCATCCTTATTCTTTGTATCACTAACCTGATCCATAACAAAAATTGTATCACCACCATCATGGTAAACAGATTCAAACAACGACACCGGCTCCTGAATGGCATCTAAAGCAAAAACGACCTCCTCCTTTTTTACCCCCAGCTCATTTGCTATCTCCTGTACAGTTGGTTCCTTTGAGTTTTCCTTTATCAACCTCTCCTTTACCTGCAACGCCTTGTAAGCTGTATCTCTTAAAGACCTGCTGACACGAATGGAATTATTATCTCTTAAATATCTTCTTATTTCTCCAATTATCATAGGTACTGCATAGGTAGAAAATCGTACATTCTGTGAAAGATCAAAATTATCAATTGCTTTTATAAGGCCAATACACCCTACCTGAAATAAATCATCCACATATTCCCCACGATTATTAAAACGCTGAATAACACTCAAAACCAAACGTAGATTTCCATTAATAAATTCCTCTCTAGCCTTTTTATCTCCCTTGTGTATTCTATCAAATAGCTTTGCCTTTTGTTCATTATTAAGAACCGGCAGTTTAGCTGTATTAACACCACAAATCTCAACCTTATTTGTTAACATAAAACCCCTCCGGTATAACTGATATTTGTGCTAGTCCTCTACTATCACATTAATATATGTGATAATATTTGCTATCTGCACAATATCATTATTGCACCGAGGGGGATTTTTATACTTTAAAATAAAATGAAAATTTTCTTTAAACCCCTTGACATACCCTACATATCAGATAAGTTCAATGCTTTGTCAAACCAGTTTTTTAATTCTACAGAAAATCAAAATAAGTCTATGTAATGCTAGGCAAGCAAAAATCTTGTTCTAAACTAATTTATTAATCTCTCTCTTTAATCTGCCAAGGATTCTTTTTTCCAGTCTTGAGATATATGACTGTGAGATTCCTAGCATATCAGCAACCTCCTTCTGGGTTTTTTCAGAGCTACTATTTAGTCCAAATCTTAACTCCATTATTCTTCTTTCTCTTTTTGTCAGCTTATCAATAGCAGAAACCAAAAGCTGTCTCTCTATCTTATTTTCAAGATCCTTATGTATTAAATCATTATCAGTTCCCAAAATATCTGACAGTAAAAGCTCGTTACCATCCCAGTCTATGTTTAATGGTTCATCAATAGAAACCTCAACCCTTGATCTGCTATTTTTCCTTAAAAACATTAGAATCTCATTTTCTATACATCTTGACGCATACGTTGCTAGCTTAATTTTCCGCGATGGCTTAAAGGTGTTTATTGCTTTTATCAAGCCAATCGTTCCGATTGATGTAAGGTCCTCTGTTCCAATTCCCGTATTTTCAAACTTACGAGCAATATACACAACTAGCCTTAAATTTCTCTCTATTAGCTCCTGCTTTACTGAATAGTCTTTTTTGCCAAGTCGTTCTATTAACAGATTCTCCTCATTTACTGAAAGTGGTGGTGGAAGAGCCTCACTGCTTCCTATATAATAAACAGATGCATGCTTTCTAAGCTTAAGCCTATGCAGGCATTTGTACATCCATCTGAGAAATCTCATCCAAAACCTTTTAATTCTTCCTTGAACACTTAATAATAATCCCATCATCATCCCTCTTTCTTATGTTTTATCCCGCTAATTCTGGGTTCAGAATGGCTTGATAGCTGTTTTCAGGAGATAATTGGTTGTTGTAAATACCTAACACAACATTCTGGTAGGCTTTTTTATTGTCATCTCCACCAACCTCAATAAAATCTGGCTTAATGCCAATTAACATACCATTCTCCTTACCAATAGAGCTAAATGGTATCATACATATTCTTTTATAGGCTTCTACGCTATCATTTAAACTACTCTCATCACAACCACACTCAGTCAGGCTTATAAAATTATCAATCTCATGCCCTGGTGTACACATAAACAGCTTTTGAAAGGTAAGAGGCAGTATATCCTTTAGAATTTTATACTCCACCACAACAACTGGCTTTCTTGTAATAGGTTCATATAAAGAATTCCCAGTATCAATAAGTGCACTTATATCTCTAGTTTTATCAGAAAAGACAATTCTCAATGGCACTACTAGCCTTTTTCTGGATATTGTAGTTTGTACTATAACTGCAATAGTTCTTACAATAACTAGTACTATTCCTGAACAGATAAATATTAGTTCAAGTCTTGTATCTGCCAGAACATAAAAGATTCCGTTCTTAACTATTCCTCCACTACTACTAATGTTTATTATCGCATAGCAGGCACCTGCATACAAAAAGGTTACACCGTAGAAAACAATAAGAGTCTTAGCAAATGCAGCTATTTTATAAGGATAAAAGGTTACAGCAACAATAAACATTGACAATAGAAGCTTAGAGATAACAGTAAATATTACCTTAAAATCTGGACATAACACCATTACTATAACATATAATGCACCTACAAATGCACCCGCCATAAGACGAAGATGTGGTGTACGCTTTTTTATAATAATGTCACACATAAATAATATCAGATAATTTACAATAAAATTCTCTATAAATAGTACATCCAAGTAAACTTCCAAAGCTATTACCTCACCAACAAGCAGTAGAGCTACTAAAGCTCTTTATTCACTCATACAAATTGAACCTTCCCTCCTATATAAATATATATTCTACGCATACCAATATATGTACACTAATTCATTGAAAGAAATATGTACACAAAGCTAATATGCAAACTCCTATTTACATTATACTTATTGAAAGAAGGATATTTTGTCAAAATTGCTGTAGGTGAAATATTTTCTTAACTATTTCCTTTACAAATGGTTTATATCTATTAATACCTCTGGTTCAAGATGTCCCTTTAATAAATGCAATTGCCCCTTATCACTAAAATCTACGGGTACATATGCATTGATAGGCTTTTTGTCATCAATAAAGCCAAGTTTCAAAAAGGTTTCTGCAACTAATTCACTGCAAAAATATTTATCCAGCTTTACTCTTATATGAAAAAATCTTCCCAATATCACATCCCACACCATCTGCAAAAAGGATGGATCCTCTATACCGTGAAGCTTTGGAACAAGCTCTAGAAACATTTTATTCAGTTCAGGTGTTCTATCTAAATTCATTTTTCTATATGCAAAATTTCCAGCCCTATATTTCTTTAGCTCATCACCATAATGCTGCATACGCTCCTTCAGGCTAACTAGTTTTACACCCTTCTTTTGGTCATGGTACAGCACATCTGGTATATTAGTTAAGGAGGTCGCCTCCCAAATAAGGGGCTCATCTATATCCTCAAGCTTAACTACCATTCCTACGTGTGACCACTGACTTTGTTCAAAAAACTCGATTAATAAACTTCCTCTGTATTGTCCATTAAAAAGAACAATATCCCCTGTTTTCATTTCTGGTGCAAGCTCATTAAAGGGTATCTTTTTCATGCGTCCTCCTACTGTGAAATCATGACATTATTTCGTCCACTCATTTTAACCTTATATAAATATTTATCAGCCTTCTCAATTAACTGATCAACTGACTCACCATTCCACTTGGAAACACCACAGCTATATGTTAATTCTTGTTCCTTTATATAAATATCTGAAACCTGCTTCAGTAAATCTTTGAGTACCCCGAGCACCTTAACCTCATCCTGCTGTTCAAAAAAAATCATAAACTCATCTCCACCATACCTACCAGCACTTACCCTAGCATTTGTAATTGCCTTTATTTTCAAAGAAACTTGTGTAAGCACTTCATCTCCGTACTTATGACCATGAATATCATTTATTTCTTTAAAATAATCCAAATCCAATAGAGCTAAGTACAAAAGTTGTTCATCCTTACTTGCTCTATTAATTGCTTCATCCAACAGCTTATGTATAGTTATATGATTAAATAGTCCTGTTAGTCCATCTCTCTGGGATAGTAAAATGAGCTCGGCATTTTTGTTTTCTATCTCTAATTTATCAATAAATTCTCTAACACTATACTGATAAAACATTCCAGAAATAATAAACGCTAAAACATTAATAATTACGCCGTTCATTAGGTGAGATATTAAATAATCAGCATTACTTTGAAAACGAGGCATTCCTAATGCAAATATAGCATATCCCACCCCTTGTACAATCCCTATAACTAAAGGCTGTACTCTAATAGTTGCAACTATTAAAAAAAGAGTAAGTATATAAATACTAATATCAGAAGTGATACTTTGAGCTTTAAAGGTATTTATAATTGACAAAAGTAAAACTACTAGTATAAGTAATCCAACTAATGCAACTGAGTTCTTGTTGAAGAATTGCGATGTAAACTTTACTCTTTTCAATATAATAATGAATACCAAAATCACTGCAACTATAACAGTCTTAATATATATTAACCCAGTGTCATAGGTTTCCCTGTCTGCGAAAAACAGATAAAACAGTATCTGTACTAATTGTAATATACCCATAGCCATTAAAACAACAAGTGACCTCTGCAAATTATGTACATTAATGCTACGCAAAAAGTTTTGTTTTTCTGAAGCTGGTATTTTATATTTCTTCATCTTATACCTATTTATTCCTTCTCTTGTCGACATACTATTTCATCCATACCTGTGCTACAAATAACCACTGTAAGCAGTCTTCAAGACATTTTGTCTTGGCGATTTTAAATCCTTCTTGTATTTTAACATCTTTTAATTAAATAATCCAGATTTTTTA
>QKEK01000074.1 GCA_003251775.1 Clostridia bacterium | reverse complement strand
CCACACATTCAGAAAAATTTTTATGGGAGAACCGGTTCCTTTGCTTAGATAAAAGCCCCATACTCAAAAGAAAGGGATGGCTTTAAACACAAATTACCATCCCTTATTTGTTATGAAAAAAATCTATTGGGTCTGAATAGTTACCCTTGTTTGTAAAAAAAAAATATTTTTGAGTGCTTTTTTATTGACAAACTTATTAAAGTATGTTAAATTAAATTGTGCTTGTGTGAAAGCTCTTTTTTTATGCATAAAATATGTATGGCCTTAGAAAAATGTTGGCTTTTATATAGAGAAATGTATGGAGGTGTGACAGATGAGAGTAAAAATAACGATGGCGTGCACAGAATGCAAACAAAGAAATTATGATACTATGAAGGAAAAGAAGAATAATCCTGATAGAATGGAAATGAATAAGTATTGTAAGTTCTGTAGAAAGCATACTCTGCATAGAGAAACAAAATAACGTCAATTTGACCAGAGGAGAGGTATAGTATGGCAGATTCTAAGAACAAGGTTAAGTTTCTTAAAAGGGGTGCAACTTTCTTTAAAGAAATTAGAAGTGAATTGAAAAAGGTTATATGGCCCTCAAAATCACAGCTTATAAATAATACATTGACGGTAATAGCTTTTTGTATTGTAGTTGGAGCTATTATATGGATTGCTGATAATCTTGTGTTTGGACCACTATTTGGCTTTATTGCTGGTAGATAGTGGTACACAGAAGAAGTATGCATAGGGTTTGCTAGTGATTATTGTCCAGTGGATGTTCATTCTAGTGCTTGTGTTTTTACTTACAGTATAGGTCGTTATGGCTTATTGATGTATTTAGGTATAGTAAGAAGAGGGAGGGGCATGGAGTCTAACTCCAGTAAAAATATGTCAGAAGAAGCAAAATGGTATGTTGTACATACGTATTCAGGATATGAAAACAAGGTTAAGGCTAACCTTGAAAAAATAGTAGAGAACAGAAATATGCAAGACTATATACTTGATATAGTTGTACCAATGGAGGAACAGATTGAAATTAAGGATGGTAAGAAAAAGGCCATTTTGAAGAAGGTTTTTCCAGGATATGTACTAGTCAAAATGTATGTTACTGATGAATCTTGGTATGTTGTTAGAAATACCCGTGGTGTTACTGGATTTGTTGGACCTGGGTCAAAACCAGTTCCTCTATCTGATGAAGAAGTAAGAGTTATGGGCGTAGAACAATATGAGGTTGTCTTTGATTACGAAATAGGTGATAGCGTAAGGGTTATCGAGGGGCCTTTGGAAAGCTTTATAGGAACTGTCGAAGAAATAAGTGAAGACAAGAAAAAGGTAAGAGTCTCGGTTTCAATGTTTGGAAGAGAGACTCCTGTGGAATTAGAAAATACCCAGATTGTTAGATTATAATTTAAGAATATGGGTGCTAAAAAATCCGTAATAAACAGTCAGGGTTTATTTATCTTGATTGTTTTAATAAATTAATCTGAAAAATCAGATTTAGATTTCTGGGAGGTGGATTACATGGCAAAAAAAGTTGCCGGATACGTAAAACTTCAAATACCAGCAGGAAAACTCCTGCTCCACCGGTCGGACCAGCTCTAGGGCAGCATGGTGTTAACATTATGGGATTCTGTAAGGAATTCAATGAGAGAACAGCTAAAGATGCGGGGCTGATTATACCGGTAGTAATTACTGTATATGCTGATAGGTCTTTTTCATTTATTACAAAGACGCCACCAGCAGCAGTTTTAATTAAGAAGGCTTGTAAGATTGAGAGCGGTTCTGCTAAGCCACATAAGGACAAGGTTGCTAAAATCTCTAAAGAAGCAATAAAGCAGATAGCTGAGACTAAAATGCCTGACTTAAATGCTGGAAGCTTAGAGACGGCTATGAGTATGATAGCTGGTACTGCTAGAAGCATGGGCGTTGTTGTAGAGGATTAATCCTTGATATACTTACAGGGTTGTTAACATATGTTAACAGTTATTTGTGGGAGGGAGTTTTCCCGAAAATATACCACTAAGGAGAGTGAATTTGAATGAAAAGAGGAAAGAAATATAAAGAAATTGCAAGTCTTGTTGATAAATTGAATCTTTATGACACTGTGGAAGCTTTAGATTTAGTTCAAAAAACAGCAAGAGCTAAATTTGATGAAACTGTTGAAGCACATATAAAGCTAGGTGTAGATTCTAGACATGCTGATCAACAGGTAAGGGGTGCAGTTGTTCTTCCGCATGGTACTGGTAAGAAGGTCAGAGTATTGGTATTTGCTAAGGGAGATAAGGCAAAAGAAGCTGAGGATGCTGGTGCTGACTATGTTGGTGCTGAAGACTTAATGAATAAGATTCAGAAGGAAAATTGGTTTGAATTTGATGTTGTAGTTGCTACTCCTGATATGATGGGTGTAGTTGGTAGATTGGGTAGAGTGCTTGGTCCAAAGGGCTTGATGCCAAACCCAAAAGCTGGTACAGTTACAATGGATGTAGCAAAAGCAATTTCTGATATTAAAGCTGGTAAGATTGAGTATAGGCTTGATAAAACAAATATTATACACTGTCCAATAGGAAAGGTTTCTTTTGGAACAGAGAAGCTAGCGGATAACTTTAAAACGTTGATGGATGCTATAGTTAAAGCAAAGCCATCAGCAGCTAAGGGTCAATATCTAAGAAGTGTTGTAGTTGCTTCTACTATGGGTCCTGGTATCAAGGTTAATCAGCAAAAATTTATGTAAAGTAAAAGATTTTATAATATTTTACTTTACAAATTTGATATGTTAGTTTATAATGTTGTATTGTAAATTGAATACTTACCGTAGACAGTAGGAGCAGAAGGCGTAACGTATATCATCCTACCTAGGTTCAGGCAAATGGTATAGTAGTTATACCCTCTGTATGTTTATGGTGAGTAATGATACAGAGGGTTTTTTGTAGCTTATAAATATTTTTTTGGTATATTATAACAGAGGCGATTCGATTAAATAATTGCATTTAGGTAAACCAGAAATATATTTAATAAATATATAGGGAGGTGTGAACGGATGCCAAGTGAAAAGATACTTGAAGCTAAGAAACAGTTGGTTCGGGAAATGTCTGAAAAGGTAAAGAGTGCGAAATCAATTATTCTTGCTGACTATCGTGGATTAACTGTTGATCAGGATACAAAGCTAAGAAAGGCAATGAGAGAAGCTGGTATTGAGTATAAGGTAGTTAAAAATTCTATTACAGCATTTGCTGCAAAAGAAAATGGGCTTGATGACTTAACACCATTTCTTAATGGACCTACAGCAGTAGCAATGAGTGATACTGACGCAGTGGCTCCTGCAAAGGTTCTTGCTAAGTTTGCAAAGGATTTTACTGCTTTAGAAATTAAAGCAGGTGTTGTAGAGGGCAAGGTAGTTAATGTAGCTGAGGTTAATGCTATTGCTGAATTGCCTTCAAAAGAAGAGCTTATTGCTAAGGTTGTTGGCGGCTTAAATGGTCCTATTTATGGATTTGCAAATGTATTAAGTGCAAATCTAAGAGGCTTAGTGGTTGCATTAAATGCAATTGCAGAAAAGAAGGGTGCTTAATAGTAATTTATTTTGTATCCTATGGTCTAATCATAGTAATTAATTAAAATAATAAATATTTGTGGAGGATGAATATCATGGCAAGTGAAAAAGTAACAAAATTAATGGAAGATGTAAAAAATATGACAGTATTGGAGCTTTCTGAATTAGTAAAGGCTCTTGAAGAAGAATTTGGTGTATCAGCAGCAGCTCCAGTAGCTGTGGCAGCAGCACCAGCGGCGGCAGTAGCTGCTGTTGAAGAAAAGACTGAGTTTGATGTAATTCTTAAAGAAGCAGGAGCTGACAAGATTAAGGTTATAAAGGTTGTTAGAGAAATTACTGGTCTTGGATTAAAAGAAGCGAAGGCTGCTGTAGATGGAGCTCCTACTACTCTTAAAGAAGGCGTTTCTAAGGAAGATGCTGCTTCAATTGAAGCACAGCTTAAGGAAGTTGGAGCAACTGTTGAAATTAAATAATTTAACTCAGAGTTGTGTTTTTGAATTGAATTAAATAAGGTTTAGTGATGTGCTCCCTTTTTGTAAGATAGCTGTATTGTTATCATCTATTATAGAGGGAGCATATTTTATTGTGGACTAAATAAGACCATAAGCTGTAGATGCTATCAAAGGTAGGGCACAGCGAAAGAACAATGTTGTTTAGAGAATAAAGAAGAGGATGTATGAAAGCTCAATACATCCTCACTTTTGCCAGAACAAATTAACTCATATTTAATTATTGGTTCTTAAGTTCTGCAAGACACTCAGGGCAGATATTCTTACCCTTATAAACAGTGATGTCCTTTGCATTGTCACAGAATATACATGCTGGCTCATATTTCTTCAAAATAATTGAAGCACCATCCACGTAAATTTCCAACGCATCCTTTTCTGAGATATCCAATGTTCTTCTTAGTTCGATCGGTAGTACAACCCTTCCTAGTTCATCAACCTTTCTTACAATTCCTGTTGATTTCATGTTAATTTCCCCCCAAAAATTTGATTACATCTTTCGACAAATATCTTCATAGAGTATGATACCATATATTCCAGAAAACGTCAACATGTTTTTTAAAAAAAATTTATTTTTTTTTTAAAAAATTATAACATTAATAACAGATACATTATTAGTCAAATACAAAGTATACTTATATCGTATATTGTTGACATTTAGTAGTACTAGTTGCATTTGTTAAGAAAAAAATTATGTTTAATATACTGGATTATTATTTCCCAGCTAGTGTTATAATTGCTTTTGGATAAGCATATGATGTATAAATTATATTAAGACGGAGGCTTGATTTGTTAAATTATCTTTGGCTAGGTTTAATATCCTTTGGAATTATAATTGGTATAATTAACGGAAATATTGATACTGTAACAAATGCTACTGTTAATAGCTGTGAAAATGCAATAAAATTTATTATAAGCATAACTGGAATAATGTGCTTTTGGACTGGAATCATGGAAATTGCACGAAAGAGTGGTATGATTAGTACTTTTTCTAATTTGTTAAAACCAGTTATGCGTTTCCTTTTCCCTGATAATGTACATAATGAACAAGCTATGGGGGCTGTAATGATGAATTTATCAGCAAATTTTCTTGGGCTAGGTAACGCAGCTACGCCTTTTGGCATAGAAGCAATGAAGGAATTACAAAAGGATAACAAAAATAAAGATAGTCTTTCTGATAGCATGTGTATGTTTCTTGTATTAAACACTGCATGTATGCAGATGGTACCAGCTACATTAATTGCAGTGAGAAGTGCAGTTGGGTCAGAGAACCCAACTGGGATTATGCTTAGCGTTTGGATAGTTTCATTAATATCTCTAGTGGTAGGAGTAATTGCAGCAAAGTTCTTACGTAAATTATGTTAGTGTTATGCTTTATGCGGTGTTACAACAACACAATATTATCAATGTTAGGTGATTATAGATGAGTGTTATAGACTATATTGGAAAATCATCCCTAATTATTATTATTCTTATATTTCTATGGAGTGGGTTTGTCAAAAAGGTTCCTGTATTTGATGTGTTTTTAGAAGGGGTTAATAAAGGATTAAAAACTGTATTAAGCATAATCCCTTCGCTTTTAGGATTAATTGTAGCTGTTGGAGTATTTAAAGCATCAGGTGCATTAGATATTATTGTATATGCTTTTAAGCCTATTTCATACCTTGTAGGAATTCCTTCTGAGATATTACCTCTTGCATTTTTAAGACCTATTTCTGGTGGAGCTTCACTTGCTTTAGTTGCAGAAGAGCTTAGTAGATATGGAGCTGATAGCTATATTGGAAGGGTAATATCCACCATGATGGGCTCTACTGAAACTATATTTTATACAATGACAATTTATCTGGGAGCCGTAGGTATTAAAAAAAGCAGATATGCTCTTCCAGCGGCAATTATAGCAACAATAGCCGCCCTTTTTGCATCTGTATGGGTTTGTAAATTTATTTAAATCTATTTTTATTTCTTTTTATTTTATGGTATACTAGATTATATATTTACTGTAATTTAAATTAGGGGGTAAGAGTCCTTAATGTAAGAGTAGCAAGTTTCTTTGCCTGTCTGCTGTCTTTGATACCACTGACAGCTGGAGGTACTTATACGAATAACGATATAATAGTTACTATATAGGATGGATTAAAATGAGTAAGATAAAAATATTAGTAGTTGATGATGATGTTAATATTTGCGAATTAATAAGGTTATACTTAGAAAAAGAAGGATATTCAGTTGTGCTATCTCATGATGGGATTAATGCGTTGAGCAAATTTAGGGAGCATACGCCAGGAATTGTAGTGTTAGATATAATGCTTCCTGGTACGGACGGCTGGAATGTTTGCAGGGAGATTAGAAAGGTGAGTAATGTGCCTATTATAATGCTTTCTGCAAAGGATGAAACATTTGATAAGGTTTTGGGTCTTGAGCTAGGTGCTGATGATTATATGATAAAACCATTCGAGCCTAAAGAGCTTATTGCTCGAATTAAGGCAGTATTAAGAAGAATTGGGCATAAGTTTAATGAAAATGAGCAAATAATATTTCCAGGTTTAATCGTAGATAAATCTAACTATACAATAACTGTTAACAATAAAGAGCTTGAGATTCCCCCAAAGGAATTTGAGCTATTGTACTTTCTTGCTGCAAACCCAAATAAGGTATTTACTAGAGACCAATTGTTAGAAAAGGTATGGGGGTTTGATTTCTTTGGGGATTCTAGAACTGTAGATGTACACATAAAAAGGCTTAGAGAAAAGGTAGATGTAGAATCAGCTGACTGGCAACTAAAAACAGTCTGGGGCGTTGGTTATAAATTTGAGGTGAAATAGCTTATGCTAAAAACGTTATTTGGGAAGATGACTGCAATTTTTATAGCCGTTCTATTACTAAGCTTTTCAATTACTGGAGGAATGTTGTTTTACCTTCTTTCAAATTCGTTGCTTCAGCAGAAGGTAGTAAATATGAGGGATAGTGCATCCAATCTTAATGATGTTCTGGGATCAATGCTGGATACACAAAATGACACTGCACAGGCTGTTGTTATGGGGAAATACTTTGATAATCTGATCAAGTATTATAGCATTAGTACTACCTCGATTATAATGATAGCCACTGATGATGGATATTTGGTGGCACATTCAGAGATACCTGCCTATATGAGCAATGTGCTTATAACTGAAAATAATGAGTACAAGCTTCCAGATAAACGTCAATATGAGTTGACAAGTATTAAAAATAATTATGCTAGTGAGACAGGCGATTTTTATGGATTGTTTAAGAAAACAGGTATTGAATGGCTAACGGTTAGAACTGAGTTTATATATGAAACAGAAAAGGATAACCGTATTCAAGCCTCTATTATTTTTTGCACGCCTGTTCCTGAAATTCAGAAAACCAGAAAGACAATTTTTCAGATGTTTCTTTTATCAGTAGCAATTGCAACATTGATATCGTCAATTTTTATTTATTGGACATCAAGAAGTATTACTAGACCATTAAAAGAGCTAAGTGATATGTCAAAGGTAATTTCAGGAGGAGATTTTAGAAAGCGTTTGGTTATTAAATCAAATGATGAGGTTGGAGCATTAGGTGAAAATTTCAATCAAATGGTGGATGCACTTGGAAATCTTGATAATATGAGAAGAGAGTTTATAGCTAATGTATCTCACGAATTAAGAACCCCTATGACTACTATAAGAGGGTTTATTCAAGGTGTACTTGATGGGACAATACCATATGAGCTTCAAAACAATTATCTAAAAATTGTTATGGATGAAACAGACCGCCTTAATCGTTTAGTCAACAATTTATTGGATCTTGCTAAGCTCGAGGCTGGCGAGATAAATCTAAAGTTTGAGGCATTTGATATAAATGAATTGATTAGAATATCAGTAATTAAGCTTCAAGGGTTTATTATGGAGAAGGAGCTAGATTTCAGAGCGGATTTTGAGCTTGAAAAAATGTATGTATACGCTGATAGGGATTCTATACAAAGAGTTATAATAAACCTAATTCATAATGCTATTAAATTTACAGAAAAAGGTGGCAAGGTGACTGTTTGTAGCTATTACAAAAAAAATAGGGTTGTTGTTGTTGTAAAGGATACGGGTATTGGCATAAGTGATGATGAGATGAAAAGAATATGGGAACGGTTTCATAAAGTGGATAAATCCAGAAGTAAGGATAAGAATGGTATTGGCTTGGGTCTTGCAATTGTCAAGAATATTATAAATGAGCATCAACAGGATATATGGGTTGAAAGCGAAATGGGTAAGGGTGCAAGCTTTCACTTTACGTTGCAAAAGGCTGATGAAAGTTGACAAAAGGCTGATGAAAGTTGAGTATTTATTTACACTTTATTCATAATTACTTCAAAATTATAGTTTAGAATAATGATATAAAGAAAATAAATTTTATAGAAATAAAAAACTATATGTAAACAAGGAGTTGATAAATATGAACGATTTTTACCCAAATGATAATTTTTCAAACAATAAGAGTAATCAAAAAGGAAGCTATTACTCAAATGGAAATAGGGAACAAAATAATTCTTATCCATATAATCAGAATATAAAGCATTATAACAATGGTTATAATAGCTATAACGGTTACAATAACAGCTTTGAGGATTTAAAGACTTCTTCATTTTATAATGAAAGCTATAGAAAAAACAAAAAAAATAATGGCGTAATACTTCAAATGGTTATTGTAGGGCTTATTTGTTCAATTGTAGGCGGTGCAATAGGAGCTTCATTTCAGGTATGGGGAGCATCTTCATTGGTTGGAGGTAATAATGGAACCTCATTGATTGGTAGCAATCTGCAAAACAGTGACAAAGTGACAAATAGTAATGGTCAGATAAAGGAGATAAAGATAGTTGATGAGACCAGCTCTCCTGTAACGGCTATAGCTGAGAAAGTTAGTCCATCTATTGTTGGTATAAAGGTTACGTATACAGTAAAGAGTAATTCGTTTTTTTGGGGAGAACAACAATATGAGGGTGGCTCTGAGGGTTCAGGCATAATTATTAGGGAGGATGGATATATTCTTACCAATAATCATGTTATAGAGGGGGCTGTTACTCAACAAGGATTAAAAGGTTCTAAGTCTCAAAATAAGAATACACTTGTTGATGGTGCCAAAATAGAAGTTATCTTAGCAAGTGATATTAATAAGACATATGTTGCTTCGGTTGTAGGAAGAGATGAAAAAACTGACTTGGCCATTATAAAGATTGATGCTGGGAAGCTACCGGCTGTAGATATTGGAAATTCAGACGAGTTAAAGGTTGGTGAGCTAGCAGTAGCGATTGGAAATCCAGCAGGCATAGAGTATATGGGTTCTGTTACAGCAGGTATTATAAGTGGTTTGAACAGGAGAATTCCTGTAGGAGATAACCAATTTTTAAGACTAATTCAGACTGACGCTGCGATTAATCCTGGAAACAGTGGAGGTGCACTTTTAAACTCTGAAGGACAGGTAATCGGAGTTAACACTGCTAAAATTGGGGGAGCCGAATTTGAAGGTCTTGGTTTTGCTATTCCTATTAATAAAGCTATGGAGGTAGCCAATAGCTTGATTGAGTATACTTATGTGAAAGGTAGACCTGCTATAGGTATAATAATTGATCGTGAGATTACAAAGGATACAGCTGAACAATACAAGGTACCAACTGGGGTTATGGTTGGTGATATTGTACTTTTTGGTGCGGCACAAAAAGCTGGTATTGAAAAGGGAGACATAATTACAAAGTTTAATGGTAAGAGAATTGAAACATTTGCTCAATTGGAGGAAGAAAAGTTTAAACATAAGCCTGGAGAGACTGTTGAAGTAGAGTTATACAGATTTGAACAAGAGCCATCTGAAGGAGAGTATATCACTATTAAGCTAGTTTTAGGAGAGGATGAGGGTTAACTCTCATATAAAAGGGAGGTAGCAGCTGCTACCTCCCTTTTTAGGTTCATATAGTGCAAACAATTAGGTTCTTAAGCTGTCCGCTATCTTTGATAGCATTGATAGCTTAGGGTTTCTATATGCTAGCAATAACCTTATTTATCTTCTGACCCAATTCTGAAAATCTTATTTCGTATTCAGTCATTACATTATCGTTTGACATTTCACTGTTATGTAAGTCATAGGAAATGGCTTCAATATTCCAGTTGTTTTCTTTTAGCTGTTCTACAGAAAATTCAAATAATTTAAGGTTATCAGTTTTAAATTGTAGTTCACCTTTGTCTGATAAGAGTATTCTGTAGGTATCTAAAAAAGCTTTATACGTAAGCCTTCTCTTATAATGGCGATCCTTGGGCCATGGATCTGAAAAATTTAAATAGATGCGATTAATTTCACCTGTAGAAAATATTTCTGTAAGGATTTTAGCATCTGTGTTTAGAACAGCTAGATTTTTCATACTCTCAGGCACCTTGTTCAATAGTTTTAAGGTAACAGTTGAGTATTTCTCAAGAGAAATATAATTAACATCTGAATGCTCTTTGGCTAGGGTTGTAATAAATCTTCCTTTCCCTGAGCCGATCTCTAGGTGAATTGGGTTATTGTTTTTAAAGTATTCATTCCATTTACCCTTCATTTCCTGAGGAGAGCAAATGAAGTTTGTATATTCTTTTAGCTTATCTTGTGAACCAGAGATATTTCTAAGACGCATATAACCTTCTCCTTAACTAATATGCTAAATTTATTAAAAGCTTATTAAACAATATAATTGCTATTATAAAGCCTTTAATATTATAATATTAAATATATACTTAGTAAATAGGATTTTTCAAAGAGTATATTGCGTTGTTGTATGTTTATACGCTTTTTTGCGTTGTTACTAAAATTATATTTTTTAAGGAGTACAGAAATGAAGAAGCTTTATTTGTTTAGCGACATAGTTTTCTCTGTATTTTACATTTATTTTATGTTAACAGAAAATACAAATATTTTTTTCTTACTATTATTGTTTCTTGTTTGTATTAGTATAAAAACCGTTTTATACATGAGTGAACAAAGTTATGCAATTAATGTATTGAGTGTTTGTAGTGTTCTGTTTTTTATACTATGTTCCCACTTTATCTTTGGTTTTATCCTATTTTTTTCTATAACTATTCTATTATCATTTTTCAACAAATCAAAAAGGCTTGTAGCTTTATCACTAATAATTAGTATGTGTACATTGTTTGTAATAGACTTAAAATTCATGCTACCATATATCCTTTCAAGTATACTTTTGCATTTGGTTTCTTTTATAGATATAGACAGAGAAAACAGGCTAATAAAGCTTATAAATGAAAATGACGAACTAAGAAGTGTTAACAACAAGTTAAAACAAAATAGCCTAAGAGCAAAGCTTTATGAGACAAGTACTATAAAGCAATCTCAACTAGAAGAAAGGAATAATATAGCACAAAGAATACATGATGAGGTTGGACATACAATTGCAGGCAGTACAGTGCAGCTTGAAGCTATTAAGGTTATTATTGATACTCATCCAGAAAAGGCAGAGAAGATGATAAACAGTGTTTTAGTTGCATTAAGGCAAGGTATGGATAAAATAAGGGGTACATTAAAGGAAATAAAACCAGAGCTTCAGACCATAAATATCTCTGGTCTGAAGGTTCTTATTACTGATTTTCAAAATAAAACTGGAATTAATGCTCAATTAGTGTATAATAATGATATAAGTATATTAAATGTTCAGCAGTGGCAGGTTACCTATATTAATATTCAGGAATGCCTGACCAATATTATGAAATACGCTAGAGCTAAGAATGTGGTTATAAGGTTTGAATTGTTCAATCGCTTTTTTAAGATAACTGTTAAGGATGATGGTGTAGGAAAAGAAAAAATAATTAAGGGATTAGGTTTGAAGGGAATAGAGGAAAGAACTGTTTCTGTGGGGGGAAATGTTATTTTAGATGGCTCTGATGGGTTTACAGTTATAATTATGTATCCAGTAACTAGATGAAAAATTGTGTTTACTTATATTGCGTAAAAAATGTGGTTCTTAAGTTGTCCGCTATCTATGATAGCATCGACAACATGAAGTTCTATTATGAAAGGAGCTTAATAGTGCCAATAAGGTTATTGATAGCAGATGATGATGTTTTTATAAGAGAAGGACTTAAAATTATTTTTGAGGTAGACGATAGATTTGAAGTTGTTGCTTGTGCTCAGGATGGTGTTGAAGCAATAGAGTATTGTAATAGAATGAGTATTGATGTAGCCTTACTTGATATACGAATGCCTAATAAAAACGGTGTTGAAGCGACTAAAGAAATTATACAATCCTCTTCAACTAGGGTGTTGGTACTGACTACATTTGACGAAGATGCTTTTATTAAAAAGGCGTTTGACTTTGGTGCCAGTGGATATTTGCTAAAAAATAATTCGCCTGAACAAATCAAGACCGCAGTTATTAGTGTGAATAGTGGCAATATGGTGTTACAGGAGGTTATACTTAATAAGATAAAATCAACACAAAATAACGAGTATGAGAGTAATGAAAAAAAACATTTTGATAAAGAAGAGAAAACTTCTGGAGATATTGATATTAGAAGTTCAAAAGTTTTACAGGCAGAGATAGATAGACTCATATGTACAGAATATGATTTGTCAAGACGTGAGCTAGAGATTATACAGGCAATTGCTGAGGGATATTCAAATAAGGAGATAGCAGAAAGACTTTATATATCAGAGGGAACAGTCAAAAATTACGTTAGTAGTCTACTTAGTAAATTAACCTTAAATCACAGAACACAAATAGCTATAATGTATTTGAATATGATTAACACATCAAAAGTTGAATAAGAGAATAATTTGATACTGCCTATATGATTAACAAACAATATGAAGTGGCAGATAATGAATTGATAGATAATGAAGTGATAGATAATGAAGTGATAGATAATGAAGTGATAGATAATGAAGTGGAAGAAAGGAAGTCGTATTAAAATGAGATTAATTGATAAGCTTGAACGTAAATTTAGCAGATTTGGTATAAAAAATTTGATGATGTATATTGTGTTTCTAATGGGAGTTGTCTTTGCTCTTAGTCTAATTGATGGGACACTTTATTATAAACTGGCACTAATCCCATCAGAGGTTATGAAGGGACAGGTATGGAGACTGGTGACCTTTGTGTTCATACCACCTGCTAGCTCACTGTTTTTTATGATTTTCGCATTAATGTTTTATTATTTTATGGGAATTGCTTTGGAAAGAGAGTGGGGGACATTTAAATTTAATCTCTATTATATCCTTGGAATGATTTTTACTATTGCCGCTTCATTTATACTAAAGCTTGCATTTAATATTAATATTCCTGCTTACTCTCATTACCTTAATCTATCTATATTACTAGCATTTGCTAATATATACCCCGATTATCAGATTAGGATCTACTTTATTATTCCTATCAAGATGAAGTATCTGGCATGGATTTTGTTAGCCTTTTACGCCTTTTCTCTTATAATGTATCCATTACCCTATAAGTTTTTTGTAATAGCAGCGTTATTAAACTATTTTGTTTTTTTTGGAAGGGATACCTTTTCAAAGACAAAGAATAGGAGCAGTGCATATATTAGAAAGCAAGCGTTTCAACGGAGTGTTTACGTTGATAGAGATAAGCCATTCCATAGATGTGAGGTATGTGGGAGAACAGAGCTTGATGATAGGGAGCTTGAATTTAGGATTTGTGCAACCTGTGAAGGAAAGCATGAGTATTGTATGGAGCATTTATTAAATCATGAGCACATAAAAGATGAGGCAAAGTAAAGACAACAAAGAAATTACTTAATAAGATGACATTATCATAAGTTAATCACAGTAGTAAATGTTTAATAAATTTACGATTGATTTTATTTTTGATATAATAATATATAATGCTTATTACATGGGGGTAAAAATGAAGATACTAGTTGTAGGCTCAAAGAGACATATTAGTGGTAATCAAAGTCTTTTTGATGAAGTTTGCTATAATTTAGGTAGTAAGTTTGCAAAAAATGGATATATATTAATCATATGTTCAAATAGTTATCATACAGCAGATCCGTACATAGCAAAGGGGTTCACATCAGAAAAAGTAAAATCCATGATCGAGATTTTTATCCCCAATATAGTAGAACCATCTGAATTCGAGAAGGTATATATGAACTCTGAGCAAGAAAACAAAAACTGTAGAATTAAATTAAATATTCAGAATTCAGACTGGAGATTAACTCAACTACAGGCAATAAGATATTCAGATGTAGTTGTTGCGATTGGTGGGGATATGAAAGGAACAGGAGCGACAATTTACTCTGCAGAAATAATGGAAAAGCCAGTTATACTTATTCCTACGTTTGGAGGTATTGCTTCTGATTCGTGGCATCATTTTCAATCTCAATACTACTCAAAAAAAGAATCGGAGCATCTTCAGACTTATCCAAAAAATAATATTAATGAATGGAGTAAAGAGTTTATAAATGTAATTTCTGGAGTTGTAAGTCGTGTAAAGCATTCAAATAACGACGTAACAATTGCTTCAATTATAGGGGCTTTATGTATGATTTGTTGGTTAGGACTTTTCTTTGGTGTTATTTCATTAAAGGCTAATCAATTGATTCTTTGCCTTATGTTAGGGGTTGCTTCAATATGTGGTAGCATGTTAAGAATGATTCTTTTAAATACTGGGATCTATAAGTCTGATTTAATAACAACTAGGCCAGTAATTTCTGCAGTAGCTGGATTGTTACTTGGATTCGGATTTATACTTTTAGCTGAAGGCATAAGTTTTTCTTTAAATGGTATGGCGTTGAGACTAAATACGAGTAATGACTTGCAACGTGTAGGGGGGATTTTATCTTCAATACTTTTTTGTTGCTCCTTACTAATAGAAGTGGCTTGGGAACAACTAAATGTAAAGATAAAGAAATTTATTGATAAAATTTAAATATTAGAGTATAGGCGAGGAATTTACTATTATGTCACAAGTATCACTACTAAATGAAATATACACATTAATAACAAAAATTCTATATGAGTGGTCTGATGTAATAGAATCAGCTACATTTGTAGGAAGTGCATCTCCTTTGAGTGAGGAACAAATAAAAATATGTTCTGATATAGACATAGTTGTACTATGGAAGAAAGACTCAAAAATAGTTGATTTCAAAAATAATATGTTAGAAAAGTTATGTACACTTGATAAAAAAATAAATGTTATAGAATGTTGGGGCGTTGTTAGTCCACAAGCTATATGTGCACCAGTAGTTCATTTGCATTCAATGCCACAAGATATTTATATTCATCATAGTAGTCTGTATAGACGAGCAGTCTCAAAATATATTCCGATTTTAGGAGAACCACTAAAAAAATACATTCCAGAAGGAGAAATTAGTATTAATGAGTTGCTTAATGATGAGTTAGGTATTAAACAATTATTTGATAAGCTTAAATACAAATCTTTTCAGGATATTATTTGGTTCTATAACAGTGAAATATGGTATAAGAAGGAGATTATGCCTCAAGCAGCAGAAATAATTGATTATTCATTTTATTGCGTTCTTCATAGCATACGGAATACACTAAGATTATTTAGGAAATACAAAGAATTTTCTTCGATTTCTTCACTAGGTAAGCAATGGATTTTAATGAATGGACGTAACCAAGAAGAAATTGATAAATTAATAAATATGAAATTGAAAAGGCGATGTGATTATACATTTAGTAAAATAGAAGTTGATGAAATATATAATACATCACTAATTATATTGGATGGACTTATTAAATGGCTAGAGAAATACTAATGTACTATTTAATTAGTAAGCTTTGTAAAGATACAATTAGTACAATAGCTATATTTTGATAAATTGAATTAAAGTAATGAATCAATAACATTAATAACATGTAGTTAATCACGCAACAAAAAATTACTTATTGACAAAGTAGATAGCTTTTGATATACTTTTATACGGATTAAGTGGAAGCGGAGCTTCTCACCTTCCGAACCTTTTAATCAAACAGCGGATAGGCTTTGATTTTGTAAGGATTTGTAAGGTTAATAATTAGAAATGCGTATATCTTCAAACTATATGTATTTTGGTTATTAGAGAGAAGCAGGTGGAAGCACCTGTTTTTTTGTTGGCGTAAAACGGTATGGAATTATAAAACAAGCTTTGTAAATCATATGTTATTAATTAGTTTAGTCAACAAAGTAAGGTATTTGCTGAGGATTAAAAAAGATACGGAGGTGGCTATTATCAGCAAAAGTCAGAATAAGGTTCAAATTAATGAAGAAATCAGAGACAAGGAAGTACGCTTAATTGATGCCGATGGAACAATGCTTGGAATTATTTCTTCTAGGGATGCTCAAATGAAAGCAAATGAGAAAGAGCTTGACTTGGTGAAAATTTCACCAAATGCAAATCCTCCTGTATGTAAGATAATGGATTATGGGAAATACATATTTGAGCAATCTAAACGTGAGAAGGAAGCAAAGAAAAAGCAGAAGGTTACTGAATTGAAAGAAATTAGACTATCGGCCAATATTGAAGAGCATGATTTTAACTTTAAGCTAAAGAATGCGGGTAAGTTTTTGGAAAACGGCGACAAGGTAAAAGTAAGCGTAAAATTCAGAGGTCGAGAAATGAACTATACAGTATTAGGTAAACAAGTACTTGATAAATTTGCTGAAGCCATAAGTGATATAGGAGAGGTAGAAAAAAAGCCACAGTTAGAGGGAAAGAGTATGGCTATGATTTTATCTCCTGTTTCAAATAAAAAGAGCTAAAATTTTTATATTATAGAGAGGAGAGAATATAGAATGCTAAAATTAAAAACACATAGTGCTTCTAAAAAGAGATTTAAGATTACTGGTACAGGTAAAATAAAGAGAGCAAAAGCTAATAAACGACATATTTTAAACAAGAAAACTTCTAAGAGAAAAAGAAATCTTAGAAAATCTGCGTTAGCTTCGGATGCTAATGTAGCGGCTATTAAAACAATGTTACCTTACAAATAATAATAACAAGAGAGGAGTGCAAATAAATGGCTAGAGTAAAGGGTGCGGTGAAAACACGTGCGAGACATAAAAAAGTATTAAAGCTAGCAAAGGGTTATTTTGGAGCAAAGAGCAAACTGTTTAAAATGGCAAATCAGGCTGTAATTAAGTCATTAACATATGCTTATAGAGATAGAAAGGCAAAGAAGAGGGATTTTAGAAGACTTTGGATAGCAAGAATTAATGCAGCAGCTAGGATAAACGGCCTTTCATATAGTAAATTTATGGATGGTTTGAAGAAGTCAGGTATAGTATTAAACAGAAAAGTACTTGCTGATATGGCTGTTAATGATGCAAGTGCATTTGCTAAGCTAGTTGAAAAGGTTAAAAGTGCTAGCTAGTATAATTATATTAGAATCTTAATAAGAACCTAGGTTGTCGACGCTATCATAGATAGCGGGCAGCTTAGGAATTGTGTTGTTAGTACAAAAAAAGGAGGCAGAAGCCTTCTTTATTTGTATCAATTAAAATGGAGTTGTACAGTATAATGAAAAGAATAGAGAGTCTACAAAATAGTGTTATTAAAGAACTTAAATCCTTGCATAACAAAAAATACAGAGATGAAACAAGAAGCTTTTTTGTAGAAGGGTCTAGATTAGTAAATGAGGTTTTAGAATCTCAATTCAAACTGAAAAAAATAGTTGTATCGGATAAGTTTTATAACAACATGCAAAATGCAGATTATATTAATACTTTTAAGGATATCAGTTGTGAAAAATATATTATCACAGATAAGTTATATAAGCAATTGACAGATACAACCTCGCCTCAGGGCATATTAGTAGAAGCTGAGCAAAAATTCTTTGAGTACTCTGATACAATTTTTGAGGGAAGCTTTTTTCTTATTCTAGAAGATGTTCAGGACCCGGGAAATATGGGGACAATAATAAGAACTGCTGATGCTGCTGGTGTTAATGCTATTTTTGTTACAGAGGGGTGTGTAGATATATACAATCCTAAAGTACTAAGAGCTTCAATGGGCTCAGTTTTGCATTTGCCAATTATTGAGCTTTCTGATTTATCCGAGTTATTGGCTGATTGTAAAATGGCTAGAATAAAAATCTTTGCTACGAATCTCAAAGCAAAAAAGAGCTGCTATGAAGCATCTTATGAAAATAAGCTTGCATTAATTATTGGTAATGAAGCAAATGGAGTTTGCGAAAGTACATTAAATATGGTGGATGAAACAATTATAATTCCTATGTCTGGCAGAGCTGAATCATTAAATGCCGCCGCTGCTGCCTCAATTCTGATTTATGAAGTTTTCAGGCAAAGAATTAAATAGCTCGTAAGTAATCGTGAAAGAACACAAATAGTCATATAATCTCGTAAATAATCATGTAAGAACATAAATAGTCATATAAGCTCATAAATAATCATAGAAAATTGACATAGAAAAAGAAATAATTATTATGTACAGTATTAGTTTTATTTTGAGAAAAGGATGTTGATAAAATGCAGAATACAGTAATTATTGATAATTATTTTGACGGATTTCTTTATTCGCAAATGGATTGCGAGGAAATACCAATGGCTGGTACAGCAGGAGCATATGATCGTAAAAACTTCTTTTTTTATTGCTTTTATGTAAGCGTTTGTTATAACTGGAGTGAAGTAAACACAAAAGACAAAGCTAGTTATAGGAATGACATTTTAAATAAACTAGGCTTGTCACTAGTACCCTATAAAATAAACAATTCTAAAGAATTATTAACATTTATTAAGCAGTCAGTTGATAAATCTATGCCATTATTTTTACTTGCTAGCTATTCAAAGTTATATTATACTCCAAACTATTTAGCTGGAGAAACTAAAACTCATGGTGTAATTATTAATGGATATGATGAAGAAAAATCAATTGTTATATTGACAGAAACTATGCCATTTAATAATTCACCATTGCATTTAAACTCAAACCCTCTTTATACAATGTACCTAAAGGAAAACATATTAGAGGAATTATGGGTTGACATAATGGGCTTTTTTAAACAAACAGAAGACCCTAATTTAGATATTATTTATAGGGTAGAAAAAACTAGTAAGCCACTTGTGAGTAGTTATTATGAGTTAGTTAATGACTTCTTGAATAATTATGGATTTAGGGTTGATAAACTTATACTCTTCATTCAAAGCTATAATGAAAATAGGAAAGATATACTGAATTACATTGACTATTATCGGAAGGAGTTTTATGGAAGCTTACAGGCTTTTTTTAGATGCTTAGAATACGCATTTGCTGATATAGATAAAGAGGATCAAGATTTAGCCGACTTTATTAGTTTTAAGGAGAGATATTTGAAGGCAAGAAGCGAAATACTGTTTGCACTTCATTTAAGTGCAATAAGATGTATGGTATTTGATGAAAATAGAATTAATGAGCTTAGTTCACAAGTTGACTTTATGAACAAGGAATTAAATAAATATATATTATGCTTGCAAAAAAAAGTCACGGTTAAAACATCTGAGAAGTTTATAAATTTTGCGTTGGGTAAATGTGCAGTTGCTGATAGTGAAATGAAGTACGGTGAGAAGTTGATAAAAGCAAGTCAGGCACTTAATGGAAAATGCAGTAACTGGATGAATGACATGTGGATTTCTGATAACAAAGAAAAAATACACTGGTTTATCGTAGATTTAGCCGAATCTAAAAAGATTCATAAGATTGTTATTGTACACTCAGGCGATCAACATAAGACGATTGATTTTGAGTTATACGGTAGCAATGATAATTTAGATTGGACTTTGTTGTCTGAAACTGTAGGAAATAAAGAGGTAGAAACTACACACGAAATAGAACCCAGTATGTATAGATATATTAAACTTTATATAACAAATCCAGGAGCATATGATTTAAATGCAAGGATATGTGAATTTGAGGTGTGGGGTTCAGACGAGTAAATAAACTAATTTAGCTGAATTTTTATTCAACTCGCTTAAATTTTAGTATTCTTTAGTAAAAAAAGCTTACAAAACAAAAAACATTTTTTAATAAGCCTATTGAAATATGGTTAAAAATATAATAGAATAGTAATGGTTGTTTGTTTTATTTTTAACAAACAACAGAAATTGCTATAAATGCAAAGAATATTGCATAAAAAAATATATTTTTCAGGAGGAGAATACTATGGCAATCAAAATAGGTATTAATGGTTTTGGAAGAATAGGACGTTTAGTTTTCAGAGCAGCAATGAAAAATCCTAATGTAGAGGTAGTAGGTATCAATGATCCTTTTATAGATTTGGATTATATGCAGTACATGCTCAAATATGACACAGTTCATGGAAAATACGATGGTGAAGTTGGGGCAGAAGATGGTAAATTTGTTGTTGACGGCAAAAAAATCAGCTTATATGCTAGCATGGATCCTACTCAAATTCCTTGGGGTGAATGTGGTGCGGATTACATTGTAGAATCTACAGGTGTTTTCACTACTACAGATAAGGCTTCAGCACATATAAAGGGTGGAGCAAAGAAGGTTGTAATTAGTGCTCCTTCAGCAGATGCACCTATGTTTGTTATGGGTGTTAATCAAGAAAAATACACTAAGGATATGGCTGTTGTATCTAACGCTTCATGTACTACTAACTGTTTAGCTCCTATAGCAAAGGTTCTTAATGACAAATTTGGTATAGTTGAAGGCTTAATGACTACTGTACATGCAGTAACTGCTACTCAAAAGACTGTTGATGGTCCTTCAAAGAAAGACTGGAGAGGCGGTAGAGGTGCTGGCTTTAACATAATCCCTTCATCTACTGGTGCTGCTAAAGCAGTTGGAAAGGTTATCCCTGAGCTTAATGGAAAATTAACTGGTATGGCTTTCAGAGTACCAACAGCTGACGTATCAGTTGTTGACTTAACTTGTAGATTAGAAAAAGCAGCTTCTTATGAGGAAATCAAAAAGGCTATGAAGGATGCTTCTGAAAATGAATTAAAAGGCGTACTAGGATATACTGAAGATTTAGTTGTTTCTTCTGATTTCATTGGTGAAACTAATACATCAACTTTTGATGCTGATGCAGGAATAGCTTTAAATGATAATTTTGTAAAGGTTGTTTCTTGGTATGACAACGAATGGGGTTATTCAAATAAGGTTGTTGATCTTATTTGCCATATGGCAGCAGTTGATGCTAAGTAATAATTCTATATGATAGTTCTATGTGATAAATCAAGGCAGTTAGGTGTATTTCATCTGACTGTCTTTTTTTAAGTTGAGTAGTAGGCTTAAAGTAAACCGAAAATGTTAACTTTGTTAAAAATTTATCCTTTTTGTCTTGAATTATTACTTTAAAAATAGTAAAATGAATAAGGTTGAAAGAAAATTACCAATTTAAATGATTAAAATTGACAAGGTATTAATATATGATTTTCTTTCAACCAAGATTTGTGCCTGAAGAGAGGAATGGATATAAGGTTGAAAGAAATTTACCAATTAAAAAGATTTATATAGAGAAGGTATATATATAAGATTTTCTTTCAACCTAGATTTGTGCATGAAAAAGCAATGGATATAGGGTTGAAAAATAAAGGAAAATTAGACCTAAGGAATATTTATTACTTAGGTATAACTATATAATAAGAATACTAGCAAAATATATAAAGGAAGTGGATAATTATGAGTATGAATAATAAGAAGACAATTGAGGATGTTTGTGTCGAAGGTAAGAAGGTTATTGTTAGAGTGGATTTTAATGTACCATTGGATGAAGATAAAAATATAACCGATGATAAGAGAATAAAGGGAGCTTTACCAACTATTAAATACTTGGTAAATAATAAGGCTAAGGTTATTTTAGTATCACATTTGGGTAGACCCAAAAATGGCTTTGAGGATAAATTCAGCATGAAGCCAGCGGCAGACAGACTTGCAGAACTGATGGGGCAGGAGGTTATTCTCGCTAAGGATGTAATAGGAGAGGATGCAAAGAATAAAGCGGCTACTTTGAAGGAAGGTCAAATTCTTATGCTTGAAAACGTAAGATTTCATAAGGAAGAGACTAAAAATGACCCTGAGTTTACAAAGCAGTTGGCTGATATGGCTGAAATATTTGTTAATGATGCTTTTGGGACAGCACATAGAGCTCATTCTTCAACAACAGGCTTAGCTGATTATTTACCTGCTGTATGCGGATACCTAATTAAGAAAGAGCTTGACTTTATGGGTAAGGCGTTATCAAATCCAAAGAGACCTTTTGTGGCTATCTTAGGTGGAGCTAAAGTGTCTGATAAAATTTCAGTTATAGAAAACCTTATTGATAAGGTAGATACACTTATTATAGGTGGTGGTATGGCATATACCTTCCTAAAGGCAAAGGGATATAAAATAGGTGATTCAATCTGTGAAGAGGATAAATTAGATCTTGCAAAGGAATTGATGAAGAAGGCTAAAGCAAAGGGTATAAAGCTAATGCTACCAATAGGAAGTATTGTTGGTAAGGAATTTAAGAATGACACTGATAGCAAATATGTACCATCAGATGATATGCCAGATGGCTGGATGGGAATGGATATAGGCTCATTAACTGTAGAAAAGTACTCCGAAGAAATAAGACTTGCAAAAACAATTATATGGAATGGACCTATGGGCGTATTTGAATTCCCAAATTTTGCTGAAGGTACAAAGGAGATAGCAAAAGCTGTTGCTGAGTCAGGGGCACTATCTATTGTTGGTGGTGGAGACTCTGCCGCTGCAGTTGAACAGCTTGGGTATGCGGATAAGATTACCCATATTTCTACAGGTGGTGGTGCTTCACTAGAATTCCTAGAAGGTAAAATTCTTCCTGGAATAGCCTGTTTACAGGATGCAAATAACAGAGTAATTATGGCAGCAGGCAACTGGAAGATGAACAAGACTCCTAAGGAGGCAGATGAGTTTATAACTGCTTTAAGAGAAAAGGTAGAGGATGTGAGCTGTGAAGTTGTCGCAGGTGTTCCTTTTGTTTGCTTGCCTTCAGCTATTGCAGCTGCAAAGGGTTCTAGTGTTAAAATAGCGGCTCAGAATATGCATTGGGAAGAAAGTGGAGCATATACAGGAGAGATTTCTGGTTCTATGCTTAAAGAATTAGGAGTCGATTATGTTATTATAGGACACTCTGAAAGAAGAGAATATTTTGGTGAAACAAATGAAATGATTAATAAAAAGGCACATGCTATATTCAAGCACGGAATGACACCTATCATTTGTTGTGGCGAAACATTAGAGCAAAGGGAGCAGGGAGTAACTACTGATCATATCAGATACCAGATTAAGGTAGCACTTCTTGGATTGAGTGCAGAGCAAGTGGCAAAATCAGTTATTGCATATGAACCAATTTGGGCGATTGGAACTGGTAAAACAGCTACAAGTCAACAGGCACAGGAAGTATGCTGTGTAATCAGAGAGTTGGTAGAGGAATTATATAATAAAGATACTGCAACAAAGACTAGAGTACTTTATGGTGGTAGCGTAAGTCCTGCAAATGCCAAAGAATTGTTTGAAATGAAGGATATTGACGGTGGCTTGATTGGTGGAGCTAGCCTAAAGCTAGATGCAATTGAAGCTATAGCGAAATATGACAAATAAAATGTGAATATACGAAAAGTGCTAATATTGAGTTATGGTTTATATAAATTTGTAACAATATAAATAGATTTATGTAAGCACAGAATTAGTATAATTCTACTCCCTCTGGTATAATGAAATACTTGCTTATAATTTGCATACCAGAGGGTTCTTATTATAAGAACAACAACGAAAAGATAATTTAACAAAGAGTATTATGTTGCCTGCTATTTTAGTTATGGCAATACAAGGTTTTTAAGAATATTAATCTATAACAAAATTTTGAGGTGATAAAATGAAAGACAAATTAGTAGCATTAATGATATTGGACGGCTATGGATTTAATCCGAAAACTGAAGGTAATGCAATAAAGGCAGCAAATACGCCTAATTTGGATAAATATTTCAAAATGTATCCCAATACTGTTATACGCTCAAGTGGTATGGATGTAGGGCTTCCAGATGGTCAAATGGGAAACTCAGAGGTTGGACATACAAATATAGGAGCAGGAAGGATTGTATATCAGGAATTGACTAGAATTACAAAGTCAATTAATGATAGAGATTTTTATAAGAAGGAAGAATTTCTACAGGCTATAGAGAATTGTAAGAAAAACGGAACAAGGCTACACTTATTTGGACTGCTTTCAGATGGTGGGGTACACAGTCATAATACTCACCTGTATGCTTTAATACAGCTTGCAAAAGAGCAAGGTCTTAAGGATGTATATGTGCATTGCTTTTTTGATGGAAGAGATGTACCACCTGATAGTGCCATTTGCTATATTAAAGAGTTGGAAGGTAAGCTAGCTGAAATAGGAACAGGTAAGGTAGCTTCTGTTATGGGAAGATACTATGCTATGGACAGAGACAATAGATGGGATAGAGTACAATTAGCCTACGATGCTATGGTAAATGGTAAAGGCTTGTATGCTGAATCATCCATTCTAGCGGTTGAAGAGTCATATGCCAGAAAAGAGCTTGATGAATTTGTAAAGCCAACAGTAATAACAAAGGCTGGAGAACCAATTGCAAAAATTAGTAAGAATGACTCTGTGATTTTCTTCAATTTTAGACCTGACAGAGCAAGAGAGATAACACGTACATTTGTTGATCCTGAGTTTGATGGCTTTGAAAGAGAATACTTTAATCTCTTTTTTGTATGTTTGACGCAATATGATAAAACTATGCCTAATGTATCAGTTGCATATAAGCCACAGACATTGAATAATACCTTCGGTGAATATATCAGTGGAAATGGCTATACTCAGCTTAGGATAGCTGAAACTGAAAAATACGCTCATGTAACGTTCTTCTTTAACGGTGGTGTTGAGAAGGTATATGAAGGTGAGGATAGAGCACTTATACCTTCACCAAAGGTAGCTACTTACGATTTAAAGCCTGAAATGAGTGCGTACGAGGTTGCAGACGAAGCTGTAAATAGAATTAATTCCAAAAAATACGACTGTATCATACTGAATTTTGCTAATTGTGACATGGTTGGGCACACTGGTATTATGGAGGCAGCTGTGGAAGCTGTGGAAGCCGTGGATGAATGTGTAGGAAAGGTAGTAGATGCCATCTTAGCACAAAATGGAGTTGTATTAATAACAGCTGACCATGGGAACTCGGAGCAAATGCTTGATTATGAAACAGGTGGTGCCTTTACTGCACATACGACCAACCCTGTTCCATTACTGCTTATAGGTGCAGGGGATGTTAAGCTAAAAGAGGGTAAGCTTGCAGATTTAACACCAACTATGCTAAGTATAATGGGACTACCAAAGCCTGAAGAAATGACAGGGGAAAGCTTAATAATATGATAAAAAGAGTTTTAGGTATAGATTATGGCGATGCTAGAATAGGCATCGCCATCTCAGATTTAATGGGGTGGACAGCACAGGCTGTTGAAACCATTAAGTGGAATCATCATTTAGATGAGCCTCTAAATAGAATTGTGAAGCTAGTTGAACAGTACCAGTGTGAAAAAATCGTTGTGGGTTTACCTAAGAACATGAACGGCACAATAGGTGAAAGAGGTGAGAAGACGCTCAAGTTTATTGAGCTTCTTAAAAAACGCCTTACTAGCGTTAATATAGTTCAATGGGATGAGCGTCTGACAACAGTAGAGGCTCATCGTACAATGAGGGAGCTTGGGGTTAAGAATAAGAATAAAAAAAAGATAGTGGACCAGATAGCAGCTGTTTATATTCTTCAAGGATATTTAGATTCAGTAAAATAGAACATAAATACTGCTAAATTAAGTCTGGTTTCAAATAAATACAGAACAATGCAAGATTATTATTGTTAAAATGATTGAAAATTATGAAATAGTATAATAAAGTATATATATTAAATAGTAATCGGGGTAAAGTATGAGTATATTAAATAATGAAAGTAGGAATGGTGAAGACATCAACTATAACGCACAAGAAGATATGTGTAATAAAAAATCTAGTCCGGCTAGTATATTTGAGGCTAATCTTGTTTTTTTTATAGTAATTGTGTTATATATAGCCTTCCAGTTTGTAATAAGAGCTTTTGTTAATTATTATGGTATTTATAAGCTTGTTGATAATAGCTATGCTATATTATTGATAATGGAATATGGATTTATTTTATTTCCAGTACTGATGTATGTTTTTATTAAACAAAAGGATATCAGAGCTTTCTTCATGATAAAAAAAGTACCTTTGTTAGATGTATTACTTATAGTTTTTATGATGATTTCTTTAAGCTTCACAGGTATATTTTTTAATTTATTAATTATATATATTATTGGATTTTTGGGTAAGGTACCGTACAATGCAGTACCAATACCAAACAGCTTGCCTGAGTATTTTCTTGGAGTTTTTGTTATAGCAGTCACACCTGCAATCTGTGAGGAATGCTTGCATCGTGGATTGTTGCTGAATGCTTATCTGAAAAAGGGATACATTAAAGCTATTATGTTATCGTCTCTGTTTTTTGGTGTATTCCATTTTGATTTGAATAATTTAATGGGACCATTTATACTTGGTCTTTTTATTGGATATGTTGTTTATAAAACTGGCTCGATTATTGCCGGGATGGTTGCACATTTTGTTAACAACTTTTATTCTATAACTATGCAGTATGTTTTTAGAAAAGACTTAGATTTACCTAAATACATTAGTATTACCAGAAATGAATTGCTAGCCAGCTTTATAGTAGCATGTTTTTTATTCTCTGTTATTTTCCTTCCATTGTTCTTTTGGTTTCGTCATAGAAATAAGAAAAACAATTCCTTTAGTAATAATGATTCAGACATAAATTCGCAAAATATAGATCAGATAGACGTAATATCAGATATTAAAGAAATGACATTTGCAGATAGATTAAAAGAATGGATTATGAGAATAGAGCTTAAGTCATTTGTTTTCAATTATTGGCCTATATTTGCTATATTCTTTTTGTATTTGCTTTTTAACCTAATATACTTATACTCTATTGCTATAGGTATACTATAAACTATGAAAGCATATTTGAGGAGAAGTAAAATGGAAAACTTTGATATGTTGGCTTCGACATGGGATAATGATTCAAGAAGAATAGAAAGAGCAAAAGTAGTTGCAAATGAGATATTACAGGCTATTCCAAGCACTGACGCAATGGTAGCTATGGAATATGGGTGTGGTACTGGTTTGTTAAGCTTTAATTTGCATACGTTTTTTAAGCGTATAACCTTAGCGGACAACTCTGAAGGGATGCTTAAGGTACTTACTAAAAAAATTAACGATGCTAATATAACAAATATGAGACCATTAAGATTAGATTTAGCTGAAGATGTAAACTACAGTAATAAATTTGATGTGATTTATACATTGATGACTTTGCATCATATTATAGATATTGATATGGTGCTAGATGGCTTCTCAAAGCTGTTAAATCCAGCAGGATATTTATGTATAGCTGATCTGGATAAAGAAGATGGTACATTTCATGGTGATGGGTTTATTGGCCATAATGGATTTGAAAAGGGTTTCTTAGAAAATAAACTGTTGAAATATGGATTTAGTATCGTTAGCTATAAGATATGCTATCAAAATATAATAAAGCATACAGATGGAACTGAGAGGAAGTACCCTACATTTCATATAGTTGGTCAGAAATAAAAGAAAGTAAAAAAGTAAAAAAACAGAATTCAAATTATTAAGCTTAGTGCATAGTTTTTTGCAAAATGAAATATTTTGTCGAATAGTGTAAATAAAAATGTTAAGGAGAGATTCTTAAAAAAGCTAATACCTCTATCAATGTCATTTTTATTAATGTGTTCATTTTCACTTGGTGTCTACGCCCTTTCAGCAAGTTATAATCAGAGTAATGGGAAATATACACTAAATGGGACGTCAAATTTAGATATAAGTGCTACAGATTTTAGTGCGTCCTCTTTTTCGTTTGTGACTAATACTCAAGACGTGGACTGGATTTACTTGCATTCCTATGTATATGTTAACGGCATACTACTTAAAGATGAAAGTAACTCTTCAACTAATGATGATTTGATCTATTGTTATTCAACAAC
>QKEK01000033.1 GCA_003251775.1 Clostridia bacterium | reverse complement strand
TGTATACTCCTCACTTTTTTCTCCCCATTCAATAAAGCTATTTTACTTAAAGCTTTATGCGTATTTCAATACAATTATAACCAAAGAGAAGGCTATTTACAAGCATATAGCAACAACTTTTTTATACGATAATAATTAAAGTTATTTAAGTAGCAAAGCAACTTAAGAATGCAGGAGAAATTTGTATCTCTGCACGCAAGTCATTTTAAATGACTTGTTTTAGTAAAATCAATTTTTGATAATTTGTCACTAGAAAAAGGTATTCCATGACCAGAGTATACTATTGTTAAATCTAGTTTTTTTATTATATCCATACTGCTTCGAATTTCATCAAAATCCTGTGCTAAAGGTGCATAACCTGGTTTGCCTATATTAACGTATGTATCTCCACAAATCAAATCACCTTTATCAGTAAGTATTGAAATTGACCCTTTTGTGTGACCAGGGGTATGTATAATACGTGCATCAACGCCGTATTCATTCAATTTCTGATTGTCTTCTAAGAATAAGTCAGGAATAAATATAGGTATACTTTTCTTATTCTTCTTTAACTTGTCTACAATTGCTTCAATAAGCATAGAAATTTTTACTATTCTATTTGTAACAACTCTATCTGGGAAATTTCCTTTCTGAGCTAAATCTAAATCTCCTTTGTGAATTGCTATTTTTGCATTATATTTTTTTTGTAGCTTAGCACAATTTCCAATATGGTCTATATCACCATGAGTAATTATGACCAGCTTTAAATTATCTGGCAAACAACCAGCAGCTATTAATTCATTCTCCAATTTACCCCATTGCTCGTCAAATCCTGTATCTACAAGAACAAAGCCTTTATCTCCTTCCAATAAATAGCAATTATTAAATCCCATTTTTATGTGTCTTAATTCATTTTTCATAATTCTATCCTTACCTCCCTTACTACTGTATTATGTTAAATTATATCATATTTTTCGAAAGAGGTTTCTTCGAAAGAGGTTACTATTCGTACATATTGAGTATATTAACAAATACTACAATACTGCAAGGACTCACCGAAGCGTCTTTCCTTTTCTCCTGAAGAATATATTACTGGGCATATTCCAGAGTATTTGGCTAGCTTTGTGAGGGGTTAGAAAATCTTTTGATGTCCTTTATTTCACCTATTAGTGAGGCGGCTACTACTGTGTCTATACCTATCATGGTTTCTAGCTTGCAGTTTAGGGTTTTTAATATTTCCTTTAACTGCTGTTCTATCTTATTTACCTCCTCTTTGTTCTGCTTTAGCTCAAAACAAAACAGCTGTAGGAATATAGACTTTTCCAAAAAGCTTATTTAAAAGGTCTAATCTTTTAATTTTGGTTAAAAATATTAGAGGGCTTGAATTGGAAATTATATTCATACTCTTGTATTCTCACTTTCAAAAGCTCTTACAAAATTCAAATCATCACATAGCATAACTTCTGAATAATCTGATACAGGCACATTAAATTCATTTAAAATCATTATAAATTCAGCAAGTGAATTATTTGATAATTCTGCCGCCTTTGCAAGACTTATATCTTTTGATACAAAAAGACCAATAGCAAGATTTAATTTAAGCTTTTCATTAAGAGTTTTATTCCCAATAGGCAATGAATTTATCTCATAAAATATGTCCTGTGGAATTTGCATATTGACTATAGTATATTCCATTTCAAAACACCATTCCTTACACAACTATTTCTATATATAATTATATTATATGAAATATATTTTAAATAATATTGTTAAAAAGCTTCAGTAAATATTTGTTAAAATACTCTTTCTTAGTAGATTCTTAGGAGCATAATAATATGGTCCTCTTTCAAAGCAGATACTTCTTGAAATATATGCGGTATGCTGTTCTTCTACCTCTACATATGTGCTGACAAGTGGGGGGGGCTAAATATTGCTCAGGCTGTATCATACCACTCTTATATATCTAGTAGCAACTACAGGTATAAAGGTATTCTTTTGATAGCCCCTTTACCCATTTGCCTGCATCATCTAATAAATTTTTAGCGGCATTACCAACATCATCTACTAATTTGGCTAAATCATCTAACAGTAATAAATGAGTTGTCATAACATCAAGATAATCTAAAAATTCTTCCCAAGCTTTCTGTAAATCACTTTTGTTATCTTCAATTTCACACCTAGCATGCCCACTTGGGTCAATAAAGTTTACAGGATTGTTTGCTACATAAGCATATAGGCTTAGTCCATCTCCTCTGTAGGTGTCTTCTTGAGTGAAGCGACCGACTTTGGGGTCGTAATATCCTTATTGAGACAATAAGATTTATAGTTAACTGATAGTCAGATGTATTTTAATTTGTTTTTCAAGGTACAGGGTAAGGGATAAGGTTAGTTATCCCTTATATTAATAGTAATATTATACCATATTATTTATCAGCAAACAAAAAGAATACAATCCTTTTATTTATAAACATCTCCTCTAGTGTCAATTTTAACAATTAATATTTGGTTATTATCAAAATGATATACTATTCTATATTTACCTACTCTTAATCTGTATAATGGAGGCTTTTGATTACCCTTTAACCTTTTAATATCACCTTGGGGAATTTGTTTTATAGCTTGTAGTAATCTGTTGGCTATTGATTTATCATATCCCAATAGTGATTTTTGAGCATTTTTTAACAATTGTATTTTCAAAACTAATCCCCCAATATTGATTTTTCTGCTTGTTCTAATGAAATACGCTCGTCGTTTTCAATCAGATTCCATAATTCATTCTCTTCATCTTCATCAATAAATAAATCATATTCTTTTTTTTGTTTCAGATATTCAAGAAAATCAATAATTTCTCCAGCCTTAGTTTCAGGAATTTCCTCTATTAGCTTTAATATAGTAATTTTTGCAGTATTCAAATTTTCCACCACCATTAATCTATAAAATTCACCTAATGTTTATAGCGTTATTATACCACTATTATATCATTTTTTGTATAAGTTGTGTAAGGTAGGTTGAATATATTCGTTGTTATTCTTCATCATTCTATAGATAGTATTAACTAGCCTACGCATTACACAGATTAAGGCTTGTTGTTGGTTTAGTTTTATTCTTTTAAAAAATTTTTAGTTACACATCAGAATTATATAAGTGTTTAATACTAATATTGGGCTGATGTTTTGTGCCGATGTTATTATTAAAGTCTACAAATATTTTTGCAACCTACACAATCCTACCAATTGCCTTTTTCAATTAGTTTAATTTGTTCAAAATCTTTATTATCTAACTCTTTTACATATATAGAGATTGATTCAATATATGTATTATAAGCATCCCCTTCAATAATAACTCCGTTTACACCCTTAATTGTATACCATTCCTTAAATTCATCATACATGAGATTGGGCTCAAGATTTATTAATTCTTTTATCTCCATACCTACTTTTAATTTATCTAAAAGTAATCCCTTGTAATTTTTTCTTGCTGTAATTTTTTCTTGCTGTAATTTTCATAAGCTTACCATTCAAGGCGTGAAACACCATATCCAGAGTGTCTTTAATTGTGTATATTATATGATAAGGTGTTTGTAATGATACATGAACATACTTCATAGCCATCTTGTCCCATACTTTAATCTTTTCTAATAGTGAATAATATTCTTTTATGTGTGTGTATAACTCCAGACCAGCCATACTTTCTCCTGGTAATATCGGAGCTTTAATATTTATATAATCCAACATTTAATTACTCCATTATTCTTCTATCCAGTAAAATTTAGTATTATTATTCATTTCTTCGGTTATATTTCCAATATAATTATTTTGAGAGCCAAAAACAATTTTTGCTTTTATTCCATTACCATTTATTTTTATATATGGTACACCGTGCCTTCCTTCACCAGTTGAAAATTGAATGTAATTGATGTCACTACCTTTAACATATATTATCATTACCACTTCCAGTGGGATAATTATATAGAGGTTCTAGCTTTGAAATTATATCTGGTGAGTCAGCTGCAACATAAATCATCTGATAATTAGTTTGTACTCTTTTGGCTTCTTGCAAAATAATTACATCAACTACACTTTGTCTTAAACGATCATCTAAATCTAGATTAAGCTGGTCAACTCTATATTTAACTATATCATACAACTCAACCCCTGTAGGTGTCTTCTTGAGTGAAGCGACCTAGGGTTGGTTGGTAATATCCTTATTGAGATAATAAGATTTATAGTTAGCTGATAGTCAGATGTATTTTAATTTGTTTTTAAAGGTACAGGGTAAGGGATAAGATTAGTTATCCCTTAAAGTCTATAAGTAAAATATTCTATCTGCCACCTTTAATGACTCGTATTTCAACATCTTGGTTTTCAACCTTGCCAGAAATATTATCAACCTTTGTTTCAAGGTCTGTTACTTTCTCATAGGTTTGTTTATAACCGTCATATAGGGTTTTTACATGGTCGTCTATTTTATTTTCAAGGCAAACAATGTCTTCTTTTACACCTCTGACATCATTCTTTATACTCTTTAATTCTTTGTTTACCGTGTTAAAGCCTTCTTTAAGTTCTGCCTTGAATTCTGTTAATTCACTATAAATTCTGGTCATAAGTTCAAACATTTCATCAGCCATTTCCAAACACCCCTTTCATTTAATTCTATCATTTTAGACCTATTTTGTCTATGAGTTTATTGTTAGTTTCTGGGTGGATATACGAAGTATTATTCTTCATCATTCCATAGATAATATTGACTATTCTACGCATTACACAGATTAAGGCTTGATGTGAGGTTTTGCCTTCTGATATCTTCTTTTTGTAGTAGGTGTAGAATATATCGTTTACAGGCTTTTGTTTATTTCTGCCTCTGTTTACATTTCTGGCGGCTAGGTCGTGAAATAGGTGATATAGTGTTCTGTTGCCCTGCTTGTTTTTGAAGCGTCTTTCCTTTTCTCCTGAGGAATATATTACTGGGCATATTCCAGAGTATTTGGCTAGCTTTGAGGGGTTTGAAAATCTTTTAATGTCCTTTATTTCAGCTATTAGTGAAGCCGCTACTACTGTGTCTATACCTATCATGGTTTCTAGCTTGCAGTTTAGGGTTTTTAGTATTTGCTTTAACTGCTTTTCTATCTTATTTACTTCCTCTTTGTTCTGCCGTAGCTGTTTAATAAAGGTGACTATCATAAAGTCCCTCTTACTTCAACGAGTATAGTAGATGGATATATAAAATATCTGTACGGCTGTTTTGAAAACAAGTAAGCTTTTATCAAAGATATGCTTTTTTGAAAGCATTTTATCCTCTAACAAAGCTGTACAGATATGTACTTGTCCAATAAAAGTATATATTGGACAAAAGGGGTTTTTAGATACGTTCTTAGCTTGCTTTTTTAGATGTAGTAGATGCAAAATAATATGGTTTTATACCAATTCAAGCTTTTAATGATATATAGCGGTATGCAAATGCCTCCTAGATATTTACTGCTTATCTATAAGGGG
>QKEK01000093.1 GCA_003251775.1 Clostridia bacterium | reverse complement strand
AGTTTTCCACTTTGTACTAAGCTAATAGCATGCTCATAAAAGCCATGAGTACTCATAATCATATCATTTCCAGCCTCTATGGACATTATAGACGCCTCTGCTAGGGATTTTGCTACATGCTGCTTTGACACTAGGCTACCTACATTGTCCCAATCAGTTACAATAAAGCCTTCAAAGCCCCACTCTTCCTTTAAAATGCCTCTCAATAGCTTTTTATTTGAGGAACATGGAATTCCATCAACTGAATTATAGCCTGCCATAAAGGTTGTGCAGCCTGACTCAACTGCTTTTTTAAATGGAGGAAAGAATACTGCTCTTAATTTCCTTTCTGAAACCTCTGACTCTAGTGAGTCTCGCCCGCCAATGCTTTCACCATATGCTATAAAGTGCTTAGCACATGCAAGTATACTGAACCTGTCTGCTAAGTCCCCTCCTTGATAGCCCTTTATCATTGCACACCCTAATTCTCCGATTAAGTACGGGTCTTCACCGAAGGTCTCGTCTATTCTCCCCCACCTGACGTCCCTACCAACACATAAAACTGGTGAAAACGTCCAATGTGGTCCAGTTAATGATACCTCCTTAGCTGTGATACGTGCAACCTCTTCTAGTAGCTCTGTATCCCAGCTACAAGCTAATGCAAGCTGTGTTGGAAATATCGTAGAGCCATTATGAAGGGCATTTCCATGAATAGCATCAATCCCAAATATAATTGGAATTCCTAACCTCGTTTCCTCAGCCATTCTTTGTATCTTATCTATTCGTTCCTCCATTACATGTAAAAATGAGCCTGCACATCTTTCCTTAGCCCATAATTCGTCTTGGTCCTTTATTTGCCCATTAATTTGCATTAGCTGACCAATTTTCTCTTCTATGGTCATTCGCTTTAGCAAATCCTCTGTACGTTCCTCTGCTGAATAACTCTTGTTTTTATAAAGCTCCATTATTGCCTCCAATATTGCCTTCAATGTTTTATTGTTACAATTTCTAATTTTATCTTGAATCGACAAAACTGTAATCAAACTTTTATGTGATTTTTGATTTAACTTAAACAATTGTATAATGTGTAGCCTGCTAAATAATCGTGCTTTCCCACTTTTCAGGAAAGTATTTGTAAAACCCTGGGTATTTTGAGGCTCGCTCTAAAGCCTCTGTTCGCATTTTCATACAAATCTCCTTTGCCTTTTCTTGACTTCCTATTAGTAGTGTATATGTATTCTCAGCAATTACTTCACCCTTGTCCTTTAATAATTCTATACTAATACCAAATGACTTACCTGTAGGAGTGGGGCAAGCAAAGATTAGATATTCTTTTGAGCTATTACTTTCTACACTAGCAAACTCCAAAGCCTCTTCAGCAATTAATTTCCCATTTTCATCTGCAACAGTGTACCTGATAGTCAAGTTGTCATATGACCTATAATAATCATTGACTATCCATATAGATGCTCTGAATTTCTCTCCCTCTTCCCATCTTCTTTTATCATAGGCAAGGCTTATGAGTAATGGCGAAAAGCTTCTTTTAACATAGTCAAAGCAACGCTTTTTCTCACCATAGTAATCTACAAGCCCCCACTTAATGTCAGGCCAATGTGTAATAAAGTGACATATGGCAACTAAGCTGTTCTTCGGCTTTCTTCTTCTATAAACCTCAAGAGCAAATTGCAATATAATACCATGTGCTAATTGAGTGGCTTCAACAAATTCTTCTAAGGAACCCATTTTTACATCATCAAAAACTTCGACATTAAGCATTTTCAAATAGTCTATATCAGCCCAATGATATGCCCAACTCATGCCCATAGGCCAAAGCTCATCCTCCGGAATGAATTTTTTAAGACTCGCTATATTGGGTGCTGATGCAGCTGTAAGCTCTGGCACAACACAGCAATCTAGCTTAGGATAATAATCCTCCATAAATATAGCCCCAGCTCCATAATAATGGATAACAGCGTGCATAGACTCTTTTGGCTTAAAGCCCATTTTCACACCTGTTTCATTACTAAGGGGTGTTGATAAACCATATGGGGTATTTGTATATTTTTTAATCTCTTCACCAACCATTGTCATTAGCTTTTTGTTTCCACTCTCTGCATGTGCTTCTGTGTATGTCATTTCTTCACCACTCATCCAGAAGATAGCAGAAGGGTGGTTTCTTCTTTCTTTTACTACTGCCATACACTCTTTAATCATATCATTTGCAAAAGGTAGTTCTTTTCTTATTACACTTGTTGAAAAGGTAAAGTTAGTCCAAACAGTAATACCTAATTCATCACACAAATTATAGAAAACTGGTATCTCAGGGGGATGCCACCCGAATATTCTCAAATGGTTAATATTAGATTCCTTAACCAGATTTAATAGCTTCACATATTTTGCATCGTTATTTCTTCCATACAACAACGACGGCTGGCCACCCCAGCAAGCTGCACGCATATATGTGGCTTTACCATTTATAACGAAGGTCCAAGGATTTTCTGCTTCTTCTTTGGTATACCCTGGATTCATAGCCAATTCAATCTGTCGAATACCAAAGGTTTCAACTAACTCATCAATAATTTCATTTTCTTTTATCAGCTTAATTGTAGCAAAGTGCAAATTTTGTTCTCCCATATCCCACGGCCACCATAAATTAGCGTCTTCCATGCCTACATTAAGAACGATATTATTTTCACCAGACCGAATTAGTGTATCTATAGATTTTATAATGGTTTTTGTATCACAATTCTTGCCTTCAATGGTGAGTTCAATGGTTATATTATCAGATGCAGCCACTAAATTGTCAACCTGAATATCAACAGATACAGTAGCGTTATTGCCATTTACTTCTGACTCTATTCTAGCATTGTCTATTTTAATAGTTTCTGTTGCTACTATTTTTACAGGTCTCCATATTCCAAAGGGCACAAGTCCAGTATGGTAATCACCATTAAAGTTGAATTTCATCCCAGCAACCCGTTCATAATTACGTGGTGGGGGATCTAAGCGGATAATTAATATATTTGAGCCACTAAACCAATCCTCAAATTTTACATATGGGCTTATTTCAAAAGCAAACTGTGAAAACATTCCCTTGTGACCACCTAACTCATATCCATTAAGCCATACGTGACAACTGAAATCAACACCTTCAAAAACAACATTAATAACCTTACCCTTCATTTCTGCAGGTACATTAAATTTACACATATACCAGTATTCTTGTTCTTGTACCCATTTCATTTTATGCATATTCTGACCAAAGAAGGGGTCTTCAATCTCCCCTACTCTTTGCAGGTCAGTGTATACGTCTCCAGGAACCTTTACATAATTCCAATTAAATGCCGCACCCTGATGCTCACAAGGTATTTTATGAAATTCCTCTTTTACACCCTGCCCTGGCCTAATATGCTCACATTGCCATTTTTCTGCACTTAAATCCAATACAATTCTACCCATACATCCCAATCCTTTCTTCAAGCTTTACCACCTTTTACTGTAACACGCATTTTTACATTTAAATCTATCAAACGACTTTATACGATACTAATTTTAGCATTACAACATCAATTTTACAAGAATTTGTTGTAAAATAGTCTTGCATTGTCATCATTTTTTTTGTAGCTAATCAAACAATATTCATTACTATTGTAGCTTCTTACATATGAATTTGAAGTACTTAAGTAAGGACTTGCTACATAAACCAATATATCTACAATGCCACTATCCTCCTTCTCTTTTGTGTTAGAGGAGGTAGTAGCTTGATTAGAGCACAGACAAAAAACTGTGCTTGCAAAAAGTTTTAACTATCTTGCACCTATACTGACTATATGTTATACTGCAATTGTGTAAACAACAAGGTTCTTATTTGCACTAAACTATTTGTTTAGATTGATACAATATTGTGTAATTACTACGAGGCTTAACGCCCTCAAAAAACAAGTTTATTTAGAGGTGAATTTCTTGGAGAACAAAGCTCAAACATGTATAGGATGCGTTTATTACTACATTACGTGGGATTCAAAATTTCCTAAGGGCTGTAGGCTGTTTGGGTTTAAGGGTATAAAAATGCCCTGCTTGTCAGTAAAGGAGGCTACTGGAGTCACCTGTAATAATTACATTAAAAAGGGAATATGAAATAATTATATTAGAGATTAATTATAATTTACTAGGATATAAGGTCGAAAGAAAATGACTAATTGAAATGATTTAAAAAGATAAGTTATAAATATTTAATTTTCTTTCAACTTTGATTTGTACCCGGAGAAAGGTATGGACATAAAAATGGATAAAATACTACTTTACAAAAAAGCATATAGATATCTTGAAAATCTAACACCACTAAAAATTGATTGCGGAACACTCTGCAACAGTGCCTGTTGTAGTGGTAGTACTGATTCAGGAATGCTACTTTTCCCTGAAGAAGAAATGTTACTATCACAAGAAAATGACTGGTATACAATTATTGAAAGGGATAATCTTAAACTTCTGGTATGTAACGGACATTGCCCCAGAGAGCATAGGCCTCTAGCCTGTAGAATATTCCCTTTGTTACCATACTTAAATTCAGATAGAGCTACTGACTTTGAGCTTCAAATGGATTATAGGGGCAATTCAGTTTGTCCACTTGTTCAACATTCTTCACCAAAAGAGTTAGATAGATTTTTTCATAGAAAAGTACAATATTTGTTTAATCTTTTACTACAGGATTCTGACATTAAGAAATTTGTTAAGATGCTTTCAACCGAGCAAGATGGAATTAGAAGGCTGATTGATGGTTAGTTTACTTCATTTGACAAGCCTTTCTAAAAACTTTGTTTAATATTTTCAACATAGTTATTTATTACTCTTTCATTATTTGTCATCATTGCATCATACTCTAATCCCATGCCATTAATAAAAACCTCTCCAATAGTAATACCCTCATAATAGAGCATTTTTAGTGTTAGCAAAGAATGATTAATACATCCTAGCTTATTACCTACTACAACATCAACCTTAGCATTAGTAAATTCTTTAATTAAATCTAACTGGCTATACTCATATGTTATGGGCACCATTAATCCACCAGCCAGTTCTACGTAAGCTCCTGAATTTTTGATAATAAAAGCCTTTAATTTTTCTATATCAATAGTTACTCCATCCATTTCTGCAGCAAAATGAGGTGATACAGGCTCATTAAAGAAATAGATATTTGTTTCTTCAATGGGTATCTGTTGCATTATTGAATAACTATAGCAATCACTTTCTGATAAGCTGTTAAAAGTTTTTTTCCCAGTTTCAATAGGCTTTAATACTCGTTTGCCTTTTTTGATTAGCTGTTTTCCATAGTAAGTTTTACCCACACCTGTGTCAGTGCCTATAATAAAAGTAACCATAAATTCACCTACTCTCTCTCAAACCACATTTTAAATACGCTCAGCACCTTATGCAACTCATCCTGTGATATAATATACGGAACCATTGCATACATAAATTTTAAAAATGGTCTATTAAAAACACCCTTGCTATAAGCAAACCTTTGAAATCCTTCTAACACCTTCTGTTCATACACTTCAATACATACACATGCACCCATTATCCTTATTTCTTTTATTTCAGGAGAAGAAAAATCCTTAAAAAAGGCTTTAGTGTATCTTTCTATAAATTTAATCTTTTCTAAGTAATTATCTCTATAAAATATTTCAATTGACTTTAATGCAACTGTACAAGCTAGGGGGTTCGCCATAAAGGTAGGTCCATGCATAAATGCCATTTTAGGGTTATCTGAATAAAAGCCATCAAAAACCTTCTTATTAGCTACAGTAACAGCATGCCCCATATACCCTGCTGTCAGAGCCTTCCCTAATACAATTATATCTGGACATACTATATCTGAGACAAAAGCATGACCTGTACGCCCAAATCCAGTAGCTACTTCATCAAAAACTAAAAGAACATTGTAAGCTTTACATAGCTCTTTTGCACGCTTCAAAAAGTCCAGTTCATACATCAGCATGCCACCAGCCCCTTGCAGTAGTGGTTCCACAATAAATGCTGCCAATTCGTGATGATGCTTGCTAAAAGCCTCCTCTAAAGCGTCAATTTTAGTAGGAATATGAATTACACTAGACTTATTTGGGAACGCCAAATGATAATCTTCATCATCACCTACCTCCATTGTCTTAAACGTATCGCCGTGATATGCATGTTCAAGAGCAAGTATTTTGGATTTTTCTTTACAGCCCTTATTAAAATAATACTGAATACTCATTTTTAATGCTACTTCAACAGCTACACTCCCTGAATCAGAAAAAAAAGTATAATCTAAATCCTCTGGCAGTATTTCAGCAAGTTTTGCTGACAATTTTTCTGCAGGTTGATGTATAATACTCCCCAACATAACATGAGAAAACATGTCAACCTGTAGCTTTAACACCGCATTGATTTCAGGGTGATTATAACCATGAATAACACTCCACCACGACGAAATTGAATCTATTAGCTCCTTATCCTTAGTATAAAGCTTTACCCCCTTTGCACCTACTATCTCAAAAGGAGCGGACATTGTTTTCATTTGTGTGTAAGGATACCACAACATGATTTACCTCCCTAGAGCACGTTTTATAGTGAGACCCGCTTGTGTTGCTATAAATGCAAGTATGACATCAAAAACTAAATCAAAAGAGAAAATAGCTATTATCGAAGCTAAATAGCTCACTTCTTTCCCTAAATACATCTGGTTGTAAATCGTCATGTAAAGCATTCCTATCACCCATACTAGTAAAACTGCAAGCTCGCATAGTATAGCCCTCTTCACAAATGAGGGCTTTTTAAGAGTCAATCCGCTTACCCATGCAGCTACAACAAAAGCTAATAAAAAACCAAAAGTGGGAGAAACCACATATCCAAACCCTCCACCGTTAGCAAACCATGGTATACCAAGCAATCCTCCTATAATATATAAACCAACTGAAAAACTAGCATTCTTCGCACCAAGAATAATCCCAAGCATTAAAACTGCGGGCAATTGAAGTGTAAAATAACCTGCTACAGGTGAAGGTATCTTGATTTGTGCTCCTATCGCTACCAAAGCAATTCCAATCGCTATATATATCATTTCTTTAACTGATAATTTCATACCCTAACTCCTTTAACATTTTAATATCATCCTCTGTATCATTTCCATATGTAGTTAATAATTGTCCTGAAATTGTCCCATTAGCACAAAATGCGAAAATCCTTTTTCCTCTATCACTCAAAAGATTTCTACCTCCTGCTAATCTAATAGTGGCACTAGGATTTATTATTCTGAAAATTGCTACTGTTTGCAAAAAATCCTGCTCAGATATCCGTTCTAAATAATGCAATGGTGTGCCTTCTATGGCGTCTAGCAAGTTCAATGGAATAGATTTGATTCCTAGATTTCTTAACTCTAACGCTAAGTCAACACGATCCTCTTTAGTTTCGCCAATACCTATAATACCTCCGCAACATATTTCTAACCCTACTTCTTGTGCGGCTCTTATGGTTGCAATTTTCTGTTCGTAAGTATGTGTTGAGCAAATGTTAGGAAAATGACTTCTTGATGTCTCAAGATTATTGTGGTAACGAATTACACCTGCTTGCTGCAATGCTTTTAAATCATCTAAGCTTAATAGTCCATGCGATGCACAAAGCTTCAATTTTGTCTTTTCTCTTAATTTTCTGTATATATCACACAAAATGTTTATCTCACTCTTAGTTGCTTTTTTTCCTGAAGTGACGATTGAATAGCGTTTAATCCCCTTTCGCTCATTAATCATAGCATCATTAAGAACCATTTCAATGTCAACTAATGGAAAGCTTTTAATAGATGTGCTATTATGTACCGATTGAGCACAGTATTTGCAGTCCTCAGAGCATTTACCATTTTTTCCGTTGATAATAGTACAAAGCTCAAAGTTTGTGCTACAAAAATGATTCATAATATTTTTACACTCTTTAAGTAAATCAACTATCGGCGTATCCCATAGTGCCATAGCTTCTTTTTTTGATAAACAATATCCTTGAATAATGCGTTGCGACAACAAATTCAAAGTCCCCTCCCCCTTATTCCATATTATTCATTGAATAGTTTACAGCATATACATTTTATTGTCAACTAAATTTATTTTTTAAGTTTACAATGTAGTTTAAGCATGTGTAACTATTCAGATCTCAAATTTTCTAAAAAAGCTTTTAAACGCTTATGTGAAGCCTTGCTACATAAACCAATAAGTCTCAAGTCTTCACTTAAGTGCTTAAAAGTAACAGTAAAAAATATATATAAATTATAGTCTGAATAGTTACAAGCATGTAGCTACGAAGTATTTTTAGATGCTTAGTGCTTCATATTGAAGTGAACAAATCTAGTAGTTATTGAAATAACCAATGTCTCATCTAAGTTAGGAAAAAGTAATGAGGTCTGAATAGTTACCAACACGAAAATACTTTTTTGGTATTTATTTAAATTTTACTTTACAATTTCTTTATTTGTATGTTATAATTATTGAAATATATAATTCACATATTTACTTATTTATTCTAATCATTTTTCTTAATTTCGCTAATGTTTGCATTAATTACCATAAGGTTTTGTAGAAAGACCTGACGTAGTAAGTAAAACTACAGCTTAAAGCATTCAGCAAACTACAAGCAAGCTCCTTTGAATACAAAACTTTATAAGCTGAATTAAATTAAGCTTTCTAATCAGTTACTTCATTAAACAGCACATATAATATTTGCTGTTTTAACGGTAGTCTGAAGGAAAGATTAGTTTATTTAATGTGTCTACTTTATTTAATAAATCTTAGATGGGAGGTGTAAATGCCTGTTAATCACGTATTGCTAAATAACAAATTAGAACTTATTAAAAAAAAGTGGTGTCCTAAGAACAGAAATAAATTTTCATTTTAGAGTTCCCAGGAGCACACACACAAATTTTGGAGGTGTATTTTATGAGTAAAACTAGTTGTCCTAAATTACCACTAAGCATGATCATTATAATAGCTGTATTGGTGAACATGTTACTTATCGGAAATGTTAATGCTGCTACTGTTATTACAGGGGAGTTAAAAGTCTGGCATCCAGTAATCCTTACCTTCGATGGGCCAAATGTAACAGAAGGCTCTTCTCCCAATCCATTTACATCTTATCGCCTTGATGTTACCTTTACTGGACCAGGTGGACAGGTTTATAAGGTTCCTGGATATTTTGCTGCTGATGGCAATGCAGCAGAAACAAGTGCAACAGACGGGAATAAATGGAGGGTGAAATTCTCCCCTGACCAAGCTGGTACATGGACCTACTCTGTGTCATTTGTTACAGGGACTAACATTGCTGCATCACTTACCGGAGGTACAAGTGCAGGATATTTTAACGGAGCTTCCGGTTCTTTCAGTATTGCTGCAAGCGATAAATCTGGAAATGATTTCAGGGGCAAAGGAAAAATTGAATATGCAAACGACTGTTATTTGAAATTCAAGGGTACTGGAGGCTATTTTCTTAAATCAGGTGCAAATAGCCCAGAGACATTCCTTGAAAATACAGATATTGACTCAACACCAGGAGATACAAACTTCTCTGCTATGGCAGCATATTGGCAAGCTGGAGACCCTGTTTGGAAAACAAATAAGGGTAAAGGTAGCATAGGGATAGTCAACTATCTTGCAAATAACGGTGCAAACACGCATTATTTTTTGATGATGAACTCAAGAGGAGATGGCAAGGATTGCTACCCTTGGCGTCTAGAATCCGAATACGATCGCTATGATGTATCTAAGCTTGAACAGTGGGATATCATTTTTTCACAATTTGATAAAAAAGGCGTTATGATGAACTGCGTACTCTCTGAAACCGAAAACTCATCTTACTTTGAGATTAAGGAGAATGGTTCTGCTGGTGGCTTTGCAAACTCAAGAAAGATATTTTATCGTGAGATGATTGCAAGGTTTGGATACCATCTTGGTATTACCTGGAACATAGGTGAGGAAATAAACTGGCTGAATGATAATGAGACTACTACATCATATGGGTATCCTCCTACTATATCACAGATAAAGAGTTTTTCCGACTATATAAGATCACTTACATATTACAAAGACCCAATTGTTGCACACAATGGTCCGAGTAATGTAGATGATTGGCTTGATGACTTGTTGGGATATACTAGCTTTTGCGGTGTGAGTTATCAGTCTGGCATAGGCTCAGTAAACCACTCCAAGATTTTAGAATGGCGAAATAAATCCGTATCCAACGGTCACAAATGGTATGTGACTTTTGACGAGCCATATATAACAACAGATACTCCCGATTTAGCAACATATAGAAAGCAAGCGATATGGGGAACATACATGGCGGGGGGCTCCGGAGTAGAGCTTTATTCAAAAAATGACCAAAGTATCACTAATTACAGTGGATATGCTAATTACTACCTCGCAGGACAAAAAGCATATAATTTTTTCTATAACAATGTTACGGAACTTCCTTCAATGGTGCCCAACGACAGCCTTGTAGGCACAGGAAACTGGTGTCTAGCTAAGTCAGGGCAAAAATATGTAGTTTACCTTCCAAACGGAGGAACGACTAACTTGAATCTCACAGGTGTATCAGGGAATTTCAACGTTAAATGGTACGACCCAAGAAACGGTGGTTCGCTTCAGAATGGAAGTATACAAACCATCAGTGGCGGAGGGTCTCGCAGCCTCGGAAATGCTCCAAATAACACTACAAGCGATTGGACAGTGCTTATAACAAGTAGCGGTACGACTCCGACTCCTACTCCAACACCACCTCCTTCTGGCAACGGTGATGGTTTGACAGGAGAATACTATAATAATCAGGACTTTACCGCACTTATGGTTACAAGAGTTGACCCAACCATAAACTTTAATTGGGGTTCGAGCTCACCAGATCCGTCAGTGGCATCAACCACATTCTCAGTAAAGTGGACAGGCTATATTCAAGCACCAAGTACAGGTACGTATACTTTTTATGTAAATTCTAATGACGGTAACAGGCTTTGGGTTAACAATACCCAATTGACTAATAGATGGAGCGATGGAATAAGTGAACAGTCTGGAACCATTTCGCTTACAGCAGGACAGCAATACCCAATCACTCTTGAATTTTATCAGGGGATAAACACCTCAAGTTGTACACTCAGTTGGACTACTCCTGGTGGAAGCAAGCAAGTCATTCCTACAGCTTATTTATTTTCCAATTAACAACTTGCGTTGCGTTGTATCCATATTATGGCATTAATTAATGATATGAACTGTCTGTACTTATACTAAAAGTAGACACAAAAAAGGGACTGTCGTAATAGCTAAAAACAGCTTTGAACAGTCCCTTTGACTTTATTATATTAAGCTAAAAACATCTTAACATCATCCTCAGCATTAGTTATTCCACCTATACCAAAGGTCTCTACCAATACATTTGCTACATTAGGTGACAAGAAGGCAGGTAAGGTTGGTCCTAAGTGTATCTTCTTAACTCCTAAATAAAGCAGAGCTAATAATACAATAACCGCCTTTTGCTCATACCAAGCAATATTATATGAAATAGGTAAATCATTAATATCATTTAATTGGAAAACCTCTTTTAGCTTGAGTGCTATTACGGCTAATGAATATGAGTCATTACACTGTCCTGCATCTAAAACCCTTGGTATACCTCCAATATCGCCTAGCTCAAGCTTATTATATCTATACTTTGCACAACCCGCTGTTAGAATAACTGTGTCTCTTGGAAGTGCCTTAGCAAAATCAGTATAATAATCCCTGCTCTTCATTCTTCCATCACAGCCAGCCATTACAAAGAAGCGTTTAATTGCACCTGACTTTACTGCCTCTATTACCTTGTCAGCCAAGCTAATAACCTGATTGTGTGCAAAACCTCCTACTATTTCCCCTCTCTCTATTTCTGTAGGAGAATCACATTTCTTTGCGTGCTCAATTATTGCTGAGAAATCCTTTTTGCCATTTTGGTCTGGCACAATATGTGTCACTCCATCAAATCCAACCTCTCCAGTTGTGTAAACCCTTTCCTTATAGCTATCCTTTGGTGGTACAAGACAATTGGTAGTCATAAGAATTGGACCGTTAAATTTCTCAAACTCCTCTGTCTGTTTCCACCACGCATTACCATAGTTTCCTACGAAGTGAGTGTATTTTTTAAAGGCAGGGTAATAATTAGCTGGTAGCATTTCGCTGTGAGTATATACATCAATCCCTGTTCCTTCTGTTTGCTTAAGCAATTCCTCCATATCCTTTAAATCATGTCCACTAATGAGTATACCTGGATTACTTCTGACGCCAATATTCACCTTTGATATCTCTGGGTTACCGTATGTTGCAGTATTCGCCTTATCAAGCAGTGCCATAGCATCTACCCCAAATTTGCCTGTTTCCATTGTGAGAGCAACCAGCTCATCAGCTGACAGTCCATCATTTGTTAATGCTACTAGTGCCTTTTGTATAAAAGCACTAATATTATCATCTTCAAACCCTAGATTTAAAGCATGCTCAGTGTATGCCGCTATGCCCTTTAAGCCATATTTAATTAACTCTCTTAGTGACCTTACATCCTCATTCTCTGTTGATAGGACTCCAACCTTTTCAGCTTTTTCCTCAAAGGCTTCAACTGAGTCTGCATACCAATGAGCTGAATCATGCTTTATATCCTCAACATTACCGCCAGCCTCTAGAACTAGCCTTTTATACTCTTCTCTGTACTTAAGAGCCATTTTAATATTTTCAATAAATACAGACTTATTAAAATTAGCATTTGTTATAGTTGAAAACAAGGCTTTAATTATAAATCGGTCAATCTGCTTATTTGCCTTACCTAATTCCTCTGCCTTTGTACCATAATGTGATATCCCCTTTAAAACATATATCAATAAGTCTTGTAGATTTGCGACATCACTCGTTTTACCACATACTCCTCTTGAAGTACAGCCTACTCCCTTTGATGCCTCCTGGCATTGATAACAAAACATGCTCATAATTTAATTCCTCCATCTCTTCGGGCACAAATTTGGGTTGAAAGAAAATCATATTTTATGTCTTCTCTATTTTTATCATTTTAATAGGTAATTTTCTTTCAACCTTCCTCCCTGTCCGAAATATATTTAATATATTTAATTTCTTTGTTCTGGTAATATAATATACTATTCAAAAAAAAGAATCGGTATCCTTGGCTACATTTTACCAGCAACCTCAAAATATTTTTTCCGAAAAGACCCCTTTTTATCTCAATATTATTAAAAACTATTTCATTAGTTTTTGCCGTTTGAAGCATACAATCTATTTTATGAGATTATATAAACAAACTTTTAAAACCATGTCTCTATGAAATCACATTTTATAGAGCTTTCTAAAATGATAGCCATAGATAGCAAAAGTTATTGCCATTCTAAATAAATTTGGTCTCTTAAACAGTGTCCAGAAGAAAAGCTTCCAGTAATAAACCCGTTCCTCTCCTATAATTCCAAGAAGGATAATTGATTTTAACAATGCACTTATATTCGATAATTTAAAATTTAATCTATATTTACTATGATACGATTCACTATTATACTCTTTTAAAAATTTCATAATTCTGTCATAGTAATACTTTGGAGCATATATTTTGTTCAAGACTCTTCTGTAGCCTCTAACGAGGTTCTCATAGTTCATTTTTGGTATAAAATTCATAGAAAAGTCTGTATTATCTCCTGACATTTCACTTACTATTCTACCTTCCTTTTCTAAACGTCTATAAAGCTTTGTTCCTCTGGGTGCATTTAATAACCCGACCATTGCAGATACAATTCCACTTTCCTGTATAAACCTAATCATGGTATCAAAAATCGACTCAGGATCATTATCAAACCCTACAATAAAGCCGCCCTGCACCTGCAAACCATTTTTCTGACATTTATTTATGCTCTCCAATAAATTTCTCCCCTTGTTCTGGTATTTGTTACACTCCTTCAGACTAGCCTCATTTGGTGATTCAATACCAATAAACACCATATCAAAGCCTGCCTTTACCATTAGTTGCATGAGCTCTTCATCATCAGAAAGATTTATGGATGCTTCTGTAAAAAACGTAAACGGATAATGTCTTTCCTCCATCCAGCTAATTATTTCTGGTAGTATTTCCTGCTTTAGCACCTTTTTATTGCTGATAAAATTATCATCAACAAAAAATATACTATCTCTCCACCCTATTTTGTATAATGCCTCTAGTTCAGCAATAACCTGTTCTTTTGTCTTTAACCTAGGTTCTCTTCCAAACAATAACACTATATCACAAAAATCACAGTCAAATGGACAACCACGTGAATACTGAATGTTCATAGAAGCATAATCATTTATATTAATTAGCTCCCATAACGGTACAGGTGTAGTCTTAATATCTGCCCATTCTGTAGAGGTATATATGTGCCTAGCGTTTCCTGTACTAAAATCCTTAAGAAAAAGAGGTAGGGTTATTTCCGCCTCATTTAGTATCAGATAATCTATGCTATCAAACTCATCATACCACGCAGTAAAAAGCGGACCTCCAGCAACTATTTTTTTATTTAGCTTTTTGCATTTATCTATTATACTCATTACTGATTTTTTTTGAATAGACATCGCACTAATAAGGACTAAATCAGCCCATTTAATATCACTATCACCTAATTTTTGAACATTCATATCAACTAATCTTTTTTCCCATTCTTCCGAAAGTATAGAAGCAACAGTCAATAATCCTAATGGAGGAAAGCTTGATTTTTTTGAAATAAATTTCAGTGCATAGTTAAAACCCCAAAAAGTTTTGGGAAACTCGGGATAAACAAGTAGAATTTTCATGTAATAACTCCCTTATCTAATTAAGCATTTTGTCTTGTTTCATACTCTTAATTAAAGCTGTAAAAGTAATTCTTGTTTAAATTATTACCTTTTTCTAAAGTCATATACACAAATAACACATACTCTTTATATTCTTTGTAAATGCTCTAAGAAGTTAATTATAATGTAATAAGAATCCAAAATCGTCGTTGCTATCATAGTGAGACGGTGATATACTCATTTAACTCTCTACAAATTCACTATCTAATCTTTTTGTATTTTTAAACATTAGTGAATGAAATAGATACTGGTTATTATCCTTTACTATAACTGTTCCAGGTACAAAATCCTTTTTGTTCGGAATCAGATCATCTACCTCTCCTATATTAAATAGTCTGTATTCTTTGATAAACAGCCATAATTGGCGTATTGCATCAATAACCTCTGAAAGATTATTATAATCATAATCAGGTATTCCACTTAAACAATCTCTTAGACAGCCAAACAGCTGAGGTGTTAAGCTTTTGCGTGACCTTTCTAATTCGATAAAGGCTATTAGTTTCACGAATACCTGCCCAATTAAATGATTATAATTTATCATTTCCCAACCATAAGCAAAGCATTTATCATATGGCTGTTTAAATTCTATGATTTTAGGTATATTATAATTATAGCTAAGATTATTAAAAAGCCTTGCCTTTTCTTCCTTAGATAAATCCAACGGATTATTCATAGCTCGTATGTAAATCTCTTCTTGGTCAAGCTCGTCACTATGTGCTTGTGATTTTTCAGAAATTTGCTGCACAATAGGAATTCCCTCAAATAACGGAGATGATAGGAATCTAATAGATGATAATTGATATAATTGTTTTATAGGATATGAACTAATTCTTATCATCCACTCCATAGTATGTGACCTTTTAAAACTAGGCGAATACGCAATAAATCCACTTTCTCCTATCCAGTCTTTGATTATAGGGTTACCAGCATTTTCTGTATACAAGCTATTGTAAATAGCATTTTCAACGTTTACGTCAAAGTATTCTGGTGTGATATATATCTCACTCTGTTTAACCTCCTTCCATTCCAAGCATATTACTTCTCCCTCACTATTAACGTATAAAACAGGCCAGAGCTCAGTATCAAAATTACTCCATAATTCATCAATTGAAATGTTGTAATACGCCAATAGTCTTCCCATAATGTATAGTCTATTATATACATCCTTGCTAATTAATTCAGCTCTAAATTCATCAATAACACTTTTAACATAATTCTTTTTTATTATTCTATCCCATCGCTCATATTTACCCAGAATGTGCATCCTTGCTAAATCAATAGTTTTTGATTCATTTTTGGGCAGATTTACAACTATTCTAGGTAAAAGCCTATTTGGTAATGAGTTCCCTCTGTTTTTCATAAATTCTCTAGGAGAAATAGCCTCTGAAATTAATATCCCATCTCTGTAAACTGAATGAAACGAGTATATTTTACAGCTTTTGCAAATACCCCTGTTTCTTCTTACGGTTTTATAAACCCTTGCTTTTTTTGCATCTTCCTTCTTGCACCCTCCCTTACATATAGTCTCTATACCATCATGCTTATAATTATAATCTCCTATACGTAAATCTATATACTCATATTTAGGAACTATATGCGTAATATTTCCTTCATATCCTCTCTCGGGTAGTATGCTTGAAATATCTACATTTTTTTCAACAAATATCTCTTTGCTTTGGGCTAAATCCTGAGGCAAAAACATTTCGTCCCATGGATATTCAAATGATAGCTTATGAATTCTATACTGCTCACCAAACCTCTCTCTAACTATCCTTTCATCGTATTTGGGATGCAAAACAGCAGTTTTTGTGTCACCCTCATCAATAACTATAGGAAACTCCACAAAGCCCGCAATTAGAGATAAATACTTAGTAACCTCTAACCTTACTATTGTATTGGCTTCTATACTTTTTGCAATCTTTCTTCCATTTACATAAACCTTTACTCTGGTTCCCACAAACCCTGTGGTACATTTACAATTATCTATTCTGAAATGGTTTTTAACCGACGGTATTCTAACTCTTAATACCATATCAGACATTTCGACATAGGGTTCTCTTCGTGTCTCAAACTCAATACATTCAGATACACTAAAACAGCTTAGAATACCAACTCCAAACCGTGAAATGGGATCTATATTAAGACCCTCATTTTTAAACTCATCACTTCCATAATAGCTTCTACCAGCCACAGCCAAGTAATTTCTAATAATATGCTCATTCATACCAATCCCATTATCAGTCCATGTTATTATCGCGTCACCATCCTCTAGATGCTCTACCTCAACATTTATCACACCCATTATTTCCAGCCCTTTATCCTTAAGGTAAGCCTTCCGCAATCTTATTGCATCAATACTGTTTTGTAGTAATTCCCTTAAGAAAACATATGGATCGTTCTGATATATTTCCTCTGCAAGTATTTCGAACATTTTTTCTCTATCAAATTCAAATCTAACCTTGGAAGGCTTAAAGCCTATTGGTTCTATTCTCCAGTCAATATGGTATATATCGAGAATATGTCTTTTGTCATTCATTTCTGCCAGCAAATCATTACACCCTCTGAATTGTTCATCACACCAAGCTTTAAGATCCTCCAATGCTGCATACACCTCATGGTCTTCAGTGCCCCCATCAACCTGAATCACCCTTCCCTGTGAGTAATCCTTAATTGATAAGGAGTGAATAGCTCTGTGCTTGTCCCATTCCATCTTGGAGAATGGATTTTGAGGTAATACAAATTTCCATATGACATATGGAGTACGATAACTAGTTATATCTAGCAAATCAATTAGTCTAACATATATAGCAAGTGCACGTAGGTTTATTGACTCACCTAATACACTGTAATTAGAAGGGTACTTTCTAATATTTTTAAAATCCAGCCAATGCCCTATGCAAACTTCTGAAATAGCCTTAGCCATACTCTGATCATGCTCCTCAAAAAACTTCAACGCCCTTACACCACTTCTTAAAGCATGTGTCTGCCTAATGTATATACGCCAGATTTCCTCTGAAAGAGCTTCAGTAGTATTATTACTCTGCTTAACCCCCTGTTGCTGTAAAAACTCTTTGAAGTGCTCCCTTTCATTATCTAAAATCCAGAAATCATTACTTATATCTATTGTTTTTGTTTCATTAAGTGTTCTTATATGATTTTTTTCTGATTCACTTACTGCCATTCCCCAATCATGACAATACAAGCCACATGATAATATAAATAGCTCAGTTGCTTTCATGCTCTCAATTAATTTATGCCCTAAAACAGAGTCCGCAACAGAAAAAAGTCGCTTTAAATGATAAGCCTCGTCGTGGGGTGTATATTCTGGGAAAAGCCTGTTAATTTGTGCAACCTCAGCACTAACCCTTTGTCTTATTCTATTTAATACTCCAAAGAAATCGAAATCTACATGGTATAGCTCACTTGATTTTTTGTATAATGTGTTTAATAAATGAGACTTGGGTAGCTCTTTATAAAAAACCTCATACTCCATTAACACCAATACCCCCAAACTTTAGCTTTCTAACTTATTATCTATCTACTTATTATTATAACTGTAAAATATTAGATTTGTCTATAAATTTCTCAAGCAAGCTTTTTGCGTTGTTACATAATACTCCAAGCAGGCATACTGCATTCTAAAAAAAGTGACCTAATTCATAACGAATTAAGCCACTTTTTTCTTTTAGCTATTAAAATTGTGTTAATTATGCTTTTCCTGAACAACCTAAAACATTTACTAGCTTATCCTTAACAAGCTCTTTTATAGCAGCTCTTGCAGGTGATAAGTATTGTCTTGGGTCAAAATGTGAAGGATTTTCAGCAAAATATTTCCTAACTGTACCTGTCATTGCAAGTCTTAAGTCAGAGTCAATATTAATCTTACAAACAGCCATTGATGCTGCTTTTCTTAACATTTCTGCTGGAACGCCCATAGCACCAGGCATTTCTCCACCAAATTTATTAATCATATCTACGTATTCAGGAATAACTGAAGATGCACCGTGCAATACGATTGGGAAATTAGGTAATTTCTTTTGAATTTCTTCAAGAATATCGAATCTTAGCTTTGGCTCAGTCTTAAACTTGTATGCTCCATGGCTTGTACCAATAGCAATAGCTAATGAGTCAACGCCTGTTCTGCTAACAAACTCTTCAACCTCTTCTGGTCTAGTAAATGCAGCATCCTCAGCAGAAACATTAACTGCATCCTCAATACCAGCAAGTCTTCCTAATTCAGCCTCAACAACAACACCCTTATCATGAGCGTATTCAACTACCTTCTTTGTTAAAGCAATATTTTCTTCAAAAGAATGGTGAGAACCGTCTATCATTACAGAAGTGAAGCCACCGTCTATACAAGATTTACACAATTCGAAGGTATCACCATGATCAAGATGTACGCAGATTGGAAGCCCTGTTTCTTGAATAGCAGCTTCTATTAACTTCATTAAATAAGTGTGATTTGCATACTTTCTTGCTCCTGCTGAAACCTGAAGTATTAATGGTGCATTTACTTCCTTAGCTGCCTCAGTAATACCTTGTATAATTTCCATATTGTTTACGTTAAAAGCACCTATCGCATAACCTCCAGCGTATGCTTTTTCAAACATCTCTTTAGATGTAACTAAAGCCATAAAGTCCAACTCCTTTATTATTTATTAATGAAAACTTTGTTAAGTTTTTGACATTATTCATTATAATTTTACCAGATTTCAGTATAAAATCAAGGCATAAATATAATCTTTTTAAATAAAAGCTTTTTACTAAGTAACTATCCATAAATTATTCTTTTTATTTTAGCTCAAAACAGTTTCAACTTCCTGTTTATGAGGTATAATATAAGTTATGTCTTACTTGTCACTAATCATGTAAAAAAACCTTATGTAGCGATATCTTGTTTTGCATTATTTGTGCTGGTAATTAATTTATGTTGGGGGCAAAAACATGATAGATAACGCCAAGAAGTGTAGTAAATGCGGAAAGCTTGTTAGTCATATTTCTTCTAGAGAAGGTATATGCTTTGATTGTGTTCAGAAAAGAAAAAGAGATTACGCTATTTATTCAAAGATTCGTGCTTATGTTAAAGAGAATCCAAATTGTTTAGCAAGTGAAGTAGTTGTTAAGTTTAATACATCTTTAGAAAAAATACAGGAGTTTATAAATGAAGGTCTATTAGAAGTTACAAAAGACCCGTTTAACAATGAAAATAAGGGTTCAGATACTAATAAAGCTAAAGAGGATTTTGCAATTAACACTAACCAAATAGCCCATAACCCCATATCTGTTACAGATAAACAAGTCTCCAAAAACAAGACTGTAACAGGAAACCCATTTGAATTTAAAGCAAAATAATAGCCTTAAGCTGTCAACGCTATCAAAGATAGCGGACAGCTTAAGAACCTTGTTATTTCATAATAAGAACCCTCGACATAATGTCAACGCTATCAAAGATAGCGTTTATTACTCTCCTATATGAATAGTATCTGCACATGCAAAGACCTTTTCATCCTTGTCAAATCTGACAACTACATAGTTATCACAGCCATACTCCTTTTTTATCTCCTCAGTAGATTTTATATAAATTGTTGTATTCGCTTTAACATTTAATAGTATCCTATCAAATATTTCGCTTTGCATAATCCTTAGGATTACGTCTAGATACTGAATAGGCGAATGATTAGTTTTTGACTCAATTTCTACTGGCATTTTTCCCTGTGAATTAGGGTTATAAATATTCACATGTACACTTCCTGGCTCAACAATACTCTCTGTTGGGTATAATAAATCTCTTTGAAACATAGGCTGCATAACTTTTCCTCCTTAGAAGCTACTTTGCATATAGCGTTATTGCTTTTTGATAATTCAAACAACACACCACGTTAGTATCTATTATTTTATCATTTTACACCAAAAGGGTAAAGTGTTTTATACATATTCAAATTATTATTCACCTTTTTAACATAATGTCTTGTTTCTCCAAATGGAATATATTCTAAGATTATTCCATCATTACTATTCTTCTTGTCTAAAAGCCACTTGTTAACATTTCCGCTTCCAGCATTATATGCCGCAACGGCAGTATCTTGATTTTTATACATATCCAGTAAATAATCCAGATACCAAGTTCCTAGCATTATATTAATACTAGGGTCAAACAACTTTTGACTATCTACTTCTTTTAGATTTATCTCCTCTTGTTGTGCTATCCACGTAGCCGTTTCTAGCGTAATTTGCATTAATCCGTGAGCCTGACTGGAGGACACTGCATCTTCATCAAAATGACTCTCTGTTCTTATTATCGAAAAAACCAGACATTCATCTAAACCGTATTGCTCCGAGTATTTTACAACTAATTCTTTATACTTTAATGGATAAAAAAATCTAGCTATACTTTGATAAAAACTAATAGCAAACACCACAAAAACTACCAATATAATTAATATTAAGAATAAAAGCTTTTTCTTTTTCTTCTTGATAAATAAACTTTTCACCCGTTTCTCCTTACTTTTCTCTAACGCTTACATACAAACTAATCCAAGCATGTGCACAAGCAACTACTGTAAGTGGTTTCCAAGACATTTCGTCTTGGTGATGTTTAAAACTTAAATGATTTTTTATCAAATCTGAAGTTTTAATAACGCTTACATATTTATATTTGCACACTCACTTGATTATATCTAATAATCTAAGTTTTATCAATAAAGAATTCATAAGCTTTTTACGTAGTTACATATTTTGTTCAAGTAGCTTCCGCACCCTAAGTCTTAAATCCTCTATAGTAGAATTGTTCTCAATCACTTCATCTGCTATGCTTATGTATTCTGAGTCCAATAGCTGATTATTTATCCGTTTCTCTACCTGTTCCTTAGATAAATTACTACGTAGCATCGCTCGTTCTACACGCTTATCAATCTCACTTATAACTACCCACACTGTATCTACTAAATCAATAAAACCTTCTTTAGTTGGAATAGGTACATCTAATACAATAAGCTTTATATTTTTCACTTGATATTCCCTTAAAACTGATTTAATTTCACTGTTTACATATTTGTGTATTATTTTATTTAGTGTCTCAAGCTTATCTTTATCCGAGAATACAATATCTGCAAGTGCTGCTCTATTCAACTCCCCATTTTGTTTAAGTATTCCATCCCCGAAGGTAATACTTATCTCCTTTAGTGCTGGCTTGCCCGATGTTACAACCTCCCTTGCTATCTGGTCAGCATCAATTATAACAGCACCAAATTCGATTAGCATTTTGGAAACCGTACTCTTTCCACTACCAATACCACCAGTAACACCTATAATCATTTTGTTCTCACTTCCTCAATACGCCTATCAAGTTGACTCTTCATCCTAAATTCTAAATTTTACGATAATTTTAAATCAACTTCTTGTGCAAATTCATCTTGCTTCGTCAAGTTACTTAGTCCAAGCTACTTAGTCTCATACCAGCTCATACCAATTTTTATATCTGCTACAAGCGGAACCATCAAGGCATATGCCCCCTCCATGCTTTCAGAGAGTATTTGCTGTACCTTATCAGTCTCATCCTTATGCACTTCAATTATAAGCTCATCATGCACTTGTAATATTAGCCTTGACCTTAAATTTTCTGCTTTAAGTGCTTTATATACCTTTACCATGGCAACCTTAATTATATCTGCTGCACTTCCCTGAATAGGGGTATTCATAGCGATCCTCTTTCCAAACTCCTTAATGTTAAAGTTTTTAGACTGTAGCTCCGGCAAATACCTTCTTCTATTAAATAAGGTTGTGACATATCCAAGCTTTTTACCCTGCTCAACGATATCCGTCATATACTTTTTTACCATAGGGTATTTTTCTAGATACCCGTCTATGTATTCTCTAGCTTTCTTTTTTGATATACCTAAATCCTTACCTAAGCTGAAATCTCCAATCCCATATACTATTCCAAAATTTACAGCCTTTGCTGCACCTCTCATTTGAGAGGTAACCTCATTTTTATCTACATTAAATACTTGTGCCGCTGTAGCTGTATGAATGTCCTCATTATTACTAAACGCCTCTATCATAGTACTATCACCAGAAATATGTGCCAACACCCTTAATTCGATCTGAGAGTAGTCAGCGTCCATCAAAAGATACTCGTCGTCTGTTGGAATAAAAACCTTTCTAATTTCTCTGCCCATCTCAAGCCTTATTGGTATATTCTGAAGATTAGGCTCTGTGCTACTAATACGACCAGTTGTAGTCACAGTTTGATTAAAACTGGAATATATCTTGCCCGTATTGGGATTCACTGCCTTCTGTAAGCCCTCAGCATATGTAGAATTTAGCTTTGCTAACTGTCTATATTCTATGACTCTATCGGCTATCTCATAGTTTTCTGCCAGCTTTTCAAGAACCTCTACATTAGTAGAATACCCTGTTTTAGTCTTCTTATCTGTAGGTAGCCCCAGCTTATCAAACAAGATAGCTCCCAGCTGTTTTGGAGAGTTAACGTTAAATTCTTCTCCAGCTAGCTCAAAAATCTTTTTCTCAACATGTGAAATTTTCAGGGTTAATTCAGCCGAAAAGCTTTTCAGCCTCTCCAAATCAACCTTAAATCCTAAAGTCTCCATATCTGCTAGTACCAAAATAAGTGGAAGCTCTATTTTGTAGAATAATTCCTCCTGCTGGTTAATAATGATTTTACCCTTCATTATAGGTATAACCTTTACTAATGCACCTATATAATATGCCGATATTTGTGAAAGGCTTGCTTTATCTATTTGACAGAACTTTTTAAAGTCCTTCCCCTTACCTTGAAGCTGTTCTATACTCTCAGCCTCAGTGTTCAGATAATTGCTACAAATATCTGTAATTGGATAGCTAGTCTCTGAAGGATTCAATATATAAGCAGCAATCATAGTATCAAACTCTAACCCCTCAAGCGAAAAGCCATTCTTCTTCAAGTAAGTTATAAAACCCTTCATATCATGTCCATATTTTTTTATCTCAGGTTCAGCAAGCACCTCGGAAAAGGCTTGAAAAAAGCTATGCTCCTGACCCATCATTAGCTCACAATAATAAACCTTAAGCCCATCAGCTGATATTGCAATACTATGTAGCTGCATATCAAAATCAGAGGTTTTATCTATCATATGGTATATATACATTTGCTGATTTAGCTTTATTTCATTAATTATCCTCTCCCATGCTTGACTCTCTGCATATTCTAACTCATAGCTTATCTCAACAGGCTTATCCTCTGGCACCTGACTAATTGCTTCATCGCCTTTTGTTAAATCTTCTGAGAGGTCGTATTTTTGTATTAGCTTTTTAAACTCAAGCCTCTTAAATAGTTGATATAACTTTGTTCTATCAATATCTCCAAGCCTTAATTCTTCAATTCCGCAAATCTGCTCCATGTCTCTTACAATAGTTCCTAACCTTTTACTAAGCAATGCCTTTTCTTCATTGCTTTTTAGGTTTTCGTTAAGCTTTTTACCAGTAATAAAATTAATGTTCTCATATACCTTCTCAATACTTCCATACTCCTGTATAAGCTTTAATGCGGTTTTTTCTCCAACACCAGGCACTCCTGGTATATTATCTGAAGGGTCCCCCATAAGCCCCTTTACTTCAATAAGCTGCTCTGGTTTCAAGCCGTATTTTTCTTGGACAGCCTCTACATTGTATTTTGTTGTTTCAGTCTTGCCCATTCTAGTAGATGGTATTAAAACCGTAGTTTTATCACTTACAAGCTGGATTGCATCTCTGTCACCAGTTAAAATTATGACCTCATATTCTTCATTTTCAGCCCTCATTGATAGGCTACCAATAATATCATCAGCCTCAAAGCCTTCACACTCAATTTGTGTTATACTCATTGCTTTAAGCACCTCTTTAATCAAAGAAACTTGCCCTACAAGCTCTTCTGGCATCCCCTTTCTATTCGCCTTATATTCCTTATATTCCTCATGTCTGAAGGTGGGTTTTTTCAAATCAAAAGCAACACCAACATATTCTGGCTTCACCTCATCAAAATACTTATTCATTATATTTATGAAGCCATACACTGCATTCGTATATATCCCATCTGACGTTTGCAAAATGCTCCCCGTTTGCAAGCCATAGAAGGCTCTGTTTAATATGCTATTTCCATCTATAAGCATTAGTCTTTTATTTACTCCTAGCTCTTTTCTCATTTTATTTTCATTCCTTTCACTACAGCTTGATGCCTCTTCCTAATTAAGCATACCCCATAATACCTCGGACAGTGATTTCTCCTGACATAATCTCTTCTATATGCCCATCATTAAATTCAACTACAAGCCTTCCATCATCCAGAATGTCAATGGCTTTACCATAGCTTGCTTCCTCTCCTTTTGTTATTACTAAATCCCGTCCTAGTGTTATTGAATATTTTTTCCACTCATTTATAATACTTATATATTCCTCATTTTTTATACACCTGTATATACCTTCAAGCTCTGACAATAATATCTGAACAAGCTTGACTCTATTAATATCCTCTTCAACACCCATAGCTTCTTTCAGAGAAATGGCTTTCTCCCTTAATTGCTCTTCAAAATCCTCTTTAATATGATTTACGTTAATCCCAATACCCAAAACAACGTAATTAACTCTATCAAGCTCGGCACTCATTTCTGTTAGTATTCCACATACCTTTTTCTCATTTAGTATAATGTCATTTGGCCACTTTATTCCAGCTTGTAAGGAAAATGCTTTTTCTAAAGCTCTGACAACAGCGACAGCCGCACCAAGAGTAACAATTTGAACCTTATATGGGAGTAAGCTTGGTTTTAGTAGTATTGACATCCATATACCCTTCCCAGCCTGCGAATCCCACCTTCTGCCCATTCGTCCTCTTCCATCATTCTGGATATCTGAAATAACAACTAATCCGTCCTCCACATCCTCATATTGAGAAGCATATGATTTCAAGTAATTGTTTGTGGAGTCTATCTCGCTGAAAAACAGTATATTGCGACCAATAATCTCATTTTTATTATCATACCCAATTTCAAAGGCGTTATATACTTCCCTATCTTCAATAAGCATATACCCCTTTTGAGACACTGCCTCAATATGATATCCCTCCTCCCTAAGCTTAGTTATATTTTTGTTAATCGCCATTCTTGAAACGTTGAATTTTCTGCTTAACTGCTCACCAGAAACGTATGTCCCAATATTTGTTTTTAATTCATTAATAATTTTTTCTTTCATTTATTCATTAAGCTCCTAGCATATTTTTACACCATAATTTCATCATTATCATTATAACTTATTCAAACTAATATCTGCAACTATTGTTGCATTAGAAGCTTTTTGAGTTTTCTGTGTAGTAGGCATTGGTATTCCGATAGTGAACAGAGCCTTTGAACGAACCTAGAAGCACTTACAGACACTTCATCTGTGACTCGCTAAAAAGTTACTTGCTTTTTTTTGGTTTTTGTGGCAGAATAGTATCACTAAAAAAGGGGGAGAACTATAATGAAATATATAAGAGAAAATAAACTACTAATTTTATCTATACTATCAATCTCCATACCAGCAATAATTGAAATGGGTCTAAATACTTTAGTGGGTATTTTTGATACCATTATGGTTAGCAGGCTAATTGGAGAAGGTGCACTATCAGCTACTGGCTTTGCAAATCAGATTATATTTACGCTTTTGTTTATCTTCGCATCCTTTAACACAGGAGCTACAGTTATGATTTCCAGAAGCTATGGAGAAAAGAATTATCCTAGGCTTAATAGGGTGTTAGGACAAAATCTTACTGTAAATATAATTATAGGTATTGTTACTACAATATTATGTCTATTATTAAGTAAACAGCTTATAGGAATCTTTGATACCTCCAAAGAGGTTTATGATATGGGTGTCTCATACTTAAACTACGTATCCTTTAGTGAGTTCTTTATGTTTATATCATTCGCCTTGGCAGCTTCTATGAGGGGAGTTGGTGATACAAAAACACCTATGTTAATCACTGGTTTAGTAAATATTTTGAATATCATCGGAAACTACGTTCTAATAACAGGCTTCTCTATCTTCCCAGAGATGGGGGTTAAGGGTGCCGCTCTATCGACCACCATATCAAGAGCAATAGGTGCACTAATTTATATAGTCATAATAATAAAAGGTAGTACACACCTAAAGCTACTTTTAAAAAATTTGAAGCCAACAAAGGATATTCTAGCACCGCTATGGAGGTTTAGCAGTACTGCTGGTCTTGAACAATTCCTGTTCCACTCCGCATTTTTTGCTATGGGAATTATTATATCTCTGCTTGATACTACCTCAGAGGCATCATTCAGAATACTAATAACAATAGAATCTACCTCATTTATGCCTGCTATAGGCTTCTCTATTGCCTGTGCAGCATTAGTAGGTAAGTCATTGGGAGAAAAGGATTATGAAAAATCCCTGCACACAGGCTATATTAGTATTGGTCTTGGATTAGTTTGGGCGGTTTTTATAGGATTACTATTTGTCTTATTCCCTCAATTTATTATTGGTATTTTTTCCAACGAACATGACATAGCCAAAACCACTATTATCCCCTTATATCTAGCGGGACTTAATCAGCCGTTTTTAAGCTTTTCAAATTACAGGTGCCTTGAGAGGTGCAGGCGACACAAGGAATATTATGCTTATCACCGCCTTACGCCAATGGATACTATTTGTGCCATTAACCTATGTCTTAATTAAGTATTTTGAATATGGAATAGCAGGCGTCTGGATAGCTGAAATATCTTCAATAGCAATAACCAACCTAATCTTATACATTCGCTTGCGAGGAAAGAAATGGATGCACATTGAGGTTTAAATATTTAACATCGCAATGTACTCTATAGAAGAGCCAATTTGTTTGTACGCTTATTAAATTATCTCATTATCAAACAATTGGCTCTTCGTCCCACTCCAAAGCCCTTGATACAGCTTTTTTCCAGCCTTTATATTTATCATTAGCCTCATGTGGCTTCATATTAGGATTAAAAACCATGTCTTTTGCCCACATATCTTTTATTTCATTCAAGCTTTTCCAAAAGCCAACTGCCAGACCTGCAAGA
>QKEK01000046.1 GCA_003251775.1 Clostridia bacterium | reverse complement strand
TAATTATTATATCCTTTGCAGTTATGAGTGTATCATATGCAGAAACAATCGTAGACACTACAACTAGTGCAACAGAAAATGAGGCAACTCCAGCAGAAGAGGAGGCAACTCCAGCAGAGGAACAAGCACCAGCAGAAGAGGAAGCAACTTCAGTAGCAGAAGTAGCACCAGCAGAAGAGGAAGTAACTCCAGCAGAGGAACAAGCACCAGTAGAAGGGGAAGCAACTCCAGCAGAAGAGGAAGTAACTCCAGCAGAGGAACAAGCACCAGTAGGCAACTCCAGCAGACGAACAGGCTCAAACTGTAGAAGAAGTACCAGTAGTAAGTGAAGAAGAAACTGTTGAAGCAGAAGCAGTTGATGCAGGTATAACTCCGGATAGTCCGTTATATGTATTTGATAAATTGTTTGAAGGCATAAGCCTATTCTTTACATTTGATAGTGAAGACAAAACAAATCTATATATAAAAATCGCCGATGAAAGAATTGCGGAGGCAAATATACTAAAAGAGAACAATAATCTTGAATTACTAGATAAAACAATAGACGTATTTTTAGATACAGTCAAGCTAGCAAATGAAGAGCTTGAAGAGGTTTCTGGTGATGCAGATGTTGAAGGGATTACAGGTAAAATACAGATTACAGCTCAAAACGGACAGGAATTAATAATAGAGATTAGTGAAATGATACCAGAAGAGAAGAGTGAGGTTTTAGTTAATGCATTACAGAATGAATTAACTAAATCTATAGCAACATTAGCAGTCAAGGAAGCAGAAAAAAGTGTAGAGATAGCAAATAATGAAGTTGAAAGACTAACAGCTATATATGATGACAGCCAAAGTGAAGCGGATCAATTGCTTTTAAATGAGGCAATTGAAAAGCTAGAGACATTAAAGGGCATACAGGAGAACGTAACTGAGGATTATATTGCACTAGAAGAGCTCATGAATCAGGCTTTAGATACCAATGAAGAGACTGAAGAGGACACTAATGAGGATACAGAAGAGCAGGATGAGGAAAAGGGTAAAGCATCAGGATTACTAAGAGCAGCAGAGAATCAAATGAAGCAGATTCAAAGGAAAGAGCAAAAGGCTGAGGAGCTTGCTACAAGGTTACAGGCTAAGCAACAGGAAATGATACAGAAAATAAATGAAATGGATCCTGAAAAAGCCTCAAGAATAATTAATAGATTTGAAAGCAAGGAGAAAAAACAAATAGAGATAGCATCAAAATTTGTTGAAAAAAAGACAAGCAATGCAAATAAACTGTTGAGTAAGGCTGAAAGAATACAAGATATGGACAGCGATAAGGAGGAGACAGAAATAGCAGAAGAAAATGAAACTGAAGTGGTTGAGTCAGAAAGTTCGTCAAGTGGACAGACCGCTTCAACTGAGGATAATAGTACAGAGGCTATTATAAGCTCAAGTAATGCTGCTGATGAAGTGGCTAATGAAAATGAAGAGGATACATTAACTACAAATGAAGACATAATAAGTGAGTTAGCTGACGAGGATGAAGAATCAGAAGAAGACAAGCAAGAGCAAGAAATATCTAAGGAAGAAGATAAAGACGAAGATAAAGACGAAGATAGTAAAGATAAAGCAATTGAGAAAAAACAGGAAGCTAATGATAAAACAAAAGAAGGTAATCAGAGTTTAAATAGTAATAAAAAGCAAGAAAACGCAAATGAAACACAGAAGAGTGAGGACCACCAAGAGAGAACACTAAACAAAGGAAAGAAAAACCGATAAGATAAGTAAAACTAATTAAGAGGTTGTGCATGCAAAAAGCTGGTTCAGATAAATATGTACTAGAAATAAAGAATTTATCGACTAAAAAGAATGAGTTTATAGAAAAGTATAGGCCGTTTATTGAGTCACGCGTAAGCATGTATAAAAAACGAGATTTTCAAACGTATAAGGAAGGCGATGATGATTTATTGTCTGTCGCCTTCTCGGCGTTTGAAGAAGCTATTGATAAGTATGACATGGACAAAGGGGCATTTTTCAGCTTTGCTGATTTAGTTATCAAAAGTAGAATTATAGACTATAAAAAAAGTAATTTTAATAGAGATAAAAATATTGTTTATTTAGAGGATTATAACTCTGAGGAAGTTAAAGAAAACTTTATAGAGAAAAGAATTTCAATAGATACATATAATACAAACCTAGTTAATGAGGGAAGAAGGATAGAAATAAAGGAATTATCAGAGGATTTAAAAGCTTATGGAATTTTGTTCAGTGAACTAGTTGATTATGGCCCGAAGCACATTTTGTCAAAGAGGCTTTGCAAGAAGCTTATAAGCATCATAAATCAAGATAAGGAATTAATTAGTGAGCTAGTTAGAACCAAAAAGCTACCAGTTAAGAGAATAGAGATTACAACGGGGATAAATAGAAAGAAGTTTGAAAGATATAGGAAGTATATTATTGCAGTGCTGGTTATAAAAAATGGAGAGTATCAGTTATTAAAGGAATATATCATATGAGTAAATTGCATTGTTGTATATTTATAGGCTGTTTTGAGCTGTTTTGAATAAATATACTTGAAAACTGCACAAATAATTTGAACACCGTAAATGTTATTTGTATGCGTTTACCGTTGGAAATGTACCACGGCATTGGAGGTTTATATGAAAGGGATAGTAGTAGAAATTAAGGGAAATAATGCAATAGTAATGTCGGCAGAAGGTAATTTCATAAAGGTTCAAAACAAATCTGAATATACAGTTGGTATGGAGATTAATGCTGTATCTGTTAATAGCTACAAACAGCTTAAGCATATTATTTCAACAGTAGCGGCTGTATTTGTACTATTTTTTGCAAGCATTTCCCTTGCTTATAGCACTCCAAAGACATATATAAATGTAGATATAAACCCCTCAATTGAGCTAGTGGGTAATACATTTGGTAGAATTATTAGAGTTCAGGGAATCAATGAAGATGGCAGTGAATTAATTAAACAAATGAGTATAGATAAAATTAAAATAAGTAATGTGAAAATTGAAGATGGCATTGAGAATATTATAGAAGCTGCTGAAAGCACAGGCAGGTATTTTGATGCTTCACAAAAAATTACTGCCATCATAAGTATTTCAAGCTCTGATGATGATATAAGTAACAAAACTGTAGAGAAACTAGAGAAGGATATACTTAGAAAAGAAGATAATTCTAGAGCAATTCAGGTTATCGGCTTTAATATGGAGGCATATGATGAGGCAAAGGTAATTGGGTTATCTCCAGGTAAAATGAAATTAATTAATAATATAGTTGATAATTCAAATCAAGTAAAAAAAGAAGAAATAATTGATAGATCTGTCAAGGAATTAGTGGAAATGCTAAAAGAGAAGGAACAGGATGGTACAAAAGTTGAAGATATAGAAAAAAGAAAAGATAAGGATACAAGTGAAGATAGGGATACAAGTGAAGATAGGGAGAAGGGTAAAGACCAAAAGAAAGCTAAAGACCAAAAGAAGGATGAAGATAGGGAGAAGGCTGAAGACAAAGCTAACAAAGTAAATGATAATATGGCGGATGATAGAAAAGTAACAGATTATAATGAGGATAAGAATAATAAAGAAGAAAATAATTCAAATAGTAATAATAACAGTGAAAAAGAGTATTATCATATTAATGAGAACTCAAAAAATGAAACAAAAGATAATATAGATGATAATAAAAAACCAGACAATGAAAATAGAAAAGAAAAGGGTAATTCGGATAATAAGAAGGGTAATGCTAGTAAAAAGGAAAGAAAATAAAAAGAATATTAAAAGTGCGAGCACACAAGGGAATGTCTCTTAAGGATGAGAGGTTGATGCTTTGTGCTTTACACAATTTTTACCTGATCTTTTTGCTTCGTAGAGATTAATATCAGCATAATGAAGAAAGCTTTCTTCACTATCTTCAGCGTGCAGGGTATTAACCCCTATACTGCATGTTATAGTTTCGTTTATTTTGAATTTAGTTGCTTCAATTAATTCGCATATTCTAAATGATAAGGAAACTGCATTATGCTGATTGGTATTGGGTAGTAGTATTACAAATTCTTCTCCACCCCATCTTGCAAAAATATCGTATTCTCTAATATTTTGCATAATAACACCAACCACTGTTTTTAATATGTAATCTCCAGTTAAATGGCCATAGGAATCATTAATAGTCTTAAAATTATCAATATCAAGAAGGATAACAGATAATTCAGTTTCGTTTCTTTTGGAGTATTCAAACCATTTATGAAGCTCCTCTTCAAATTTTAGTCTATTATAAATACCAGTAAGATGGTCTTTAATCAATAAATTGGACTTATTCTTAGAATTAAGGTATTCAGTTCTTTTAATATAGCATCCTCGGTAAGTATTATAATAGCAAAGTGTAACAGTTAGGATAGTATATACTAAAGAAGCACTGAAATGTGATATCTTTATGGGAGGTGAAAAACTAGGAACTAAAACAAAAAAAACTAGTATAGTAAAAATAGATAAACAGATTACATTTTTCATCTTATTAGGTACTGAGAATAAACCAATAATTATCAATACAAGACCCATTGTTTGAATCAAAAAGTCTGGCGTTTCATAAAAATATATTATTGAAAAAAATGACAATGGAAAAAATATAGAGTAAAATGTTATTACTTTTACCAACTTTTTTACATCAATAATCTTTTTTATAATATAGTTTATAAAGAGAGTAAAGAGCATAAAAAGAAAGCGGGTAGTTAGTATTATTAGTAAGCTTTCAGACTCCTTATTTAAAATAAAATCTGGTATTAAAAATAATAAAAACAAAACTGCTATAGCATAAAAGCTAAGTACTATATATTTTTTAGAAGAAAGCAGTTCGAGCTTGAAATACTCACTTTCCAACTCTTCATCTTTAAATTCCCCTAAGTATGAAATTATTGAACATTTTTTCTCCATAAACAAAATCAGCACCCATTAACACTCAAAATATTATTTCTATATAATGAAAACAAATTATTTTAAATTTTATTATAGCACAGTCGATACTAAAAACACATTAAGATTTTGTTAAATCCCTTCTTTACATAATGTATAATATTAGAATTATTACTTCTAATCATCATATAGAGTATAATTTATGATTTTTATGTTAATACTTATAATATTATTAAGCATTAGTAACTAAGGGGATAGCTTGTGAGATTATCATATATATCATAGGTAATCAATTAAATATATGCTAGTAGATAATGTTTTAGCTAAGGGAGCGAAAAAAATGAAGATTATGAAGGTTGTTTGCTTAAATCTTTTATTAGGAGTAATATTGGTGCTAGGTACATTTGCGGTATTTGCTGAGCGAGTTAATACTGATTTGTCAAGTGAGCTTATAAGGCTGCATGTTATTGCTAACAGCGATTCTGATGAAGATCAAAATTTAAAGCTTAAGGTAAGGGATGAGATCATAAAATATCTAAACACTAAATTTAACGGTTGCGAAGGTATCGAACAAGCAAATGATACCATACTGAGAGAGATTGCAACTATTAAGAAAGTAGCTGAAAACGTATTAGAAATCAATGATAAGAAATACTCAATCAGAACAGAGCTAGGAGTATTTCCTTTCCCTACAAAAAGCTATGGGGATGTTGCCAGCTGGAAACTATAATTCCTTGAGAGTAATTATAGGGGAAGGACAGGGGCAGAATTGGTGGTGCGTTCTTTTTCCACCCCTGTGTTTTGTTGATGCAGTACATGGTGAAATACCAGAAGATGTAAAGCAAAAGCTTAAAGACAATCTAAGTGATGAGGAGTATCTTCTGATAACTACTGCAAGCTCTGAAGACAATATCCCAATTAAGGTAAAATTCAAGCTAATTGAAGTCTTTCAGGATTCTAAAATAAAAATTAGCGAGTTTTTAACAAAAAGCCTTCATTTAGGGTTAAGTAAAGCCTTTTAAGGGCTGAATTATACCGAAATCAACCCTTTTAGCTAATAATCAATAAAGCCTTGTTTTATTTACTCAGAACATTTTAACCAACATAGAAGCACTTAGCATGTAAAAATATTAAACAGCGTACAAAAATCATAAATGATTTTTGCCGGCAACTGAGCCATATGGCGGATTTGTCGAGTAGCTGTGGAATGTTTTAGAGGCTAAGTGCTTCTTTTATAGAAGTGAAATATCTGGAAGCTATCAGAACACCAATGCTAGTATGCAATATGGCGAGAAATGTAATGTGATCTTAAGAGATATGAACAAAAAATCATGCTTCATCCGTGCTCAGCATAAACTATAGTTGAAATTTATAAAATATTATTGTAATATTAGATATATGATTTTACGATGTGAAACAAAGGAGTAATATGGCTGATAATGGAATTCAAGTAATAGATAGAGCGTTTGATATTTTGGAAACCCTGACTATGGAAAAGGAAGGTCTTGGTGTTACTGAAATTGGTAATAGAATAGGACTTCATAAAAGCACTGTTCACAGAATATTAACCACCATGGTGAAAAGAGGGTATGTAGAAAAGAATACCTATGGACTTTACAAGATAGGATTAAAATTTATAGATATTAGTAGCATTTATCTAAACAACGTTGAGCTTAAGACAGAAGCAAAGCCATTTTTGCGTGAGCTTACAAATAAGTACAACCAGACCACACACCTTGCTATATTAGATGGAGCAGAGGCAGTATATATAGATAAGGTAGATGTACTTAATAACATAAGGCTTTATTCACAGATTGGTAGAAGAGTGCCTATACATTGCTCTGCTATTGGGAAATGTCTCATTTCAGGATTAACTGACGTAGAGCTTGAGAGTATACTGAATGCTTATAGCTTCACTAGTCTTACCGAAAAAACAATAAAAAACAAAAAGGAATATTTAGAACAGATTGAAAATGTGAAAAGATTGAAGTGGTCACTAGATGACGAGGAGCATGAAGCTGGCGTGAGATGTGTGGCTGCACCTGTTTTTGATTATAGAGGTAAAATAATAGCGGCTGTGAGCATTTCAGGTTCGTTTACTACTATAACTGATGAAAAGCTGGATGAGATAATAAATGATGTAAAAGCTACAGCTATGGAAATCTCAAAAAGAATGGGATGGAAATAGGGTATACTAAATAGAAAAGATATAACAGGATATACATTATAGCCTGAAATATAATATAAAAATGGGCTGTAGAATATAGAGGTTTTATGATTAACTATGATTTTATGGGTTTAATAGAAAACTTAATTAGACTAACTCTAGCTTGCTTATGTGGTGGCTTGATCGGATTTGAAAGAGAACAGCATGCAAATAGACCGGCGGGCTTCAGGACACACATACTGGTATGTATAGGTTCAGCATTAGTGATGATTATTTCAGAATACATATTTAAAAAATACAGTGGACTAACAAGTGTAGACCCTGGGCGTTTAGGTGCACAGGTAATAAGTGGTATAGGCTTTCTTGGAGCTGGAACAATAATAAGGCAGGGCGTTACAGTAAAGGGGCTTACAACTGCCGCTAGTCTTTGGGCAGTAGCTTGTGTTGGGCTTGCTTGCGGAATAGGCTATTACGAAGGAGCAATAATAGCTACAGGCTTGATTTATCTCACCTTGCAAACCCTTAAAGGAATGGAAAGAAGGATGATTACAAAGGGAGAACAGGCTGTATTGGTTATTGAGGTTAACCATTCCAATGATGAAATAGGTAGAATTACAGAGCTATTCTATTCATATGAAGTAAAAATACTGAATATAGGAATAAATGATAATATTGATACAGGCTCTAAGATATTGAATTATAATCTTAGATTACCTTCTAATTTTAAATATGACAAGCTTATTTCTGAAATAGAAAATATGCAAAATGTTATAAAAATTGAGCGTAAAGATATATAATTTTAGTAATTGAGGTGAAATTGTGCTTTCGGATTACCATGTACATACAGATTATTGTGATGGGAAGGATGCTCCAGAGGAGCTTATATTACAAGCAATTAAGCTAGGGATGCAGGCAATAGGAATATCCTCTCATGCACCAACACCATATGGATGCTTCTGGACTATGAAAAATAATATCCAATATGAAGAATATATAAAGGAAATGAAGATACTAAAGGAAAGGTATAAAGACCAGATTCAAATATATACAGGCATAGAAAAAGACTATTATGGTGAGGCTTATTGGTCTAGAAAGAATCTTGACTATATTATAGGCTCTGTACACTTTATGCCTTCAGAGGACAATAGCAGAGTTTACTATGTAGATGGAAACAAAGATGAATTCAAAAACACATTAAATGATTTGTTTAATGGGGATATAAAAAAACTAGTTGAGCATTATTTTAGCCTGATTATTGAAATGGTTAATACATGTGATTTTGACATGGTTGGACATTTGGATGTTTTTAAAAAAAATAATGAAAGTGGAGAGTTCTTTACAGAGAATGAGTTATGGTACAAGGATATAGTAAACGATGTGCTTGACGCTATAAAAGAAAAAAATAAGCTGTTAGAAATAAATTCGGGGGGTATAAGCAGGGGGTATATCAAGGACTTCTACCCCTCACCATGGATACTGAAGCAATGTAAGACCAAAGGCATTAATGTAGTTCTGAATTCTGATGCACACTCCTTCAAAAACCTTCTATTTCACAGAGAAAAGGCGATTGAGCTACTTAAGGAAATAGGATATACTTATATTACTGTTCTATATGCTGGTAAGTGGAAGCAGCTAGGGATATAAGTAAGCCAAAGAAATTGAAAGTATATAGCAGTTTAACACACTAAAGCCTAATATAATATTTGATAATTGATATAATAATTGATATAATGATTTTACTGAAATAAGCTATTTTGAGACTTGTTTTAGTAAAATCATATAATAAGTTGAAAACTAATTAGAGGGAACGGTGATATTTTTGAATGCAGAGATACTTGCAGTAGGAACTGAGCTTTTGATGGGACAAATAGCAAACACGAATGCACAATATATTTCTAGAAAGCTTGCTGATTTAGGGATAAGCGTCTTTTTTCACAGCGTAGTTGGCGATAATCCACAGAGGTTAAAGGATGCTCTAGCATTAGCACTTAATAGGTCTGATATTGTAATTACAACAGGAGGACTCGGACCAACTCAGGACGATTTGACAAAGGAAACCATCGCACAGGCAGTAAATAGAAATCTGGTTTTACATGAAGAAAGCCTAGAAAAACTCAAGGCATTTTTTCAAAGACTCCATGTTGATATGGTAGAAACAAATGAGAAACAGGCATATTTACCAGAAAAAAGTATCATTATTCCCAATAACAAGGGTACAGCACCTGGCTGTATTATTGACGAGCAGAATAAGACAATAATAATGCTACCAGGACCACCTAATGAAATGCAACCTATGTTTGATGAAACAGTATTTCCGTATTTAAAAAAGAAAACAAACACGGTAATAGCCTCTAAAATGCTTCAGGTATTTGGAATAGGCGAATCCTTACTTGAAAAGGAGCTTATGGATATAGTGCAAAGTCAGTCAA
>QKEK01000127.1 GCA_003251775.1 Clostridia bacterium | reverse complement strand
TTATTCAAAGCAGTAATTAATGTATAAATGCCTGGATACTATGGATAATCATTCTTTTAACGTGAAAATTGTTGCATAAAATGGGATAATCCTAGGCTAGTATATAAACCTAGTAAATAACTCCATAAATAACAGTCATATAGTAGCAAGAATATGTATTAGTGCTACTATAATAAATAACAGGTGTTATATTATGTATATGATTGTATAAGTATGCATACGGTGTACTAGTTTAGTAGTACATTAGCATGGTACCCCACTATGACTCTGTGTATTAGCACAGTAATACAGTCGTCTCCCAACCCATATTTTTACCCATTTTCTTCCTCTATAGGGCTTTCCCTCTAAGCCCTCCCCAAGGTTCTCCCATAGTTGTTCCACAGTATCTCCCTCAATCATCTTATATTTCATAAAAAGCCTTTGTAAATTTTTTATAATATAAACTATCTCCTCTATTGACAAATTAAATAATCTATGATAATCTATATACATCAACAAGGAGGATATTACATGAAAGGTTATGCATTAACATTAGACCTAATAAAGGTTTGTAGAGAGGTGGGTATTGATAGAGATACACAAGGTAACAACTGTTTCCCTATAAATAATATAACAAGTAATTCTTATTATGAATCTCCACAGAGTATTGTTAACTTTGGATTTAGGATTGATGAGAGAAATAATATTCAAGGGTTAAGAGGTTCTGATGGCTATACATATGCTTTTGTGTCTGTTTATTTTCATGAGGATGCACCAATGATTCAAGATATAAATCTAAATCATTATAGGAAAGGTTTAGAATACTGGTCTAAATCAAAAGAAGAAAGGGGCAAAGAATCCTTTTATGATAATGGATATTATACAAGAGAATATTCTTCTAAAGAGTTTCCTTATAGACTTTATTTTTATGGTTGTGATGATTCCTCTTTTACAAAATGTTATGAAACATTAGAAGATGTACAAGATATCCTTAGTGTAATAAAATCTGATGAGTGTGTAGATACTTATGAATTTTTTAGGGATTTAGGTTTTTACTTTACTAATTAGATTTACCTTCTCTCACAGCACCCCCTAAATAACACCTATAATCTGTGGATAGACTATGGGGGTTAATATATAAACTTCCCTTACAAAGTTCTCCCTATAATCCCTCTAGGGTACACTCATTCCTGTATTCCTATTCATAGCTAATATATAAGCCCTAAAGGGTATAATCATAGCTAATATATTACCCCTTGTTATTGTTTCTCTTAGTTCTCCTCATCCTTAATTTTTTTATTCTTAAAAATCTTCCTTATAGGGCTTGACATTTTATATAATATATGTATAATGGTAGGTAATAGGAGATAAAGATTATGGTTAAATTTAAAGATGAGTGTTTAGAAGCAGGTATTGTTGTTCATTTAAGAACACAGGAACAATGTGATGAGTTTAGTAAATGGTTAGATAATAAAGGCATGAACTGGTATACTGGAGGAAGGTATACCGATGAGAGTAGGTGGTATTTCTACAAAGAAGATACTTGCTATTATCCTCATGATGAAAGTTATTCTACCACCTCAAATTATATGAGAAGAGCTTATAAAATCCTATCATATGAAGAAGCTCTTTTAGAGGATTATTCTTTACCTGTTATAGACCCTAGTAAGTGTAAGGATTATTATGTAAAAGAATCTAGCTATTTTGGAAGTATGTATACTGTAGTAAGAAAAGGATTATTCATACATAATGGTGAATTATATTGTTATAACGAAAATGACCCTACAATGTCTCTAAGGTCTTATACTGATTTTAAAGAAGTGAAGTGTACAGAAGAGTCACCAAAAGAATTAACTATTGAGGAAATTCAAAAAGAACTTGGATATAAAATTAAAATAGTTGAGAAATAGCATTGACATTTTCTATAATGTCTGATATTATTCTATTATTGATTAGGAGGAATATATGATAATGATTAAAATTGAATGTGGTGTTAATGTACAAGATTCTATTAAAGAGTGTTTTAATCTTGTAAATAAACTGGATGTAGGAACTACAATGGAAGCTAATGGTATTACTATTGAATGTAATCCTTGGGATACTTTTAATACAGTCTATGATAGATACCAAGAAGATTTAAGAGATTCAGATAGTTAAGGAGGAAAGTATGGGAATAGATTTAGAAGATATAATGGGATGGGAGAGTAGAGTTCTTTTGTGCAGTAGATGTAAAGCTGATGGTTCTGTAAACAAAAAAGTAGAAATGATTACAAACCCTTGTGAAAATTCTATCAGGTATGCCGTGATTGACAAACATGTGGTTATTGCAACTGTCCAAGACTTACAAAAAGCATTAGATATTTATAATAGGTTATAGGAGGAAATAAATGGGATATAAGGCTATTAACAGAGATGACGGTGGAGTGTATTTACAACGTATTCCTGAAAATGCTACGGATAAACCTTTAACAATTATAGAAATGGTTGTTTTGGAATTAGCTGAGAAAGTGGAAAATCTTCAAAATAAATATACAAATAATAAAGACTATGATAAGAAAAGGTTTATTGAAATATTAGATAGTTATAAAAATGATTCTTATGCGTATGCAACACTTGATATTGTTTTTGATGAATTGAAAGAACTTTTTAATAAGCTATAGGGATAGTATGAGAAAGTTTGAACTAAAAGAATAAAAAGAATAACCTATTGACAAAACAATTAACCTATGGTAGAGTATTCATTAGGAGGTGTTATATGAGAATGTGGATGATAGATACAAAATTTATTTAGGAGGAATATAAAGTGTTTAAAGATGAAGTTCAGGAAAAAGATATAGAACGTTTTTATAAATATGTAGATAAAAGAGCAGATGATGAATGTTGGGAATGGCAAGGAACATTAGATTATCATGGGTATGGTGTTTATTCATTAAAGAGGGTATTATATAAAGCACATAGAGCATCATTGTTTTTTTCTGGTAATGATGTACCTTCCCATCTTCATTGTTGTCATACATGTGATAATCCTAGATGTGTTAATCCTAATCATCTATGGATGGGGACAGTGCAAGACAATATGAGAGATAGGCAAAATAAAGGCAGAACTCGAACAGGTCATTTGCACGGAGAAGATAACACTGGAGCAAAATTAACAGAAGAAGCTGTTTTATTTATAAGAGCCAATTATGATGGAAAAGAATATTCTCAAACAAAATTAGCTAAAATGTTTGGTGTTTGTAAAACTAATATAAGAAATGTTCTAAATAGGAAATCTTGGAAGCACATTTAATTTAAAAGATTTAGCTGAGAGATGCGCAGCATGTAGGGAGAGGATATATTATGAAAAACATATATAACATAAAACCTATTCAAGGTAATACTTTTAGAGGAGTATATGAAGATGAAGAGAAGGCGCAGGAAATTCATAACATCTTAACTTTTTATGATGCTTTTAAGGAATTTTTAGAAATATTTGCTAAATCAGAACTAGGGGAACAAGTTACTATCAATTTAGAAGCAGTCTCTAATTATATGGCTAGTGGAAAATTCTTTATAAAATATAACTTTTCTAATAAAACAAAAAATGATATATTCCAAGATTTAGAATTAGAAGTACTAGAAGGCATGCCTATTTGGGAAATGTTTAATATATCTAGTTGGTTAAAAGATTCACTAGAAAAATCTTTTAAGAATGATACTGATAAGGAAATAGAAGAATTAACTAAAAACTATGCTTGCTATAGGTGCAAATTTTATAATATAATAGAAACACCACTAGGTCTATTAGAAAAATGTAATTGTAGTGAAAGAGTAAAGAAATTATTTAGATTCACTAGAGAAAGTTTTGAGATACAAACAAGCTGTGAATGGTTAGAGGAAAGGAGTAATAGAAAATGACAGAAGTTTCTAAATGGGGTTGGATGATGGATTGGTGTCTGTTAAATAACTCTTCTCCATATAATTCGGGGAATTGGAATATAGCAGAACTTGAATATAATAAGATGATAGAAAAGGAGAAAGAAGTGAAAGACATTATTGAGATTGATGGAGTTAAATACAAGAGAATTGAAGAAGAGAAGTCAAGAGGTTTATATTTAGAAGTTGGTACTGATGATTTTTTACATATCTTATATAAAGGAAAGAATTTAGGATTTATAACTATAAAAGGTGAGTGTTATATCCTAAACCAAACCACATACTTAGAAACCTATGAACAATGGAGAGATGATGGTATGCCTGTTGATACAACTTCTGTAAAATGGAGAGATGGTATATATCAAATAACACCAATAATGAGAGATTTAAAAAGAATGGATATATCTGGAGGTACTGTCTATGACTTTGATGAATGTAAACCCTACAATAACTGTGAAGATGATAATATTATTAGATTCAAGCATAATAATAGACCGGTGTTATTCTAATGGCAGATAGTTTAATAGTAATGGGAGTTACAGTAATATTGGTTACAATAACATCAGTATTACAATATAAGAGGAGGAAATATAAATGATAAATAAGATAGTAAAAGGTGATTTAGTTCAGATGTTTAAAGACAAGAAATTTGATGTAATAATTCATGGATGTAATTGCTTTAATACAATGGGTTCTGGGATAGCTAAACAAATAAAAACAGAATTTCCAGGAGCATATAAAGAGGATTGTAAAACTCAAGCAGGTGAACATAAGAAACTAGGACTATGTACAGTATATAAATATGAAACAGGGCAATTTATAGTAAATGCTTATACACAATATGAATACGGAGGAAACCATCCTTTATGTTATCCAGCTGTGTATAGTGTCTTTAATTTACTAAATAAAGAAGAAAGATTACACAACCTACGAATAGGCATCCCAAAAATAGGAGCAGGATTAGGTGGAGGAGATTGGGAATATATAAAAGATATGATAAATACTGTTACTCCCTTATTGGATATAACCTTAGTAGAGTATGATAAATGAGCAGACTAATAACTCCCTCCTTAATATCATCTGTAGACTTTGCTAGAACCTGTCCACCCAATTGGAAAGTACCTGCATATAAATCCCTAACAAATATGCTAGGGAGAATCTATGAAGAACCTTCCATAGCAATTAAAAAAGGAATCTTCTATGAGAATATTATATACGATATACTCTTAGGAAAAATAGATGTGAAGAATAGAAGTCAAGAAATGGATGAGGTTCTTAGATTATGTCAAGGTGGGGATTTTCAACATAAATCAAAACAGTATGTATTTATTGATGGAGAGGAATATTGTTTATATGGAAAATTAGATGTCTACTTTCCTCCATCAGAGAAGTATCCAAAAGGGCATATCATAGATTTAAAAACAACCAAGAAGTTCTCTAAGAGTAAATACCTGCATATTATATATTGTTTAAATACAAGCATTCCTACATTTGATTATCTAGTTTGTTTATGGAAAAATCCTGATGATGAAAAGGATTATACTTTAAAATCAGTTAATATAGTACCTTATGAGATGACTGGTGATATAGATATTGTGAGAGAAGCATTATTTAATAAGATTAGAGAAGTTATAGCATTTTTACAAAAAGATAAAGTTTTATGGGAATTATATACTAAAACATATTCTAAGTATTGACAAATTAAATAAAGTATGCTAATGTAGATAAATATAGGAGAAAACAGATAATGATTGCAGTTTTAATAGTTATGTTGTTTATGGTTTATTATACTGATGTTTTATTTGATGGAGTTAAAGGTAATTTTAAAAAGATATACTTTGTTCCTTTAGGTAAATGGGTGATTGTAATTAAAGATTTTTTAAAAAACTTAGGAGGAGATAAATGGTAGATAATGGATTAGATAGAATATTTAGGGATGTGCTGGGGATGACAGATACAGAATATATGGCTTGGAGAGGATATAAGGTTAAGGAGGATAAAGTGGGTATTGTAGAATTTAAAGAAGAATGTTTGAAAGTAGGTGTTGTCGTTCATTTAAGAACACAGAAACAATGTAATAATTTCAGTACATGGTTAGATAGTAAAGGGAAGAGGTGGTATGATGATACAAGATACATCTACAAGAATGAATGGAGTAGTTATAAATCAGAAACTCATTATTGTCCTTATGATGGGACTTATGGAGATATTTCTTGGTATAAATACAATGACTATACAATCCTATCCTATGAAGAAGCATTACTAAAACCACCCATAACAAATAATTCAAAAGAAGCTGAATCTATAAAACTTCTGCCTACAAAAGTTCTTGTTATTATGTTATATAACCATGTTTGTTCAGAAGAGCAATACTTAGAAGATTTCTTTGAACAAGTTGAAAAAGAATTAAAGTTTAGATTAGATGATTATGATTCTTTATGTTGGGCTGGGCTATGGCTGAAGATACCTTATCCCTTTGGCTTGAGGAGAATCAGTGTTAAAAGAACAATATCAAAAAAACACTGTAGCAATTAGGTGTTTAGATAGACATTCATTTTACAAGATTATTAAATGGTTAAGAAGTATACAAGTGTGGGAGAAGAAGTGGAAAACCACTAAGAATAATAATGCTTCTCCTGTATTTCATCATACCTATAGAAATACTATATATATTGATTGGAGATATAAAGAGTTAGATATTGGAGCACATTTTAATTATAAAAATGTACTAGAATATAAAGATGTTATTGAGGAGGAAGATTTAAGTGAAAATTACAATGATTGTGGACAGTGAGTACGGACAAACAATAACCAACTCACAGATTATTCCTGATGATGCACCAATTCCTGAGATTATGAGATTGGTCAAAGGGACTTTACTAGCTAGTGGCTTTGAGTGGATTGATGAAGTTCTAGTTAGAAAATGTGATGGTGAGGAAATATCTTCAGAGGATTGGGATATTTAATTTAACCCCTTCGGGGGTTTTTATTTTAAAGGAGGCAGAATGAGTGTTATAGGAAAAGCTAGGGCTGAGGTAGGACAATGGTGTAGAAAAAATCTTCCAGAGATAAATGTACGAGGTGGAGCATATTTAAATAATAGTATGTGTCATCAAAACGCTGTTCATTTTGCATGGAAACATAATGAAGATAAAATTGCCTTGGTTATGACAGTTGATGAATCCGATGATTGGGCTACTCTTCACTTTGTTAATATAAATAATGATGGAGAATATATAGATAATACATTAGGAAATTTAACAGGTTCTTTTTATGATACTAAATATTATCTAATAAAAATTATAAATAAAGATAATTTTAAAGCAGTTATGAGCACATTTAATGAATATTTATCTATATATAAAAAGAAACTTAAATGGACTACAAGATTATTATTAGGTAAAGAAAGATGTTGCTAGGAGGCAGAATGTTAAAACTAAGAACATACAAATATAAAGAACTAAAAGAAATAGAAGCAGTAATAGAATCAGGTAGACATAATATAGACTTCCTTATAGATAATATATCAGCCTTAAGAATATTAGGATATAAACTAATACTCCCTAAACCACTTAAATTCAAACATGCTTTTCACGATGTAATTACTGTAGATGAAAATCTAAAAAGTAATAAAGCTTTAATTACTAAAGTGAGGTCTTATGATAGAGAGTAAGACTATTAAGAAGGATATGGTTAGGTGTTATTCTAGGGAAGAGCTTTTATTATTAAGGCAAATGGTTGAAAGAGAGAATAAAAGCTATTATATTCATTTATTAAATTGTTACAATATAAATACAGAAGATTTAAAAAATATACTTAATGAGATGTTCGAGGATGCTCTGTAGACGGTTATGTAAGGTGTAAACGTATTTAGAGTCATTTTTTGCTAGAAAGTGTCGTAGACACTCGGTCAGGTTGAAATGAGGTATATTTATGAATAAAGAGTTTGTAGACTTTGTAGATTTGAGTCCTTTAGCTAGAGAAATCTTCACATTAGTAGATAAAATGATGTGGATGTATAATTCAGAGGAACTAGATATAACTAAAGAAGATATAGCATATTTATTGCAAAAATCTGTTCCATCAATTAAGATAGGGTTGAGGGAATTAAAGAACGTAGGATATTTAGAGACAGAGCATGTTAATGATACTAAATTAAAGATAGGAAAACCTTATGGGTTTAAGACAGTGGAGAAAGGAGAGTATAGGAAATGAGTGATGATATGACTGAATCAGAATACCTTCAAATGCAAGATTGGGGAGACTATGGGACAGAAGAATTCAATAAAAATGCAGAATTGGAGTTATGGAGTGAAAAGCAGAAGATAATTAAACAATATAATTTGAACAAAAATGCAGAGGTGGGTTGTACAATACCTTGTCCTATTTGTGGTAATCTTATATTAAAAAACTGTTATCAAAAAGTTTTTTGTAATAAAAAGAAAAAAGGGAAATCCAATTGTAAAGATAAATATTGGAATTTAATTAACCCAAGAGGTATACAGAAATATGATTATAGAGCATAAAGGAGCGTATAGGAAATGATAGATATTATTTTAATTGGATGGTTAGTGTTGGGATTTGTTTCAGGATTATATATACTGATTCATGGATATTGTTTTCATAAGATGAAGTTTGTTTTAGCGGACACTACATTTTTACTGTTCTCTACTATGTGTGGAGGATTTAGTTTATATTATTTAGTAATAAATTTAAGGAGTTTCTTTGATGCTAGAAATAAAGCTAAAAAATAAAACAGTGTTAAAAGTTCCCAATTATGATAAGATTAGGTTAGAAAGACAGCTTAAAATAGATAAAAATAAGAAAACAATTATTATTTTATCACCTAACCACTTGACAATAACTGAGAAAGATGGTAAAGTTTATACAAGATTATGGCTTATTGTTAATAAAGATGATATAGTAAGCCATAAGGAATTAAATAGTGGAGGTGGAGAAGATGAGTAAATATGATTTTAGTAAGATAGGTACAGAGGATTTAGAAAAGGATATACGTACATATTTACAAGGTGGTCATGGATGTGATGTTATATCCTGTCCTGAATGCCCTTTTAAGGGGTTAACAATTTGTGATGACGAAGATAAAATTCATGAGTTATTTAAAGAAGAATTAGCTAGGAGGAAAGAAATGAAAAATAATAAAATGCCTGAATTAGAGGCAGGTTTGATTGTTAAGAGTGATACAGGCCACTGTTATTTGATTTTAATAGAGAATACAAAACCACACTTCTATACACATGTATTAAATGAACGTGTAGATATGAAAATTGAGAAAATTGTTGCTATTTATAAAAAAGGTGCAGTATTAAATTACGGAGTTACATTACGTGATAAACGTCTGGATGGGTGCACACTTATATGGGAAAAAGAAAGTCCAAAAGATAAGAAGATTAAGGAAATAAAAAATACCATTAAAGAGCTTAATAAACAAATTGAGGATTTAGAAAATGAGTAGACCAGCAATAAATTATATAATAGCATATAATCATAGGGATGCTCTTAACCATTTCTCTTCTATGGATAATATACACGTGATAACTAGGATGGATGGGTTAAAAGGAATCCCTAGAAATACAGTAATTTATGCTACAGAGAAGAGTAAAGAGTTGGATACATTTAAAGAGATTATGACTGAATGTATTATTAGGGGTTTGAGGGTGTTACCAGCACCTTCTAAGGAGATATGGTAGATGAAAAGAGAATTATTTTTTAATAAAGCCATTATTGATGATATACATAAAGATTTCATTTGTAGGCTGTTCCCTGATTTAGAATCAAGGTTTACAAGAAGAAAAGAGTTTTATGAGTTTTATTTTGATAGTATAGATGTTGATTTGAATATAGAATTGCTTACTAAATTAAATGATAGATATTCAATAACTATTACAAGTAGTCAAATTATTGTAGAAATTTAGGGGTATAATATGAAAGCCAAAGCAACACTAGAAAGTGAACTTAGAAATAGACTATCTCCTATAGAAAGTTTAATAACCTACTTGGAAAATGAGCCTATAGAAAGTTCTTATTGGGAATCAGTATTTAGAGAGGCTTCCATAAGGTCTTGTAAAGAGATGATTAGCTTATTAAAAGAGTTTCCATATAAAGGGGATTCAACAAATATGAATACTAAAGGTAAATAATACAACATTGTTACAAATAAATAATGATGTTATAGTATTGAAATAGGGGTTACTATGGAAGAAATTAAATTAAAGTATGAATATAGAAATCTAATAGATGGTTGGTATCAAGAATATACAACAAATGAGGAAATACAAGTTGTTAAAGACCTTATAGATTCCTTGTTATTAGAACTTAAGACTAATGGCTTTATTTATGTAAAAATAACTAAAGGACAGAAAAAGGATAGTATAGCTAAGTTTATATTTGATAAAGAGCCTTATTTAGATATTAAAATAAGATATGAAAGTACTACTAGGTATAGGGCTGGAAGGGTTAGAAATGGGGTAACAACTATTCAAGAAATAGGAGATACTGCTAATGTTACACTACATAACCGTACAGGTTATTTAAAATGGGACAATAGAACCAATAAACCAAAAGCAGATATAACAGATAATGATGTAGTATGGCTTAAAGGCTATTATGGTGATACATTATGGAATGTTAAATCTAGTGAAGATAGAAAGAATGAAGAACTTCAAAAACCTGTATTAGATATAGATAATAATATTTTAAATGTAGGGGATGTAGTTGTATATATAAATGCTAGATATGGGTCTGGAATGAAATTATGTACTGGTATTATTGATAGACTAGAAGCAGAATATCATAAAAATGATGATACTGTTTCTATTTATACAATTGTTAAAAATATAGATAATGGTGAAGAGTCTAAAATAAGCAATTCCCCCGAATTTATATATAAGAAGAGGTAAAAACAATGATAAGGGTGGGATAAGTTTAAGATTTCCTACATTGAAAATAATACATGGAGATACTAGGGAGGTATAAGGAATGACAAGGACAGAATTTAATATGAAAGAATTAGAGTATGATGAACTAAAAAAAGAAAATACATTTTTTGATAGCAATGATGTAAATGATTTTTTAAATGATGTTGAGGATAAAATCAAGGAATTGATAGAGAATTTAGTTAATATAAAAAGTATCAGGGATTTATATGTGATTGAAGATGTGCTAGAAGAGCTGAAGAAGCTAAGTAAGGCGTTGTATTAGGAGGAATAAATGACAAGAGATGATTTGTATTACAAACTATATTCTAATGATGATGGTACGGAATTTTTAACAAGAGATGATGTTGATGTATTACTTGATGATATACAAAATAATTTACAAAAGATATTATGTGAGCTAGAAAGTGAGAGAGATATAGAACACACTATAGCTGGGATAATGGATTTAATAGAGGATTTAGAATAGGAGGAATAAATGACAGTAGAAAATGCAATAAAAAGATTAGAAGATTCTGAACAAGAATTAAGTTATTCACAAAGATTAGCAATAGCAGATATATTAAAGGATTTCACTCTAGGTTGTTATGATGAAGATACGTGGATAGACATGAATAAGGAATTACCTAAAAGTAGGCATACTGTTTTAGCCTATTATAAAAATTGCTATACTAAAGGTAGAACTGTTAAGGCAATATATGTAGAACCCTTTGATATACTTGCTGAAGATTTTTATGAAGATTGGATGGATTTTGATTGTGATTATTCAGATGAAAAGGATAATTATTATGTGAAAAGTGGTTGGTATGAATCTATAGAGAATGGAGACTATGCTTATTATAAAATAAATGAT
>QKEK01000165.1 GCA_003251775.1 Clostridia bacterium | reverse complement strand
TTACTCCTCTTATACTACTTTTAATGCTTGACTTTACCCTAGTAACGTTTTTAAGGGCTGATTTTTCAGTTAAGCTATTTCGTATACTATGAAGCCTATCCTTAATATGATTTGACTTAGTAAGCCATCCCGTTTTTTTCTCTGCCCTATTCTCTTTTACATAATAAAATAGCATCACTATAAGTAGATTAGCAACCTCCCCAGCTATCATAGCTACTAAAGCTACTGCACATACTATTTCCAAGGAATTGCTTTGAAATTTCTGTACTAACATGAGGATTACTATTATTTTTACAATCTGCTCAGCCATCTGAGATATTGCAGTAGGCACTACGTTTCTTGTTCCATAAAAATAGCCTTTGAAGGCAGATGCAAGTGCTATTATTGGTATACAGGGTATAAGGCACAGCAATGACAGATAGGTTCTTTTGTCATGTAAAATATGTGAAGCTATATACTTTGAGCCAAAAAACATCACAACAGATACTATAATTCCTGCTACAACTACAAGGACTGCCGCCTTCCGAGTAACTTCAAATGCCTTGGCTTGATTATTGGTAGCACAATATTGTGCCGTTAATCTGGATACAGCAATAGAAACCCCTGCTGTTAGTGTCAATATAATTAGTGAGTATAATAAGCTGAAATAGCCCCATTCCTTCTGCACCAATCATATTGGCAAGATAAACCCTATAAAAAAAGCCCAAAAACTTTACACTTAGTCCAGCAATAGCTAGTATAGCAGCACTCCCAGCCACAGATTCCTTCCTGATTCTCACTCTCAAAGCTATACATCCTACTAAAAATAAATTTCATACTGCTATTTATATTAGAAAAGTATGGCTTTTAGAACCCTAAGAGGTGGTTATGCACCATAACCATTTTTTATAACTGTATTAACACTTCATTTCCCACTTCTCCTCATTACTCTTTTAATCATCCAAATAAGTGGCTTGTCAAAAGCACCTTCTAGTTGAGCTGTAACATTTTTCAGCTCTTCTCTGATTTTTATATGCTGAGGGCAATGCTTTTCACACTTACCACATCCAATGCATTTTGAAGCCATTGCGGGATTATCGCTAAGAACTCCCGCCTGAACAAGATATAGAAGCTTAGGATCAAGCCCACCAAAATAGGATTTGCTGTTATACTTTTCAAAACACAAAGGTATGTTTACTCCAGCAGGACAAGGCATACAATAAGCACAGCCTGTACACGGTACTTTTGTCAAGTCTTTAAAAATCTCACATACCTGCTCTACACTATCGAGCTCCTTACTTGTCATATGATTGGGAATTGCAGATATTGCAAATGAGACTAATTTTACAAGCGGCAATTTATATAAATACATCTCTTCTAAAGAAGAGATCTATCAACTTATTCTACTTGATGAAATAAATTTATTGAACGATGATATACACGAAAACATTAACTGTAATTTGACAGATCAAATAAGTACCTTTTCTAAAAAATGGGCTGAAATCACTTATGAGCATAAAAGGTTCTTAAAACTAATTTCTTTTCTTCTAACAACTTTTGAGGCAAATGTCTCAATTGAGAATCTTATTGCATTCAAAAACGAATTTGCAAAGGAGCTATCAAAAATCTTCAATGCTGTAAAAATAGCTTTCCCCAGCTGGGATGATAAAAAAATAATGAAGTTTGTTGACATGCAAAAAAACTATGCTATTGTATTATTCCCATCAACGTCACCTTCGCCAAAGCAAAGAGAAGCAGCTGAAAAATCAAGCTTCAAATACTTCTTTCCATATTTTGTATCTGATTTCAGTGAATTTATAAATTATACTGTGGAGTACTTGAATAAAACTTAGACTTTTTTACAAAAAAACATTATTTGTCCCCTAATTGTTAGGATTACAATTATAACACCTACATAACCAAACGCTGAGTATATGCCTGCTATCAAATTAGAAAAGCCCATTTTTGCTAACGGAATTATAAAAACAGACAGACAAATAGCAATTAGCTTTGTGTTAAGCTCAACATAACGACCAATCCTTCCCGTAAGACAAAAGCCAGCCGTAACAGCGGTAGTAAACATAGCAAATATTAAAAGCATCATATAAGCCTTACCCATTATCAAATTAATATTACTACTAAGCCAGTACATTGGCATCTCAACCTCTATTATCTTCGCATAATAAAAGTATATAGCTGCATTAAGTATTAATGCAATCAAGCATAGAATACCCCCTCCTACACATCCACCTATAAAGATGACTTTTTTATCTCTTAGAAATTGCCTCATGCTACATAGTACAACGATTGAAAGTATACTATTATATCCTACGTATAAAACAGAGGAAATAATCCAATTGTCAGAAAGCGTCTTAACTGCATCTCTCACAGCAAAAACCTCTGAGCTTTGATTACATACAATGAGAATACCAATTAATATCATTCCAATAATCATAAAGGGTGATAACACTGTACTCAAAGAAACAACTCCCTTAATATCACCAAGAATAACTAAACAGCAAATCAAAGCGGATATGATAATACCCATCGTATATGGAAAATTAAATTCACTTCTCAAAAGCTCTCCCGCTCCTGCTATCATTATACTATAAACACAAAACATAAAAATATCAACAGCAATATTTATAACAAAAGAAATCCTCTTACCGTATATCTTATTTGAAAACTCTTCGTAATTATTAAATTTAAACCTATATACCATACTAAGTACAATATATCCAACTAAAGAAAACATTATCCCTGAAAGAACAATACCCCATTTCCCCATAGCCCCGAAGCGGGTAAAAAACTGTACTAGCTCCTGACCTGATGCAAATCCTGCACCTATTGTTGTAGTTACATATACACTAGCCACCTTAAATCCTTTTATTAATGAATTATCCAAAAACAAAACTCCTTCATAATCTTTCTATTTATAATTATGAAGGAGTTTTAATTTATATATCAGTTACATTAAGTTAAAAGAAAAATAAAACATTATCCAAGCTACTCTTTGCTTTTCTCTTTTTCCTCCAATGCCTTCGTTAGATTTTCATATGCCTGTCTTAAGCCTGGGAAGTCATCATCCTTTTCATCAAAAGGCTTCTTACTGACCGTAAGACCAGTATATACTCCATTCCTCATAGCGTAAAGCAACGATTCGTCCTTAGGTATAAGCTCAACAGTAGTAACAGAGTTATCCTTATTGCTTGTATAAACAAAAGTAAATTCAGGCTTTCCAGAAGGCTGTGCGTCAGGCTCAACAGTCTCTACTCTAGTCCCTATAACACCCTGATAATATTTTCGGTACAGCTTATCAAGGGCTTCATCTCCTGATATCTCCTTACCATTGAATATAAAACTATCATTTTTCTTATCCTCAAGGTCAGCCTTAATTATAGAAACATCAACCCTTCCATCCATATGAACCTCTAGCCTTGAAACACCCTGAATATTAGGAAGGTAAACAAACGGATTTATTATTTCCTCTATAGGCTTATCCATAAAGGTAAGATTACTAGTTGATAATACAAAGACTTCCTTGCCAAGTGTAGCATATATCTCACTACCATCAGAAATTTTCTTACCTAGCTTCAAGAATAATTTCTCGTCGCCCATTGTATACTCAAACTCATAATTCGGCTTATCAAGTCCATATTTTTCTAGATTAATAAGCTCTGTTTCAACAAATGAGCTAGCTGTTATTTTGCTTATTGAATCAAGCATTTTAAATATAGATTCATCAGCACTGCATAAAATAGGCTCAGTTATCTCCCACTCCAAATCACTTTTTTTATACCCTGAGAACACATTCACGCTATTTCTGGTCATAGAAAGCTCTGTAATAGTTGTGTAATCACCTTCAAGTACTGATTTATTCATTAAATCTACTTTATTAGACAACAACCTGCTCGCAGTATAGGTGCCTACTGTATAGACAGTATTTTTATCAGCAGTCTTAGCGTAATATGCACCCCCTGTTGGAGTTAAGCTACCTAATTCCAATACCACAACAGAACCATCCTTCAGCTCCATTTTTATTGTTGCTTGAGGTTTGTCTAATCCATAGGCTGATAAATCCTGTGCATTCTCCTCTATCAGCTTATCAGCTGTCATGCTAATTGCATTAATCGCTACTGAATTTACCTGATTACTATCAACTGACCATCCAGCAGGAGAGATTGGTTGCCATACTATTTTCTTAACGGTATCGGTATTAACCGTACCATCCTCATTCTTCGTCTCAACCTTCTCCTCAATCTCCTTCTGCTCAAAGATCAAGGTTCCACCCGCATTTGTTATTGTAAGCTTATTAATATCATCCTTTGAGCCGTCAGTAATTCTTATGGTTTCTATATTTGGTTTATCCGTCGTATTATCATCAAATTTTATTACCTTAGTTACAATAATATATGCTGCAACTAAGACCACTAGCACCACCGCTAAGGCAATAAGGCTTTTGTACTTTCTCATAGATGACGCCTCCCCATCCAGATAAATAACCCTACTCCTAAGATAATCAGTGGGAGTACTAACCATGTAAGAATTTGTATAACTTTTACTGTCATTTGAGTTAAAGTAAGCCCAGGTATATCCTGCAATGACTTTGCTGGAATATTCAATTCTTCTTGCTTATCCTGCATCCAGTTTAAAGAGTTTAAGAAAAACCTCATGCCGTTAACAGAGTATTGATATTCATTCATACCCTTATCAGTCATAAAGTAGCCATTTCCCATAACAAGTATCTTAGAAGGCTCTTTACTGCCTGTATAGTCTACAGAGACAGCTAAATCTAATGGTCCATCAATAGCCGTAGCCCCTTCCATAATTGGCTTGCCAACTGCATCCTTACTAGTCTTCATTAGTGACTGAGGCGTAACCCATTCCTTATCGTTTAATAGTATATTTATGCTTCTTGATTTTGGCATTACCATAATAAATTGATCAGGGCTAAGTACACTATTAATATCTGTATCCTGTATAACTGGAATTAGATCATAAGGCTTATTGGGTGCATGCTTTTGATCATTTCTCTCTTCAACTATATCATAATTTAGTGATACACTGAATTCTGCAAGTAAGCGTTCAAATTCATTTAGCTTAACATTACTTGTAGGGGAGTCGAAAAGGAAAATCCCTTTTCCACCATTGTATCTTAGGTATTCATCCACCAACTCCCTTTCACGGGTTGTCATATCCTGCTGTGGTGAAGCAAACACGATAATCTCAGCATCCTCTGGTATAGCCTCAGCAGTAGCTAGACTTAATGTCTTAACCTCATAATTATTTCTTTCCAAATAAATTTTCAAGGTAGTATACTCATTCTCAACTGCCCTTTCACCATGATCCTTTGTAAAATATACTACTGGAGTAAATTCAGCAGTTACAAACTTGATTGCTCCTGTGAATGCCTGCTCAGCATTTGAACCTGTTGTATAGGTAGTACCATAGTACTGATCCATCTCTGTCTCAAATATATCATAACCAGATAATATTTTAACCTTATTCCCAGATTTCACAGCGAAATCGCCCTTTTGAATACCCTTAGTCATATCTGGATCAAGTACATTTGTAATAAATGCGGTATCCTTATCTGTATCAACATACTTTACAGTAATATACTCACTACTCTTTTTGTATTGATTTAAAAACTCAACAACCTGAGCATACTGCTGTGTAACCTGATCTTCATCAAAAAGACCATATATTTCAACTGGCTTATCCAGCTCCTTCAAAACGTCCTTTGTAATATCTCCAATAGTAAAAAGCTTATTATGTGTTAAATCTAGCTTTAAATTTTCTCTTATTTTACCATACCCCAGAATAGCGTTTAATATAACCACCAAGGCTACAACAATTACTGTTATTAGCACTGCATATGAACCAAAACGCATGGTACGGCTATTAAAAAGCTTCTTTTTGTTTTTGTTTTTCTTATCCATTCTTATCACCCCTGACTCCAACGTCTTTTATCAATAATTCTCACTGTAAGGAATATGAACACAGCCACAAAGCTAATATAGTAAACTATTGAAGACAAATCCAATATACCTCTATTAAAGTCTTCATATCTGGTTGTTAATGAAAACCATTTTAATACTATCTCTGCTACTCCACCCAAGGTTTCAGCAATGGGATCTATAATCCTAATAATCAGTAATGCCACAAAAGTTATGATTGCTGCAACTATCTGATTTTCTGTTAGAGCTGACGCAAACAAGCCTATAGCAATATAGGCAGCTCCGATAAGCACAAAGCCAATATACCCTCCTGCTAATGGAGCGAAGTATGGTTTTCCGAATATATATAATATAATTGGAAAAATGAAGCTAATGACTGTCATTGCTAAAAATACACCAAATGTCGCCAAATACTTGCCCAAAACAATGTCCGTTATTTTGGTAGGCGATGTAATTAACAATACCTCAGTTCCGCTTTTTCTGTCCTCAGCCATAATTCTCATTGTTAACATAGGTATAATAATCATTAATATAAATTCTATGTTTGATAAAACGCCATTAAAATCAGCAACCTGATAGGTTATACTAGTTAAAGTAAAGAATATAGCAGTTACTAGCATAAACAATCCAATAAGTACATAAGCGATTGGAGAATAAAAATATGATCTTATTTCTCTTTTTAATATTGCTAGCATAATTATACTTCCCCCTTTTCTTCTGAAGTTAATTGAATAAAGATATCCTCTAATGACATGCTAAGAGACTTCAGTTCAAGGATAGGATAACCCAGCTCAGATAATTTGTGAAAAATCGGTTTTCTTACATCTATTTCCTTGTCTGCCTCCACGACAAAGCTATTTTCCTCTTTTTCTCCACTATGCTGAGGCTCCAAATATTTAACTCCATAAATCTCTTTAAGATTGTCCACTATCTTGTTTTTAGGTCCTGCAATAGTTATAGTAAACCTTGAATAGTCTCCTAACGACTTAGACAGATTATCAGGAGTGTCAATTGCCGCAATCTTACCCTTATTAATAATAACCACACGTTCACATACTGCACTAACCTCGGGAAGTATATGGGAGCTTAAAATAATGGTATGCTCCTTACCTAATGCCTTAATTAGCTTTCTGATTTCTAAAATTTGTTTTGGGTCAAGACCCACTGTTGGTTCATCTAAGATTAAAACCTCAGGACTTCCCAAAAGTGACTGTGCTAAACCAACCCTTTGCTTATACCCCTTAGAGAGATTCTTAACCAGACGATTTTTTACATGAGTTATCTTTACCAACTCCATAATATCGTCCATCTGACTTCTGAATACTTTTTTACTAACTTTTTTTAATTCACTACAGAAGGTTAGGTACTCATTTACTGTCATATCCATGTACAATGGTGGCAACTCAGGCAAATACCCAATTTTCTTTTTTACCTCCTCAGGCTCTTCCATAATATCACAACCATTTACCGTAACCTTCCCTGAGCTTGATGGTATAAAGCCCGTTATGATATTCATTGTTGTGGATTTGCCAGCACCATTTGGCCCCAAAAAGCCTAAGATTTCTCCTTTGTTTACAGTAAAGCTGATATTGTCCACTGCTTTAATTTGACCATATGTTTTAGTCAAATTCTGAATCTCTATCATATGTAATCCTCCCTCATCAGAGAACGTGTTCAATTTAGGATTTTTTATCTCTTATCCTCACGCCCTTTGAAAGAATATATTCTTATCCGTAATACGGATTTAGAAACATTGCACTTATACTATTATCTTAAAAATATTTTAATAATTTATGAACAAATTGTAACATTAATCGTAATGTTTGCAAAGATTTATTTTAAGACACATATAGGCTAGTTCTCATTTAATATATTTTTTCTATAAACCTTAATATTCAGCATTACTTACAGTTCTGGGAAATGATATAACATCTCTTATATTCTGCATACCAGTTATATACATTAAAAGTCTCTCAAAGCCTAATCCAAAGCCAGCATGTCTTGTGCCCCCATATCTTCTTAAATCCAGATACCAATAATACTCCTCTTCCCTAAGATTTAACTGCTTTATTTTATCAAGAAGAACATCATACCTTTCTTCTCTCTGGCTACCCCCAATAATCTCACCAACACCAGGCACAAGCAGATCCATAGCTGCTACAGTCTTATTGTCATCATTCATTCTCATGTAGAAGGCTTTAATCTCCTTAGGATAATCAGTAACAAAAACTGGCTTTTTAAATACCTCTTCAGTCAAATATCTTTCATGCTCAGTCTGCAAATCAAGCCCCCATTTGACAGGAAACTCGAAGCTGTCTTTATTCTTTTCCAGAATCTGAATAGCTTCAGTATAAGTGATGTGCTCAAAATCAGAGTTTAAAATATTGTTCAATCTATTAAAAAGCTCCCTATCTATAAAGCTATTAAAAAAATCCATCTCTTCAGGTGCATTCTCCATAACATATCCGATAAGGTACTTTATCATCTCCTCAGCTAGCTCCATATCCTCTTTAAGACTAGCGAAAGCAATCTCTGGCTCAACCATCCAAAATTCAGCTGCATGACGTGTAGTATTAGACTTCTCAGCCCTGAAGGTAGGACCGAAGGTATAAACATTTCTAAAAGCCATACAGTAGGTCTCAGCTGCAAGCTGTCCACTAACCGTTAATCCTGTTTCCTTTCCAAAGAAATCCTTAGAATAATCTATATCTCCATTCTCCATTCTAGGCGTGCTTTTTAAGTCAAGCGTCGTTACATGAAACATTTCCCCAGCACCCTCACAATCACTTGATGTTATAATGGGAGTATGAACATAAACAAAATTCTTTTCCTGAAAAAAATTATGAATAGCATAGGCTAAAATTGAACGAACCCTAAACACCGCAGAAAACGCATTAGTACGTGGTCTTAAATGAGCTATTGTGCGTAAGTACTCAAAGGTATGGCGTTTTTTTTGCAGGGGATACTCAGGTAAAGACTCCCCTTCAATATATATATCCTTTGCCTTTATTTCAAAAGGCTGCTTTGCCTGAGGCGTTTCAACAACCTCTCCTGTTACTACTATAGAAGACCCCACATTCAGCTTTCTTATTAAATCAAAATTACTGAGATGATCCTCAAAAACAACCTGTATATTCCTAAAAAAAGAACCATCATTTAATTCAATAAACCCAAATTTCTTTGAATCACGTATGGTTCTTATCCATCCAGAGACCTTAATCTCTTTTGCTATAAAGTAGCTCGTCTTTTTATACAATTCTTTTATTAACACTTGAGTCATTTACTTCTCTCCAATCATTATTTCAACCCTATTTTTTGAATCCTTCTGTTAAAATTAATTATATACATTATCTTAGAAAATAATACACTGAAGGTCAGCTCAATGATAATAAAAACACTGGGAGAGAGCCAGCCTCTTAATGCAATATTAACAATCCCCCCTGTCACAAGTGTAACTAAACCCATAATTGCAGTAGCCTTTATAGTGTCTTTTATACCAAGCTCCTTCAACAAAACAACAAAGGTTGCAATACAGGGAAAATATAGAATAAGACAGATTACCGCTGTAATCATCTGACCATCTGTTAAATTTAAGGGCTCAAGTAGAACTACTGCAGCATCCTTTCTCACAATTCCTATAATAAAGGTTGAAACTGTTTCAATGGGTAACCCAAAAATCCCTTTTATTACAGGTTTGAAAAGACTCCCTATAAAGTCTATTGCTCCGATTACAGTAAGAACATTAATTACAAGAATACCACCTAGCACATATGGTACAGCTTCCAGAATAAAGCCCTTTACTCTCATTATCAAGGTTTTAATCTGTATCTGTAATCCAGGTCTTCTGTAGGGCGGAATTTCCATTATTAAGGTTGTGGTATGCCCTTTAACGACGTACTTTAGAATTGTTCCTAAAACAATCCATACTGAGACTAATGTTGCAATTATCACGCCTACATATGTGATTCCTCTTGTTCCAGCTGCATGTAATATAATTGCGGACTGTGCCATACAAGGTATTGTAACTGACATAACAACCCCTGTAATAAATCTCTCTCTTCTTGATTCAAGGTTCCTAAGAGCCATTACTCCAGGTACATTACAACCAAAAGCGAGCATCATTGGAATTACAGAAAATCCATGCAAGCCTACATTATGCATCATTTTGTCAAAAATAATAGCAATTCGTGGCAAATACCCTAAATCCTCAATAAAGCCAAGAACAATGTAGAATACAATGATATACGGTAATACAATGCCTAGTGTCATAAATACGCCAGTTGTTAACACTCCCATGGCAGTCTCGTAATTTATTACTTCACCGCTTATATTACCTAAAAGAATGTCATAAAAAAAGCCTTTATTTCCCATCCAGTCACCAATTAAATAAATTAATTGAGAATAGTATCTTTCAAGCATTAAAGACGTAAAATTAGTCAGATAATCTCCAATTTTAATAATAACCGAAAAAATAATAAGCAAAGAAGCTATAGCAAATGGAAACCCTAGTAATGGGTGTACAGATAAATCCTGAAGCCTTTCAAGAAAAGTGTGGTGCCTATGCTTTAGGCTTTGCACCTTACCAACTATTTCACCAATATACTCCCATCTGTTTTTATGCTCAACTCCTGTACGCTTTGTGTCCATGTGAGCAATAAAGGTTTTAGCAAGCTCATCTAATCCAGTTCCAGTAATGCCAGATGTACAAACCACTGGTATTCCTAACAACTCACTAAGCTTTTTAGGATCAACTGAAATCCCTTTATGCTTGGTCTCATCCCACATATTGAGAACAAGAATCATTGGCTTGGAGTACTGCAGAAGTTGGAGCGTTAGGTTTAAATTTCTTTCCAGATTAGTTGCATCTACTACGTTAATGAGGAAATCTCCCTCTTCTAACATTTTAACCGCAACCCTCTCAGCATCATTATCCGGATCCAATCTATATGTACCTGGTACATCTATGACCTCAACTACTTTAGCTGTTTCTAGGTTTTCAGTATATTTGCCATGTCTTCCTCTATGACAATTCCTACAGCCCTTTCTACAATCATCTTGAATAATTTCTGTGTCACCATTTTTTTGAATATCTCTATGTTTCCTTTTTTGCTTATGTGAACCCGCTTGGTATCTACAGTTCCTAATCGCATCATCTTCAGTATTTCTATAAACGGTAAGATATCCCTTTGTATATGATACTGTTGAGCCAGGGTAATTTGATGTTACTACACTCACTCCAGTTAAATGTGTAAATATAGCACTCTTTCCAACATTAGGATTTCCGATTAAAAGTAATTTCATTTTGTCCTTCTCCATTAATTGAGCTAATTTAATGTATAACAAATTGATGTTATCTCAATATTACTACACCTAAAAAGCTACGCATATTTTATATTTCTACATATATGTAATTTGCTACTTCATGAGCCAATGCTATTTCCCCATTACCTATCCCCACTACTACAGGTCCATTCCCAAGCATTTTTGCTTTTTTTTCTATAAGAGCACCCTTTCTTATACCAAGAGACTCCAGTTTTAATTGCATTTTCAAATCAACTTTAATATCTTCTATCAAGCCCTTTTGACCCTTTTTCATATCATTTAGTCTTTTTTTCAACCTTATATCCATTCCTCTCTTCAGGCACAAATCTGGGTTGAAAGAAAATCATATATTTATGCCTTGTCTATTTATATCATTCTAACTGGTCATTTTCTTTCAACCTTATCCAAACAGGCTTTACAGTACCCGTAGAATTTTACTCTATGGTCTAACACTTTAAAGCTATTTTCAACAAAAATCCTATCCTCTATTGAATCTAATAAATCCTCCTTGACCTCTGTAATCTGATTACATTTCATACAAATTAAATGATGATGTCTGTGCTGAAGCTCATGATTTTTTATCTCATACCGTATACAGCCATCACCAAAGTCAACACCGTCAACTATTCCCATTTCTTCTAGTAAAGGCAAGGTCCTAAATACAGTAGCAACACCAATATCAGGGTTCTTCTTTCTGACCAAATCAAATATCTCCTGCCTGTTTAAATGCTTTCCTTTGTTTTCTAAAACAACATCAAGCACAACCCTTCTTTGGGTAGTCAGCTTATAGCCTTTGTCTTTTAGTAGCTCATCAAAATTCAAGCAACACTCGTCCATTTCTACCTCTCGATTATTCTGCGTTATAGTTTACTCTATATAAAGATATTTCTATTTCTCTCTATAATGTAAAGTCACTTTATATTATACTTCTATTATAGGGATATTGATAATCATTGTCAATGTTTATGTGATAAACTGCCAATGACAAGCTCCTGTCCAGCCACTTAAGTTTTTGTTGAATTATCACATTTCCCACACATCAACAATATAAAGACTATTATTCTCAGAAAGGTCAAGCTCTTTATGTTTAACTAACATTTCACCGTTTTCATCTATTACAACTCTAACAACTGGTCTGTTAGGAATACTCTTGTTAAACCTAGTAACGATTCCTCTCTCATTAGAGCTTAAAACAACACCTGAACCTATCGGGTAATGGGCAATACATCTCACAAACGCATTAACTAGCTCTTCATCAAACTGTTTCCCTGATAATGATACTATGTAATCAACTACCTCATGAGGCTTTTGCCTAGTTCTGTAAACCCTTTCTGAGGTAAGTGCGTCATATACATCAGCAATAGCTACAATTCTTGCACTTTGATGAATATTATCCCCCTTTAATTTCATGGGATAGCCACTACCATCAACTCTTTCATGATGCCCTAATGCAATGTATGCAGAGGACATAGCAATATCATTATTACTTTTAAGTATATCAAAGCCATAAACAGAATGCTTTTTAATCTGTTCAAACTCATCAAAGGTCAATTTATCAGGTTTTTTCAAGATTTCATCATTTATAAACAGCTTACCAATATCATGTAGCAAAGAGCCAACACCCAATTCCTTAAGCTTATTTTCATCAAGATCAATGCTCATTCCAATAATTAATGAAATAATACATACATTAATGCTATGTTCAAAGGTATAATCATCAACTGAACGAATGTCAGATAGGCTAAATATGATTTGATCATTTGACAATATGCTTTCAATAATTTTTTCAACAAGCTCTAAAACCTTACTACTATTTATATTCACAGGAATAGTGGTTTTATTTACCATATCCTTGATTAAAGCCTTAGCTTCGGTTCTTATTTCCTGCTTTACGACATCAGGAATCTCAATGCCACTTGATATATCATCCTCTATAAATAAATCCGTAATACCATTCGCATTTAACCGACGCTTATATTCATTCTGCATAAGCATACCCGCTGCAAGTAAAACAGTACCATCCGAAGAGATTACATTTTTCGCGATCTTTGTGCCACACTCTACATTTTCTATGCTTACCTTACGCACGCTCTAATGCCCCTCCCAATTAAACCAAAAAAATAAACTAAACAAATAAATCTAGTAATTAATCAACAAAATAATAAATTAAATAACAATTATATTATATTATATATAGAAGTTATTGTCAAAACCTTTACAAAAATATAGTCTTAGAGATGAAACCATTTCACAAACAGCTTCTAAATTCTCAATTATCCAAGATGACAAGTTCGTTCATATACTCCCTAACGGTCAGATATGCGAACAAAGCTAAGTCCCCTTGGATAATTAAAAATTAGAAGCTGTAATGTTCATTCAATATCCCTAAGCTCACAATATATTTAAATAGTATTCTTAATTGACCCTCTAATCAATAACTCTTAATACCATTGCAAACCAAAAACTTATTAATTTTTTCTGATGGATCTGCTAACGGACTCAACGATTCATTGTGGTTTAGCATTTCTATTACATATGCCATAAACTTAGACATATCAACATCAACAAACCATGGTGCATTCAATAATTCAGGGCGTCTGTAGCTTAAGTTTGTTGCATAAACTCTGCTTATATATCCCATATTATATGCCTCATTAAACTTCTCTACGCCTTGAGTAAACTGACCAAAAGTAACTATTGCAAAAATCCTGTTTGCATTTCTTTTCTTAAGCTCTTTTGCAACATCCAGAATTGATTCTCCAGAAGCTATAAGGTCATCTGCTATAATAACGTCCTTGCCCTCTAAATTATCTCCAAGATACTCATGGCTAACAATAGGATTTTTACCATTAACAACCTTTGTATAATCTCGTCGTTTATAGAAGGTACTTACGTTAATACCTAGCATGCTTGCATAATAAATATTTCTGTGCAGACCACCTTCGTCAGGGCTAACAACTATCATCTTTTCCTTATTTATTATAAGATCCTTTTCTGTCTTTATTAATGCCTTCAATACCTGATAATGCGGGTACAAGTTTTCAAAGCTGTTTAGAGGAATAGCATTCTGAACACGTGCATCATGAGCATCAAAGGTTATGATATTCTCTACTCCCATACCTACTAATTGCTGTAAGGCTATAGCACAGTCTAAAGACTCTCTTGATGTACGCTTATGCTGTCTACCCTCATATAATAAAGGCATTATAACTGATACTCTTTTAGCTTTACCACTTATAGCACCAATTGCTCTGAGTATATCGCTGTAATGGTCATCAGGACTCATTGGTCGCTCTTGTCCATACAAATCATAGGTACAATGATAATTACCTATATCAGCTAATATAAAAACATCGTGATTTCTAACCGTATTGTTTAAGACAACTTTTCCTTCTCCAGTTGCAAATCTGTTGCAGGTATGTGATAAAAGATATGATTCTCTCAGGTAATCCGGGGACATATTAGCTATATCTGGAAATGTGTCTACCGTTTCCTTTCTCCATGACTTTATCCAGTCATTTACCAAATTTCCTAATTCACAGCTCCCCTTTAGTGATATCATTCCTAAGTTCCCAAATGGAATTCGATATGATATAGAACTGTCCTCATTTTCAACTATAAAATTTTTCAATTTGATTTCCTCTTTTCTGAACACGCAACATAAATCTTTGTCGTATTTTGATGAAAATTTAATTTTCACTAACTTAATATAACAAAATTCTATAAAAAAATCAACATTATAATTATGGAAGCTTTTTGCGTTGTTGCATGTTTATGCAAAATCAATGTCAATAAAATTACACAACTACATAGCCCTCTTCTTCAATTGTCTTAATGATATCCTTCAGTCCTAGTTTATTTGGTTCAAACTCTACTGTAACTGTTTTTGCATCTAGATCTATATCTACCTTACTTACACCTTCTAAGCCTTCAACTTCACTTTTTATAGCATTAACGCAATGCATGCATGACATTCCATCAACATTTAATTTCTCAATAGCCATGATAATTCTCCTCCATTTGTTTAGTCACTCTTTCACAAGCACCTTAAATATTTAATAGGTAATATAACCTAATAATATTTTCACCATAATATAGTGATTTAAACAGCAAGTTTATTTTACTTCTGTAGCTTGCCGCGTAATATTCACATTGCTGAGAAAAAAAAAGAACCATAGTTACCCTCACTATAGTTCTTTTTATACTTTTCTTTTCTTGTATAGCTCCCTTTCCCCTTCTTTGTCTTTTGAACACCGATGCCTCTACCTATTTCATCACTGTCAAACTTCCTTCGCTTTAAAGCTATACTATTAACATCCAGCGAAAAACTAATTTTTTGCTTTTTCTTAAACAAAACAAGCACCTCCATATAGCATTAATAGTGTTGAGCTATATTGTTAACATTAATATCAACAATATAGCCCCAACATGTATATAATACTATCATATCTGTGTTCACAAATCAACCATATAAGCTATTTTACATTGTTACATATTAACTCCCCCATGCCTATGGCACAAATAACGCCTGTAAGCGGTCTTCAAGACATTTAGTCTTGGCGATTTAACGAACTTCATTAGATTTTTTATCAAATTTGAAGTTCGTTAAACGCTTACATATTTATACATAATCATACTACGCTATTTTCTTAGAATATTAATATCCTCTCCATTAAGAACCTTGTTTAGGGTTCTTACCGCACACATTTTTCCACACATTGTACATGTTTTCTCATCCTCGGGTTTTGACCCCGCTCTGTAACTTTTCGCCTTGTCTGGGTCTAGTGCTAATTCAAACATGGTATCCCAATCAAGATTTTGTCTTGCATAGCTCATTTTGTTGTCCCATGCTCTTGCCCCTGGAAGCTTTTTTGCAATATCTCCAGCATGAGCGGCAATTTTAGACGCTATTATGCCCTCTTTCATGTCATCTACTGTTGGTAATCGCAAATGCTCTGCTGGTGTCACATAGCATAAAATATCTGCCCCCTTTGCAGCCGCAATAGCACCTCCGATAGCACCAGTTATATGGTCATATCCAGGAGCAATGTCTGTAACAAGTGGTCCTAGAACATAGAAAGGTGCACCATGACATAGTCTTTTTTCTAATATCATATTAGCTTCAATTTCATCTAATGCCATGTGCCCAGGTCCCTCTATCATCACCTGAACATTTTTTTCCCAAGCCCTCTTAGTAAGCTCTCCAAGCACAATTAATTCCTTAATCTGACTTGCATCAGTTGAGTCTGCTATTGCACCAGGTCTACAAGCATCACCTAAACTCAATGTCATATCATACTCCGCACAAATATCAAGTAGCTCATCGTAATACTCATAAAAAGGATTTTCTTCATTGTTCAGCTTCATCCATGCATACATCAAAGAGCCACCACGTGAAACTATATTCATAAGACGAGGGTTCCTTTCAAACGTAGACGCTGTCTCTCTATTCATGCCAGCATGTATAGTGATAAAATCCACACCATCTTCACCATGCTTTCTGACTACGTCTAAAAACTCACTTGCACTAATATCCCTTAACTCTTTATCATAAAAACCAAGTGCGTCATAAACAGGCACAGTTCCAATCATAGCAGGTGAAATGTCTATTAGCTTTCTTCTAAAGGCTTCTGTCTTGCCATAATTACTCAAATCCATTATAGCTTCTACGTTCATTTTAATTGCTGTTTCTGCCTTCTCTAGCTCCACATCTATATCACAACAATCCTTAGAAATCCCTATATTGACATTAATTTTGGTTTTGAGACCTTCTCCTATGCCTTCAGGATTCAACTTTGTATGCCTTTTGTTTGCAGGTATGATTATCTTACCCTTTGAGATTCCTTCCAGCAGTTTATCTATCGCTATGCCTTCCTTCTCTGCAACTATTTCCATTTCCTTTGTTATAATACTTTTTTTTGCAGCATCCATCTGAGTTGTATACATAAAAATTCTCCTTTAATTTTTGTTTTAACTATATAGGATATACATTTGAAGGATTGTATCTAATGACATCAGAAGAGGCTTTATGCCCTAGCAAACAAAAGCACACATCTGAACAGATATGTGCTTACTATACATTATAAACATTCCTACGCCAGCATTATCCGGATCAGGTCAAGGGTCAGAAAATTCGGTTTTCTATCTCAGCCGCCCAATCGCAGCCCCCCTAGCAAATTATTATTTAATTATAAACATCATTATATGCGAAAATAATAGTTTTTGCAAGTATAAAGTTAGCAAATTAAAAATTATGCACCTGCTCTTATTGTTTTAAATTATTATATCTTTTACAACCTCACTAGCAATAATCATGCCTGCAACAGATGGCACAAATGAAACACTTCCCGGTGTCCTTAGCTTATTAGAAGTAGCATCTTCCAAGATAGGCTTTCGGGGAATCTCGTTTGAATAGACTACCTTTAAAGACTTTACTCCTCTATCCTTAAGCTCCTTCCTCATAACCTTAGCAAGTGGACAAACAGAGGTTTTATAAATATCAGATACCGTTAGCTCAGTAGGGTTTAGCTTATTACCCGTCCCCATACAGCTAATAACAGGTATATTCATAGACTTTGCCCTAACAATAATGTCGATTTTTGCTGTTACCGTATCTATAGCATCGACAATATAGTCATATCCAGAGAAATCTAATTCCAGTGAGTTTTCTGGCAAATAAAAAAACTGCATTGTTTGTACCTCTGCTTGAGGATTAATCAAATTTATACGCTCCTTCATTAATTCTACCTTTGCCCTACCAATAGTGTTTTCAAGAGCGTGAATTTGTCTATTAATATTTGAAGCACACACAACATCATTATCAATCAGCATAAAACTGCCGATACCCGCCCTTGCAAGACCTTCAGCTACATATGTTCCAACACCACCTATACCAAATATAGCTATACGACTATTTTTTAGCCTAAGCAAATTTTCTGAGCCAATAATCATTTCTGTACGTATAAAGCGATTATTCATATGTCATCCTCTCTGTTATGTCCTTATCTTATGTCCTTATCTTATGTCCTTATCTTATGTCCATTACTGCCTTGCAGACCTCAACCATCCTTTTTCCTAAAATCTGAGCACGTTTTATTGCAAAATCGTCATTTTCAGAAGGCTTCTGACTACAAACACCGTGATGACCGCAATCATCATCTCTGAACCCATCTCCAAGAACAAGCATACCCTGAACAAGCATAATGTCATGCAATGCCTTTACTGTTGTCTCTTGTCCTCCAAATTTTGCTGCTCCTACTGTAACTGCTGCACCTACCTTATTATAAAGCGTTTTTTTCCCTCTTAATCCTCTTGCTTTATCTGCAAATGCTTTCATTTGAGCTGATACTGTCCCAAAATACACAGGACTACCAAATATAACTCCATCTGCTTTTTCCAACAGTTCAAAAGCTTCTTCAAGCTCAGTTCCTTTATAGCATACTCCCGAGCAAGGATTGGTACAAGCTGTACAGTAAGGCGTCTTAGCTGTACTCAAGGCTTTTTGTATATTAATTATCTCTGTTTCAGCACCATTTTCCTCAGCAGTTTTCAACACCCTCTCAAGTAATAACTTTGTGTTCCCATTCTCATTCGGACTTCCATTTAATCCTATTATAAGCATATCAACCCATCCTTTAGCCAAATTATTAAATCGTAATACCGAGTAAATTGCATTGTTGTATTTTTATACGCAATGTTGCGTTATTTAGAATAAATGCGTAAGCGTATTGTGTTACACTACAATTCACTCTTATCATATATTTTATTAATTTTTTATGTATTCTATTCCTGTATTCTATTCCTGACTAAACTCCATAATACCCTTTTCATACAAATCATTTCCCTCTGAGTCAATAACAACAACTACAGGAAAATCCTCAACCTCAAGCCTTCTGATTGCCTCTGTACCTAAATCCTCAAACGCAATTATTTCCTGACTCTTAATTGAAGCTGCAATTAATGCCGCAGCCCCTCCTATAGCACCAAAATAAACAGCTTTATGATTAATCATAGCTTTTTTTACGTTATTATCCCTTAACCCTTTACCTATCATTCCCTTTAACCCAAGCTCAAGAAGCCTTGGTGTGTACGCATCCATTCTTCCGCTAGTTGTAGGCCCTGCTGAACCAATAATCTGCCCTGGTTTTTCTGGACAGGGTCCAACATAATATATCATCTGTCCCTTAATGTCAAATGGAAGCTTTTCTCCCTTTTCTAATAATTGAATCAGCCTTTTATGTGCAGCATCTCTACCAGTATAAATAACACCTGAAATATATACTTCATCTCCTGCCTTCAAGCTTTCTATATCACCATCATTTAATGGTGCTGATATTTTTCTTACTTCACTCATAAAAAAGTTCCTTTCAAATAATGTTTACAATTAGAACCTTGTTGTTTGCACAATATACACCTTATGCTATAAAAGCTATTCATGTATATTTATAAACTCATATAATTATAACTCGAAACTTGCGTGTCTTGTAGCATGGCAATTAATATTAATTGCAACAGGCATACCCGCAATATGAGTAGGGTAAGTTTCTATGTTAATTCCTAATGCTGTTGAAGAACCTCCAAAGCCTGCCGGGCCAATACCTATCTTATTTATCATCAGAAGCATTTCCTTTTCTAGCTCTTCTACATATTTAATGGTATTATGAATTCCTAATGGTCTTAGTAATGCCTTTTTAGCCATAATAGCTGCTTTTTCCATTGTACCGCCTATACCAACTCCAACAACAATTGGCGGACAGGGATTCGCCCCAGCTTTCCGTACCGTATCTATAATAAATCCCTTTATCCCCTCTATCCCGTCCGAAGGCTTTAGCATTTTCAATGCACTCATGTTCTCACTTCCAAACCCCTTGGGTGCAAAATCTATCTTCAGCCTGTCACCTTCTACGATGTCATAATGAATAATGGCTGGTGTATTATCATTTGTGTTTTTTCTGAAAATAGGGTCTTCAACAACTGATTTCCTTAAAAAACCCTTATCATATCCTCTTCTAACTCCCTCATTTATAGCTTCATTTAAGCTGCCACCTTCAAGGTGAACATCTTGTCCAAGCTCAATAAAAAAAACAGCCATGCCTGTGTCCTGACATATTGCCATTTCTTTTTCTGCTGCTATATCTGCATTTACTAACAGCTTGTTTAAAACCTCTTTTCCAAGCGGTGATTTTTCTTTTTTGCAGGCTTCCTCAAGTTTAATTCTTATATCTTGATTCAGAAAATAGTTTGCATCAACACATAGCTTTGATACGACCTCTATAATCTGATTAACATGTATACTCCTCACTTTTTTCTCCCCATTCAATAAAGCTATTTTACTTAAAGCTTTATGCGTATTTCAATACAATTATAACCAAAGAGAAGGCTATTTACAAGCATATAGCAACAACTTTTTTATACGATAATAATTAAAGTTA
>QKEK01000137.1 GCA_003251775.1 Clostridia bacterium | reverse complement strand
TGACCTAAATCCTTAATTTTTTCCATTTCTTCATTAAGCTTAATTATATCTGCCGAATCTTCTGAACCAAGCATCTCAGGCGATAAGCTTTGCTTTGCTAGCACCTCAAAGGTCTGTGTATTCTCGAAATTAAGCTGTTCAAGCAAACTCACATAGCTTTCTTGAGAAAACAAACTACTTCTATGCATTTTATAATTTTTAAAATTCTGGCTTCCAAACCAACCACTAACAGCGTTTTGGTATTTTGTACCATTAACTTTAAATGCTCCATTGTCTAAGGTATAATGCTTATCCTTAACTCCATTCATAAACAAGTCATAGTTTTCCTGAGAGCTTTGTACCCATTCATAAAACTGTATTACGTTTTTAGAGTTTTCTGAGTTTTTAGCTATAGCAATGCCACCACTACTACTATTGGGTCTTACCTGTATTTTATCCATACAAAGAGGGAAAATCTCAAACTGAACATTTGGAATATTTGAAAGATAACCTTCTAGTTGCTCTAGCATATTTATATTAACAACTGTTGAAGCCCCTTCTCCACCTAAAAGCTTCATTATATCTTCATTTTTTACAGATATTAAGCCTTTTTCAGACCATTCTTTTAAAGCATTATATGCGTTATCAAATTCACTCAACTTATCCAAGGTATACATTTCAAGGCTACCATTTTTTAATTCGGCATAAATACTGTCTAAAGATAAATAGCCCTGTGAAAGTGCATAAAAGTCCATAAAAGAGAATGCATTTATGTAACCTGGTAATACATTGGGTTCACTCTCATGTATTTTCTTTAAGAATGCTTCATACTCATTAATATCCTTTATGCTTGTTATATTATACTTTTCAAGTATATCTTTTCTAACCAAAGCACAATACCTTGAAGTATTTATATCCATATTTGGTATGTACAAAACCTTTTCATCATGTGTTGCAGATTTAATCCTTTCAGGCATAGTTTCATCAAGCAATTTATAATAGCTCGGTGCGAATTGCTTAAATTCATTAGTTATATCCTTAGTTAAGTCATTAGCTAGTAATGAAATAAAATTGCTAGCATCAATAGCATCAATGGCATCATTTGATTGTATCAGTGTTTTTACCTTTTCATCGTATTCATTCATTTCAAGCCAATTAAGTTCAACTATAGTATTGAGCTCCGTACCAGTCCTTTTATCAAGTTCTTGCTTCATCTCGTTAATTTGATTAAGATTCATTGGTGTCGCAGACTGGTAATTTTTCAGATATAAGCTTATCTTAGTTAGTTCTGTAGAGTTAACTGCTTCTGCTTCACCTTCTCCAGATGACTCTGTAGTTTCCGACCCTTCCTGTATGAAGCTTGGCTCATCATCAGATTTACTACTATTACATGCTACATTAGTAAGTAGCAATGCGAAAATCGTAATAATTACAAATAGTCTTAATAGTTTTTTCATTTTCTATAATCCTCCTTTTTTTATTAATTAATCCTATCACTGATTAATTAATATGTCAAATTAATAAATTATGAACAATTCCTTCATAATTTATTAAGCTTTTTACAACAAAGCTCATCGACGCACTAGTGACATATTGTTATAGTACACTAATATATTATATATGTCAAGCTGTAACTTCATACTTGATAAAGTAAATAAATTAAGTTACTATAATAATAGTTAATTTTACCTAAACTATTTGGGATATTAAGGAGAACCTATGAAGAGATTAAAGGTCATATACAACCCTGCTTCAGGAAAGAAAACTGAACAAGCTAAGATTTTTAGGATAGCAAAACTATTACTAGAAAGTGATAATACTGAAATTAGCTTTTGTGCTACCAAAAAAAGTAATGATGCAAAGGAAGCTGCATATAATGCTTGTCTTCAAAAGTATGATATCATAATTGGGTGCGGTGGAGACGGTACAATTCACGAAATTGTGAATGGAATGGTTGACTTTTACATAAAGACTTATATCAAACCGAATGACATTAATTGTGAATATGACTCAAATATAGATAATACCCCCAATGACCAAATTCCTGCACTAGCTATTCTTCCAGCTGGCACAGTTAATGATTTCGCCAACTATTTACAAATACCAGTAAGTGTCGAAGCCTTTGTAAAAATGATACAAAAATCAAACACAAAGCTTGTGGACGTAGGTGTGATAGGAAATGATTGCTTCATTAATGTCATCGCTGGTGGTGCATTTGCAAACATACCCCATGAGGTTTCTAACGAGAATAAATCAATCCTAGGTAAATACGCATACTACTTACAGGGAGCACTTGAGCTTGGTGACCAGTTGGAAAAAAGCTATCCACTCAGTATAACAGCAGATGAAGAAACCTATCAAATGGATGCCTTAATGTTTATAGTTGCTAATACAGCCTCTGTGGGGGGATTTTCCAAGCTGGCACCCCATGCTACCTTAGACGATGGCTATCTTGACCTTTTAGTCATTAAAAAAGCCCCACCACCAGAGCTTGTCAGTATAGCACAAAAGATACTTTGGGGCGAGCATCTATCGCATAAGCTTGTATTCTACAAACAAGCAAAAAATATCCTTATAGAGTCAAATAAGGATATTTGCCTTGATTATGACGGAGAAGCCGCTCATTCAAAAAAAATAGACTTAAAGGTACTTAATAAAGCACTCAGGCTTGTTGTCCCTTAGACAAATAAGCCTTTATATAGCCATCTATATCGCCATCCATAACTGCATTTACATTCCCATTTTCAAAGTTAGTTCTATGGTCCTTAACTAAAGTATACGGACAAAACACATATGATCTGATTTGGCTACCCCATGCAATCTCTAGCTGAACGCCCTTTAAGTCTTCAATCTTTTCCTTTTGCTCTCTTTCCTTTAACTCAAAAAGCTTAGCCTTAAGCATCTTCATTGCAGTATCCCTGTTTTGATGCTGTGAACGCTCTGTCTGACAGGCTACCACTACGCCTGTTGGTATGTGAGTTATTCTGATTGCAGAGGATGTCTTATTAATATGCTGCCCACCTGCTCCACTTGCTCTATACGTATCCACCCTTAAATCATCTGGGTTTATATTAATTTCAATTGTTTCATCTATTTCAGGCATTACATCCATAGACGCAAACGATGTATGCCTCCTACCTGAAGAATCAAATGGAGAAATTCTGACCAAACGGTGAACACCCTTTTCTGACTTAAGGTATCCGTATGCATTCTCTCCAACAACATGCACAGTCACGCTTTTAATACCAGCCTCTTCACCGTCAAGTATGTCTAATGTCTTCATTAAATAGCCATTCTTTTCTCCCCATCTTACGTACATCCTAAGTAGCATCTCTACCCAGTCCTGTGCCTCTGTGCCTCCTGCTCCTGCATGAAGAGTAATAATCGCATTATTCTTATCATATGGACCATTTAACATTGTTTCAAGCTCTATTTGCTCCAATATACCCCGAATTCCTTCGTATTCATCCTTGACCTCTTGTATTATAGACTCATCCTTCTCTTCTAATGCCAAATCTATCAGCACCAATAAGTCATCATATTTTAAAGATAGTCCCTCATATCTTTCTATTTTAGACTTTAAGGCTTTGGTCTTTTGAAGAATAGACTGTGATTTTTCTAAATCATCCCAAAAATTTGGCTCAGACGCACGTTGCTCAAGCTCTTCTATTTCGTCCCTTAATCTAGGCAGGTCAAAGTGAATTCCCCATTTCCTTTATTTTCTTCCCTAGACTCTGGCATTGAACCTTTATTTGTTCAAGCTCAACCATACTCATAAATCTCAACTCCTAAAAAATAAATTCAGTGTTTATTATACACTGAATTTATAGCCTTTACAACTTTGTATTTAACTTTTAATAGCTTTCTTTACGTAACACTTGTTTTACTTGAAAAGCAAGCTACCCATTAACAGCACCTGTTATCGCAACCGCCTCCAAATAATCCTCTACCCCCAAAAATTCCTGGACAGAAAATCAAGATAACAACAACAATAATAATTATCCATTCAAGACCGCCGCCTCCAAAAATTCCGCCATCTCTATCACAGCACCCTTTATCATAATTACAACAATCACTCATAAAATACACCTCACATTATTTAAGATTAGGAACACATAACAACTTAACTATATTCATCAAGTTCCTTAGTATATACTATGAAAGCTTATAAATTATGTTACTTAATAATTATAAGGTGTCTTTAACCTGATTATATCTGTATAATTCTATTATATAATTCTATATACTCATTAGCGGAGTGCTTCCAGCTAAAATCCTGATTCATACATCTACGAATTAACCCTTGCCACACTTGAAAATCATTATAATAATATACTGCCCTCTTCATTGTGTTTAGCATATCATGTGCGTTATAATTAGTGAAGGTAAATCCATTACCTCCTCCTGTAAATTCATTGTATGAAACAACAGTATCATTCAAGCCACCTGTCTCCCTGACAATGGGAATTGTACCGTATCTCATACTAAATAGTTGGCTTAATCCACAGGGTTCAAAGAGTGACGGCATCAAAAACATATCTGAACCAGCATATATTCTTTGAGCAAGTATACCATCATACTTTATATTAACTGAAACCTTATTGGGGTATGAATGCTGAGCCCACTTAAATAAATCCTCATACTTCTTTTCACCTGTGCCCAACACTACTAACTGTATATTCATATCTAAAATTTCAGCTATAACGCGATCAATCAGATCAAAGCCTTTTTGAGCAGTCATTCTAGAAATAATAGCCATTACAGGTACGTCGCCTTTTTCAGGTAGTCCCAATTCACTTTGAAGCATAAGCTTATTCTTTTTCTTACCCTTTAAATCATTTGAGCTAAATTTCACATAAATCCTATCATCAGCTTCAGGATTATTGTCATCATAATCAATCCCATTAACAATCCCTACTAGGTCATTGCTTCTGCGTCTTATTACCCCAGACAAATTCTCTCCAAAAAAATCATACTTTATCTCATCCGCATATGTTCGGCTTACTGTTGTTATCTTATCTGAAAAAACTAATGCTCCCTTCATAAAATTAATACAATCATTAAACTCAATTCTATCAGGAGTAAAGTAATCCCAGCTTAAGCCAAGAACAGTATCCATCATATCCTTGGGGAATATTCCTTGAAATTTTAAATTGTGTATTGTAAATACGGTACGAATATTCTTATAAAATCCATCAGATCTATAATTTCTGTAATGAGCATCAAGTAATACACTTACCATCCCGGTGTGCCAATCATTGCAGTGAATTATATCAGGCTTGAATTCAATTTCAGGTAATATTTCCAGAATGGCTTTACTGAAAAATGTAAATTGTTCACCCTCATCACCACTACCATATATATAACCCCTTTTATAGTAGTACTCATTATCTAAAAAATAATATTTAACACCATCAAGCTCCAGTAAAAAAACTCCACAATATTGGCGTCTCCAACCAATATCAACATAACATATTTTAATAAGCTGCATCTCTTTTGTATACATTTCAGGTATTAAAGAGTATTTAGGCATTACTACCCTAACATCTATGCCCATTTTTACAAGTGCCTTTGGCA
>QKEK01000170.1 GCA_003251775.1 Clostridia bacterium | reverse complement strand
GAATATATCGCTGGCAACGTTTCCTATGAAAAAGCCTGCAATTATTGCACTTACTGTAATTAAAACCTGTTCACAAATTAGAATCATTGTTACCTGTCTTATTGACATCCCCATTGCACGAAATATTCCAAATCTAAGCGTTCTACCTTTTATGCTCAATAGCCAATATATAAGATACCCTACAATCGTTACAAGCATAGTTATAATGAAGCACATGGTCAAAACACCATTTGTCCCCTGTAGCAGGGGGTCATTTTTCTGTCTAATGAGGTTTTGATTAGCAAAGCTTATCCTCGAAATATCAAGCTTCTTTTCTATAAGCTGGTCATTTATAGTACCGTCTGTAACACCAGGCTTCTTTTTTATCCAAATATTATAGCGTAATCCAGGAACTTTACTTTGTAATGTAGAAAAATTAACTACTACTAACGACTTTGTTTTCCATTTTAATCCATTTAGGTCTTCTGATGCAAAGGTTACATTATTGTCAGGGTAAGGATTATAGGTTGGGAAATAATCAATAAAACCATGAACCTTACACAACAATGTGTTTTCTTTGTGTTTCCCCCACTGTATACTTATTCTGTCCCCTAAATCAAATTTTTCTTGCATATCCTTTGATAACAGAGCCGAAGCAGGCGATTGTGTCATTATATTCATATATCTATTAATGTGAAAAGGTAACAAATCATCCCTAAACCATGCAAGCTTTACAAATTCATGAGGGACGATTCCAAGAATCCTAACATCTGCCAAACCAAACGAGTTACCTTTAACTAATGCATTTCCTTCTTCAAATACCCTTGTAACACCTTCAACACCCGCTAAATTCTGATATTTTCTATATGGAGCTTCATCAAATAATACACCAGAGTCACTTGGACTACCTTCCACCTGTGACATAGGTGAATTTGGGACAACCCTTGAATAAGGGTACAAAACAACATCTGCCCCCACTTCATATCTTATCTTATCCTCAGTATTTTGATTTATGGTTCTTGCTTGATTACTACTAAGAACTCCAAAGGAAATAGACAAAATAATAAACAGCATAATAAAGCGTGCATTGTTCTCTATTCTTCTAGTATTAACAAGAGAGTAGTATAATACTGAATTCCACCTGTTCTTACCTAATTGGAATATACCCTTAATTAAGCATGGATATAGCCATGGATATAGCCTTAAAAACAACAGCCCGATACCTATAACAAAAAGGGTCGAAATCATATATAATATTGGATCAATTTGTAGCTCTTGACCACTAGCACCCGTCTTGTGCAGTACATTCTGTCTATCACTAAACTTGTATAATCCATAGCCTGAGACTAAAAGCACTATAATATCCAAAAAGATTTTTTCCCATATAGCCCTTTTGTTTTCTGTATTCTTTTTTCTCTTGTACTGTACAATGCTTGTTCTGCACGCTCTAAACGCAGGAATAAGCACAAAAACTACAAATATAGCTGTAGCCAATAACGAAAACTGGTATATCTCAGCTGTTATTTTAATTGGCAAAGATTTTCTTGATACTAATTCCATAAAACCATTTGATGCACCCATTACCCTACAAATGCTTTTCCCAAGTATAGGACCCATTATAAAAGCAATCCCAGCCATTACCAAGCTCTGAATTATATATAAGAAAAATATCTGATAAGTTCCTGCCCCTCTACTTTTTAGAACAGATATTTCATTTTCATCGTTTTTTATAATCAAGCCAGATATCATTAATGTAAAAAAGCATATTATTACTATAAAAGGTAGTGTCAATATCCATAAGGTCATACTCAAATCATTTTGTCTACTCAGATATTTCTCAGCTATGTCTATTAAATTTAGGTTAACCCTCATAGATAATCTCTGTTCATATACTGTTGTTATTATTTTTCTTGTATTTTCAAATTTTAGCTCATAATAATCAAAGAAATACATCCATTTCATACTGTAAACCTTCAGAAGCTCTCTATTCTCTGTAATCCTTTCAACATCCGATTCCAGCATTACAATTCTATTATCCAGATTTCTATAATTACCTTCATCCCAATAAACATCATTTTCATCCTTATAGGTAAATATACCCACTATCTTTACCTTAGCAATAGTTTTGGTTTCAAAACGACTAATTGTCTTAGTTAATTTATAAGTATTGTTTAAAATTAAAGCTAGTTTTTTAGCTGCTTTCTGTGATACTATTACTTCGTAAATATCACTCTCCTTATTGTTCTTAGGTAGCTTTCCATACAATAAGTCTATATATTCTTCAATATTTCTGTAAGCTGCTATACTAGAAGTTATACTCCGCTCGTCTTCTGTTTTTCTTTCTTCCTCAATATTAAAAGGATCGGTAATAATAACCGCAGTTTTATCTTTAATAGGTAATGAAATTTCAGATGCATACTTAGAATACATTATTTTGTCTACTTTCTGATAATCTTCTCTACTCTTACCTATCATCTCAACAGAATAGGTACCTGGATATTTAGTTGTGTCTTTTTGCATTAGCTCTAAATCCTTTATGAGCATTCTCTGAAACATAGCATTCGAGTACATTGGAATGCTACTAAATATAGCACTAGCCAATATCGCACCACATAAAAGA
>QKEK01000067.1 GCA_003251775.1 Clostridia bacterium | reverse complement strand
TTTGTACAAAGTATGTCGGTATCATGTAATCAGGCAAACTCTTCGATAGGACATTTCGCAACTCTGATACTTCCAGCTCTACCTCTGAGACAACATATCCTACCAGATACTTCTGACCATCTTTATCCTCTTTTGCTACTACTACTGCTTCTCTTATAGTATCTATTGCTAACAACTGACTCTCTATCTCGCCCAACTCTATCCTGTTACCACGTATCTTTACCTGATCATCTATCCTGCCCAGAAACTCTATATTACCATCATTACAAAACCTTCCTAAATCACCCGTCTTATACATCAGCTCTCCGGATGTAAATGGATTCTCAACAAAGCTCTTTTCCGTAAGAGCTTTATCGTTTAAATAACCTCGTGCCAAGCCGGCTCCCGATATATACAGCTCTCCCGCAACTCCCAGTGGACATAATTTCCTATTTGAATCAAGTATGTAAATTTGTGTATTAACGCTTGGAACGCCTATAGGAACTACGCATCCTTCTTTTATTTGACCAACATCTCTAACTGTATAATTCGATGCATTATGAGTCTCTGATGGTCCGTAAAAGTTATGAAGTAATTTCTCAGGATAATCTGTAAAATATTGCTTTAACCTTGTATTTAAAATAAGCTGTTCTCCCGCGGTAGCAATATGTTTCAGTTTGTCGCAACTTTCTAATATCTTTCCAGATTCTTCTAAAAGAATATTTAGTACTGGTACAGGAAGTAACATAAACCCTATTTCATGATCTCTTATATATTCAGAAAGTAAACCCATACTATTCTTTGTCTCTTCATTTAACACATATAAACATCCTCCTGATACTAAAGAGAAAAATAACTCATGCGCTATAAATACATCAAAACCTATTGATGAATATTGCAGTACATTTAGGCTTCGTTCAAATGATCCGTATTCAACTTGGTTCTTTACTACATTGTAAAGACACCTGTGTGTCTGAACGATTCCTTTCGGTTTACCTGTGGAACCTGATGTATAAATTATAAAAGCTTTATCCTCAGGATCTATTTTAGTATCTGGTGAATTTGTTGAATAGTTATCTAATTCAGAGATAATCTCATCTATAATAACTATTGCTAATAAACTTTTTTCTTCTTTTATCCTGTCAAATAAGCTTTGATACTTTTCAACAGTATTTGTATCTGCAATTAGAATTCTACTATTACTGTCATGCAATATGTTTATTATCCTGTCAGCAGGGTATTTGCTCTCTATCGCAAGATAAGAGTATCCGCTCTTCAAAATACCTATTGTGGATATAACCAAGTCTATATTGCGTTCTATTGCGTTCCATTATTACTGATACAATCTCACCTTTTTTGATATCGTATGTTTCAGTTAGAAAATGCGCCAATTGATTCGATTTAGTATCTAACTGACTATAACTCAGTTCTTCTCCTTCGTAATAAACACATACTTTATCAGAATTCAATTTAACTTGACCTTCAAATGCCTGCAATATTGTCTCACATATCGGAAATAATATTTCTGAGCAAGAATATTTCTCAAGCAATTTCTTTTCCGAGTATGACAGCATTTCTATTTCGCTCAGCTTTTTGTCAGAATTCCTTATTACTTCAGATATTATTACTTTGAAATATCCTATAAAACGCTCCAATGTCTCTGCTTTGAACAGTCTCGTGCAGTATTGAAAAATACAGTAAATTCGCTTATCGGTCTCTACACATCCGACATTCATATCAAATGCCGATGTTAAACTCTTTCCATACAATAACTCTTCTGCATAATAAGAAAAATCTTTACCTTTCTCACCTTGATTATGAAGTACAAACATTATATCAAATATCGGATTTCTGCTTCTGTCTTTTTCAGACCCTACTTTCTCTACCAAGTCTTCAAACTGATAATCTTGATGCTCTATTGATTTTAGTACTTTCTCTTTTACTTCACTCAAAAACTCATTAAAGCTTAATTCTCCCTTCGGATAGTTCCTGAATACTACCGTATTTACAAACATGCCTATTATTTTCGCAAGATCTGCATGATTACGTCCAGCTACTGGTGTCCCTACTATAATGTCTGTCTGATTAGTTAATTTATGCAATAGAACATTAAATATTGACAATAACAATATAAATAATGTGCAATCATTCTTCTCACATAATAACCTTAGCTCATTAGTTTCATTTTCAGATATATAAAAAGATATATCACTCCCTTCAAAGCTTTGTAATGCAGGCCTCGGATAATCATAAGGTAGATTCAATACCGGTATTTCATCTGCAAATACATTCAGCCAGTAATCTTCCTGACTCTTCATCTCTTCCTGTTGTGCATCACTATGCTGCCACTCACTATAATCCTTATACTGCAACCTTAACGGCTCTAAATCTTCACCGTTCAATAAAGACATAAAATCCTTCGTCAGCAACTCCATCGATGTACCGTCTGATATTATATGATGCATATCTGCCAACAGATAATTATTGTTAGCTGGTGTTCTTATGAACCCTACTCGCAACAGCGGCGCTTCTGCTAAATTAAATGGCTTTATAAATTGCTTATAAATGGTATCTGTTTCT